>DASUNM010000023.1:642762-964143 GCA_036277115.1 Pyrinomonadaceae bacterium
TCTGGCCAAGTTCAGTCGGGAGGGGCGCATAGCCGAGCGGACTGCGTTTCTGCCCGCAGCGGGCGCATTTGATTTCGTCTGGCATGAACTATGTACCTCGGCTGGGATTATCAGGTTTCAAGTTTCAGGTTTCAAGTTTCAAGCTCGCGGCTTCAACTTGAGACCTTAAACTTAGAACTTGAAACTAACCCGTTGCTGCGCGAATCGCTTTCAGCACATCGTCATCCTTGGGCCGAAACAATCCCAACGGGCGGACGTCGCGATGACGAATCGCGCCCTTCCCATCGATCACGAAAACCGAGCGGGCGACTTTTCCCGGCACCAGCGAGTTCGCCCCGTACATGTCTGCCACTTTTCGATCAGCATCCGAAAGAAGACGCAGCGGCAGATCGTGATGATCGGCGAACTTCTTGTGGGATTCGACGCTGTCAGTCGAGATGCCGACAACTTCCGCGCCGGTGGCCGCATAGTCGTCCCAACGGTCGCGCACAGAACACATCTGGCGCGTACAGACCGGAGTCTCGTCGCCGGGATAGAAAAGCAGCACGACGACTTTGCCGCGATAATCTGAAAGCCGCCAGGGCTTCCCTTCTCCGTCAGGCAGTGTGAAGTCGGGCGCGTCCGATCCTTCTTTGAGCATAGCTCAGACTTTAAGCGCCAAAGGCGGCTCTGGCAAACACAGGTCGACGTTACCTCGCACTTACTGATATTGACGTCTCGGGCCGTCGGTTATTAAGATGATCGAGCCCCCTGCTCCCCCGCGTGAGAATTCATCAGCAGATTGCGCGCCCCGAATAACTCCACACGCTGAAGTAACTCCCCCGTGAAATTAAGTCGCGGAAGCAAATCGTTTTTATGACAAAACCTCGCGTCGTTTTTCGATTGCCTATTCAATTGACGCTGGTACTTAGCCTGGTCGTTGCGTTTTCCGTGATCGACGCCTATTTGCCGGTGGGGGCGCAAACTAACAAAACGCATTACCGTCAGGACCTGGCGAGGTTTTTCTCAGAGCATGAAGAAGTTCAGCTTGATTCACGGTCTGCCGCCGAAGGTGTCAGACGGTTGGGGCGGTTGTCGCTGAAAACGGGCGCCCGCACTCTCGAAATTATGTTAACGCCGAATGACCTGCGCGCGCGCGGTTATCGCGCGGAAGAATTCTCGGCGGACGGGGTAACGCGGATTCTGCCAACGCCGCCGGTAGTAACGTACAAAGGAACGGTTGCGGGCTTACCGAACAGCGAAGCGCGCCTGACGGTTGAAGATGACAAACTTGAAGGAATGATCCTAACTGGCGATGACGTGTATTACATTGAACCAGGCCGCCGGTACTCTGCCGCCGCTCAGTCGTCTGATTACATCTTCTACCGCGCCGCGGACGTTCGTTCCGACAGTACTGTTTCGTGCCCGGATTCGCTTGGCGCACAGGTTAATCTCAGCGCAAAAGAGCTGATGTCTCAGGCCACTGTATCGTACGAGCACGCTTTTTCGCCGTTCAAGATCATCGAGATTGCCACCGAAGCTGACTTCGAATATACGAACGCATTGGGGGGATCGGCCGCTGCCAACAACAATATTCTGAGCATTCTGAACAGTGTCGAGGCCATTTACGAGCGCGACATCGGCTTAACGTTCACGGTTAGTGTCCAACACACCTGGACGAGCCCCGATCCATACAGCACGGCCGGTGCGCAGGCCCCGGCGGTCAACCTGCTGAACTCGTTTGCAGCCAATCATCCGTTTGGATCGGCGCAACGCGACGTGGCGCATTTATGGACCGGCAAAGACATAGGCGCGCCGAGCGGCATCGCCTTTCAAGGAGTGGTTTGCCGTAGTCCGGGGGCGGCCTACGGATTGTCGAAACTCCGATCAACTGATCCGTTTCCCGTGACAGTCCCTGCTCACGAATTGGGCCACACGCTGGGCGCGTCGCACGTCGATACCGTGGCGGGCTGCGAGAATTCAATAATGCTGGCAACGTTGACACAATCCAGCACCGCGTTCTGCAACTTTTCAATCAACGAGATCACCAGCTACGTCAACGCAAACGGATCCTGCCTAACCGATGCTCCCGCTAACCCGATTGACGATCCGACCTTTTTCGTGCGGCAGCACTATCTGGACTTTTTGAATCGTCCAGCAGATCAAAGCGGCCTCAATTTTTGGGTTAACAACATCACTAGCTGCGGTAACAACGCTGGTTGCATCGAAGTAAAGCGCATCGATACTTCGGCAGCCTTCTTTTTCGCGATCGAGTTTCAAGAGACGGGTTATTTGGTCGAGCGAACATATAAGACCGCCTATGGTGATGCCCCCGGGTCTTCGCAGCTTGGTGGCGTTTTGCACACCATCCCGGTTCCTATCATTAGATTGTCAGAGTTTCTTCAAGACGTTTCGCAGATTGGAAATGGCGTGGTGGTGCTTCAACCGGGGTGGGAGCAGAAACTCGAAAGTAACAAGGTCGCCTACTTCAACAATTTTGTCTCGCCTAACAACGGCGCCTTCACTCAACGATACCCATCAACCATGCCGCCACCTGATTATGTGTCGCGGCTGAATGATAATGCGGGCCGACCGCTGCCGACTACAGAACTCGCGACTTTAACTGCCGAGCATACGGCCGGAGTGAAAAACCGCGCCCAGGTTCTCAGGCAAATTGCAGAGCACCCAAACCTGGCAACCGCAGAACGCAATCGAGCATTCGTGTTGATGCAGTACTTCGGATATCTGCGGCGAAATCCTAATGATGCACCGGACACCGACTACACGGGATACGAATTTTGGCTGAACAAATTGACCCAGTTTGGCGACTACCGCTCGGCCGAAATGGTGAAGGCGTTCCTCAGCTCAACTGAATACCGAAGAAGATTCGGCCCACCATAGTCCTTCAATCGTCAGTAAAAACTATGAGGCCACGGCGGTCTGAGGATAATTTGCTCCCAATTTCGCCGCATCGCCTTCCGCAAGCGTGTTTACCAATTCCTGGTGGAAATAGTCGTGCAGGGCGGCGACTGGAGGGGCGACTCGTTTGTCGTACATCTGCCGCGAGCGATCGATGTCGTCACGAAGGCGGTCGTAAATGTCGCTTTGATTACGCCCCTCGCTGACCTTCTGTTCGTTATAGAGCTTGATCTCGGAGACCAGCAAGCGCGCGAAGCGGCGCGCGTCGTTGTGCAGACGGCGCTCTTCATCGTTGACTTGAACCGGCAAGTCAGCCTCGGGCATGCCGTAGCGACGCGACCGTCCCAGCGGTGTGCTGTATTGCTCGCTGAACACCGGCGTTGCGACTGGTGTCTCGGGCGGCGGAGGCGGCGCAATCGATTCCTCACGTGGAGCAATTTCCGGCTCCGGTGCAGCTTCAACCGCAGGCGGTTCAAGTTCCGCGGTCTCAGCCTCTGATACGGATGGTTCTTCGGTCGATGCTGCAGGCGCCTGAGCTTCGACCTGCGGAGTCGGCTCTGTTTCAACGTGAGCAACGTATTGGGTTTCATCCCGCTCCGGTTCGGCTTGAGCCGTTTCAGCCGGTGCGGCCGGCGCCGGCTCAGGTTGCGCAGCTTCGACTGCGCGGGTGACTGGGGCGGGACGTGTCGCGCGCGGCCCGGCTAACTCAACGGCCATGCCGGCAACCTGCGTTAATACATCGAGCGCGTCCAATTGGATAGCGTCTTGATGAGGCCACGCGGAATCTACGTAAAGGACGCCAACGACTTTTCCGCGGACCGTCAGCGGCAGAGCCGCGAGCTGTTGTGCATCGCCACCAAGTTGTTTGACTAAAAGGCTGTCTTCGGCGCTCGTTGCCGACGCCGTTTCTGCGGAATTGGATCTGAATGTCTGACTAACGACAGTATTGCCGTCGAGCGGCACCGCCACCGACACCGGCTTCAGATTGCCCGAGTCGCTGGCCTCGCTCATGCGCCATCCGATGGCCTGGTCGTTCTTAATGACGAATAGCACGGCTCGATCCGCGAACTGAGCTGCGTTACGCAACAGACTCGACAAGACATTGCTCTGCGTCTGCTGGTCCTTGAGCTCATCGACACCGCGTCTGAGCCCCGAAAGATCCGCGGGCCCGGCTGGTACCGCTGCCGCGGCACTCAGTTTCTGGTCGCGTGCCGTTTGCAGATGCGCGCTTATCGCCGAAGACAATGGCGTGTCCTGGACAGGTGAACTGGCCGCCGCGTCGCGCGCGTGCGTCAATGCCTCGTGGAAATCGGACTGTAGCTTCGCGAGCTGCTCGTCTATCGATCTCAGTCGGTCGTCGAGGTAGGTCTGAATTGATTCGAAGAGGCTGTTTTCCAATTCTTTGCTCACTGCGGTTGATCGTCCTCCGTGGGCCGGCTCTGGTGCCGTGCCGCGAAGATCGATTATGGAGGCCGCCAGGAAGGAACGTCAAGAAGGTTTTTCACCTCCCCCTATCGCCACCGCGCTCGAACTGTAAAACGGGCGAACCAACCGTAAGCCCAAAGGCAATAGAGATTGTTTGCCCGTGGCGGTGTATGGTAGCCTCTACGCGTTCGTAACAATTAGATCCGCCGAAGCCTGTTCGTGGTTTTGCATTAGTCGCTCGCCCTTGAAAGGATCCGTAATGAATCAACTTTGGCTGGCTGTACGTGTAGTGCGCTCGATCGCCCTCGCCGTCGCAATCGTCTGCGTGGGCATGGCATCAACCGTCCTTGCGCAGAACGCAGATTTGAGCGTGAGTAAGAGTGGCCCGAATACAATTGTTGCGGACACTGATGCCGAGTACACGGTCAGCGTGTCGAACTTTTCAGGCGATGTCTCTACGCCGACGAACACGCTGACCGACACGTTTCCGGCTGAATTAACGTTCGTGTCTGCAGTCATTCCAGATGGTTGGACGTGTACTACGCCGCCAGTTACCGGCCCAAATTCAATTACTTGCACCTCAGAGACCGCAATTCCGGATGAGAGTTCGATCATTTTCACTTTCACCTTCCACGTCGGCTCCGATCTTTTGCTTGGCACACAGGTAACTAATTCCGCCAGTATTTCGCATGAAGGTTCGGACGGAAATACCGAGAACAACAACACCATGTTCATGTCAGTTGTTGGTACGCCACCGCCGCCGCCGCTTGAAGCCAGGGAGGTTCTGATTAGCGAGTTTCGTTTAGCAGGCCCGGGCGGATCCGAGGACGATTACATCGAGCTCTACTGTAATCGCGACACTAATTGCGACATCAGCGGTACCGCTTTGCGCAGTTATGATCCGAACCAACAGAGCGATTTCTCGTTGACGTTTCCTGGCCAAACGATCATTCCGGCCCGGCACTATCTCTTAGTCGCCGACAGTCGCGGCTACACCCTGGATAGTTATGGGTTTCCAGACTTTGACGTGGCTCTTATGCAACCGCCCGAGCCGGAGCCGGCCTTTTACTTCTATGACAACGAAGGAATTCAACTCATCGGCGCGGACGAGCCCATCATCATTGATTCCGTGGGATTCATAGGCGGAGGTAACCAGGAAACGTACGTGGAAGGAACTGGCTTGCAGAAGTCAGGTGGCATCATGCCTTTCCGTCCTGCCGATCAGTATGCTTACGTGCGAAAGCGCACCATGGCGACCAACGGTCTGCCTCAGGACACCAACAATAACGCTGACGATTTTGTCCTGGTATCGGTCACGGGGGATCCTCATCCCGGGATCACCAATCCACCCGTGCTCGGCGCACCCGGTCCTCAGGGACTTCTCAGTCCACTCAGCTTTAACAACACGCAGATAACCGCGGGGCTGACGGATCCGACCAAGTCCAAAGAAGAAGATCCGAATCGCGTACGCGTGGGGGAAGGAGACGCGGGGACGTTGTCGCTCCGCCGCAGCTTCACCAACAACTCGCCCTTCGATGATTTCTTCTACCTGTCCTTCCGCGTAATCGAAACCAGCACGCTCAATTCACCGAACAACCTCGGTGAGACTCAAGCCGACCTGCGTTTGATTTCGTCTGAAGAAACATCCGCTGACGTGCCAAGTCGCGGCGGGACGATTCCGATTTGGGGCACGGTGCTGGAATACGACAACAACCTGTGCGGGTGCGAACCACAGCAGCCTAACGGCGGCGGACTAAATAGCACGGTCTACGTTGAGCCGGGTGAAGGAAGCGAAGGGTTTCCCTCAACTTTCGACGTCCAATTCCTGTTCAACGTCAACAAAGCCGGCGCTTACCGGTTCTTTGTGTACGTGGAAGCAATTCCTCTGGAGATATTCGATATACCGGCGACCGAGTTGGCGTCAACGCCCGGTCGAACCCGCGCGCAGCGCGCCCGATCCAAGACGGCAACGCCGCGCAAATTCGCCAGCGCAAAGCGACAGCAATTAACCTCCACGAAACAGACGCTGCGAACACCAGTCTTAAGGCCAATGACAGGGAGCAGCGCGACTCCGGCAACTTCGCCGGCAACTTCGCCCGCGACTTCGCCGGCCATTCCTCCGGTCACGAGGCTCGCGCCGCGGGTCATCATCATCAACCGAGGGATCGCGGAAGGCGAAAAGAAGCCGCGCAAGAAGAAGCGTGTGAGAACAAAGAGCTCCGCGGCTCTGAAAAAGCAAGCTGAAGAAAAATTCGCAACCGCGGCTGAGAAGCCACAGAACTAAACGGGCGGCGAGCTAAGCGGGCAGCCCTTTGCGCGCGATCTCAGCCATCACTCCGCAGAACCGATCGAGTTCGTTCAGCGTGGTGTAAAGGTTCGGCGTGATGCGCAGGCCCTGAAACTCCTCGTGGACAATGGGCGTCGTAAAAATGCGGAGCTTGTTGAATAGATAACTCCCAATCTTCACTGGATCCAATCCTTCAATCTGCACGTTCGCGATCGCGCACATCTGCGCGGGCTCAAATGATGTGTTGAAGCGAACTCCGGGAATTCCTTTGAGTTGATTCATCCAATAGTGGGAAAGATAACGCAGGCGCGCTTCCTTCCGTTTGCCGCCGACGCCGTTGTGAAACAGCATCGCTTCGCCGATAGCCAGACGCGGCGCCGCTGAATGCGTGCCGACTTCTTCAAACTTGCGGATGTCAGTCTTCTGCTTTTCTTCGGCCGGGAACAGCGGCCAGATCTTCGCGATCTTATCGCGCTTCACATAGAGCATGCCGGTGCCTTTCGGCGCGTACAGCCACTTGTGAAGCGAAGTGCCAAAATAATCGCAGTTCAAATCCGCCTGCTTGAAATGAAACTGGGCGAATGAATGCGCGCCGTCAACGATCGTTTCCACTCCGCGCGCGCGCGCCATTTCGCAGACCGCTTTGACCGGTGTAATTTGCCCGGTGAGGTTCACCTGATGCGAGATTTGAATCAGGCGCGTGCGCGGCGTGATGGCGCGCGCGAAAGCCGACGTAATTTCTTCGATGTTCTTCGGCGGGATCGGAATTTTGATCACGCTCAGCTTAATGCCTTCACGTCTTTCGCGCTGACGAATCGTGGTCAGCATCCGCGGATAATCCTGCGTCGTGGTCAGGACTTCATCGCCTGATTTCAAATCAAGCCCAAGCAGCAAGGTCTCGAGCGACTCAGACGCGTTCCGCGTGATCGCGATCTCTTCACGGTCACAGCCGAACAATTCGGCCAACCCGGTGCGGATGGTTTCCGATTGCGGTTCGAGGATCTGCCACATCGTGTAGGCAGTGGCGTCTTCCTGCTGCCAAATGTATCGCACCAGGGCTTCCGTCACGATCCGCGGGCTGGGACTTACCCCGCCGTTGTTGAGATTGATGATGCCGCGGGTAACTGAGAATGCATTTTGAATTGTTGACCAGTAATCTTCATTCATTGCCGCCTGCTGCGGCGTCAGGTGCGCGACCCTCGTGGTCGCCGCGGTGACGCTTTTCAGGAGGCTACCGACCGTGGTGGACGAAAGCGCGGCGAGGCCGACGCCTTTGCCGGCAAGCGAAAGAAATCGGCGGCGGCTGGTTGAGTCAGAAACAAACATGTGAATAAAGAACGAACGGTTAAGGCGCCGCGAGGACGGGCCGGACGATCACTTTTCGTTTTCCTGGGTCCGCCTGTCCGACCCACTTCACCTGAACTCTTCGTTCCAGCCCCGCGGCTTTATCACTGGCAACGTACCCAACTGTGAACTGGGTGTGCAGATCGCGCGCCACTTCGCGCGCTGCTTCGGGCAGGCCCGCAGCCGACGCTGGAAAGAATGCGCGCCCGCCACTCTGTTCGGCCAACCCGTTAAGCAGCGACATCGCCTTCGAACCAGACGATTGCAAGCCCGAAAACTTTGTCAGTCCGAGCACGAAAATCTGCACATCGCTTTGCCGCGCACGCGCCAGAATCGCTTTCGCATCTTTAATTTTGCTGTCACGGTCTTCGCCGTCGGTCACCAGCACCAGCACGCTGCGCCGCGCCTTCGCATCGCCCGAACGATCTTCTTCCAGGTACGACAGCGCCTTGTCGAGTGCGTCGTGCACGGCGGTCTGTCCACCTTCGACGTAGATGTCATCGAGCGCGTCGCCGATAGATCCGAGATCACTAGTCATTGGTTCCTTGATCTGAAACGTCTCAGGCCCGACAAAGCGCGCCACGAAGCCCTCGTCACCCGGCTTCATGCCTTCGGCCGCAAGTTTCGCCGAGTCGATTAGGTAGTTCAGAATGCGCCGGACGGATCCAGAGGCGTCAATCACAAAGCCAACCGTCAGTGGCCGCTCATCCCGGGCGAAATGCGTCAACGTTCGTGCCGCTCCATTTTCGGTAACCTGCAGGTCTTCCTGGCGCACATCATCCGCCGCACGATCCAAAGGGTCCGTCACGATGACGTTGAACTTAACCAACGTATCGGAGGATGGCGCTGCGGGTGCGGCTTGCGCGAAGACACGGGAAAGGGAAATTAAAAGGATGACGAGTAGCGAAATTGGCTTGATGACTCCGTAGAATTGAGAAGTTGTCATTCTCATTTTGCGCCCGACTCGTGATGGATGGCAGCTGCGCTATTGCCCCTCCCCGCGCGCGGGGAGGGGTTGGGGGTGGGGTTAGCGTCGGCACCCACCTCTCCGCCTAACCCCTCTCCGCTTGCGGAGAGGGGGAAGCGGCTGCCGCGGTTCCAGGCATTTCGACTTCGTAGCCGGCTTTGATCCATGCGTTGGTTCCGCCCGTCACGTTCAGCAGGTTTGTAAAACCGAGCGACTGCATGATGCTGGTCGCCGCGCTCGAACGATAACCGCCCGCGCAAATGACCGCGGTTTTTCGGGAAGGATTCAGATTCAGCTTCGGCAGCGTCTCGCGAAGATTTGCCAGCGGTGCAGTCGCGGCTCGTGGGGCATGGCCTGACTCATATTCACCGCCCCGCCGCACGTCGATCACCTGAAGATAGTTATCGTTCTCGATCAGCTCTTTCAGTTCCGCGACCGTAATTTGCGGGACGGTCGCGACCTCGAATCCAGCTTCGCGCCACGCCTGAACTCCTCCGGCAAGATAACCCTTCACGTTTTCCAGACCGACGCGCGCCAGGCGACATTGCGCTTCGTTGGCCTTTTCTTCTGACTCAGCAACGATCACCACGGGCGCATCAAACGAGATCAAAGTTCCGGCCCACGAAGCGTATTGTCCGCCGAGCCCAATGTTCAATGAGCCGGGCAGGTGACCAGATCCAAAATCAGCAGCCGATCGAACATCAAGGACCACACCAGCCTGCTTCGCATGTTGCAAAACATCCGCCGCCGATAACGGCGACAGCGGCGGAAGCTCAGTCAACGACGACGCGCCAGTGCGATTGATCTCGGCATCTTTCGGAAAATAAGCCGGGGCTTCAGGCAAGTCCGCCGTCATCATGCGCACGAATTCATCTTTTGTCATCGGCTGGAGCGCGTAGTTGAACTTACGCTGTTGACCAATGGTCGAGGACTTTTCGCTCGACAAATTTTTTCCGCACATCGAACCCGCGCCGTGCGCCGGATAAACTTCAATCGCGTCATCCAATTTTAGAATCTTGTTGTGAAGCGTGTCGTACATCATCGCCGCCATCTGCTGCGGCGTGAAACCCAGGCCGCCGGCGAGATCGGGACGACCCACGTCGCCGACAAACAACGTGTCACCGGTCAGAAGCCTCTGCGGCTCTCGGGCGCCGTCGCCCGCATCCGCTTCCGTCACCAGCAAGCAAATACTCTCCGGCGTGTGCCCGGGAGTTTCAATCACGCGCAACTTCACGCTGCCGATACTTACCTCGTCGCCGTCTTCCACGGCCCGATGGGGGAATGTGGCGCCGGCTTTTTTGCCGAAAACGATTTCCGCCCCGGTGCGTTCGGCTAGTTCGCGATGACCGCTCACAAAGTCAGCATGCAGGTGTGTTTCGATGACGTACTTAATCTTTAAACCCTGGGCCGCCGCTTCAGCGACGTACTGCTCAACATCGCGTTGCGGATCAACGACGGCGGCTTCACCGTCCGAGCCAATCAGGTAAGACGCGTGCGCCAGACAGCCGAGATAGAATTGCTTGAAATACATGGAAATTCCGAGCGGGCTTTAAGATCGCCACAACCTTTGAACGCGTTTACAAATACCGCGACGCGTAGCTGCTGTCAAAGTCGACACGTGTCAGTACCCGGAGCGGTAGCGATGGGATCAGGACACAAGTTGCCTCTCGATCCGGTCGCTACCGCTCCCGGTACTGACACGCTGCTGGACGCTTCCCGACCTCATTTTTCGCCCGGCCGGTACCTCGAGACAGCTTGCGCATCGACGTCCGCCTTCGTAAAGGCCACCTTCTTCAGTTGACCTTTCGCGAACATCTCGGCCTGATCCGCAAACCAGCGTGACTCTCGGCGCGGGCTCTGCCCGTATGCCAATACGGACAAAGCGCGCGGGACTTCTCCGAACTCCACGGCAAGCACCCAGCCGTCGCCGCCAGTCACCGCGAGTTTTCCGTCCGTATCCCTGGCAAACGCCAACGCCCGGAAACAACCTAACGAACCGGCGCAACCTCCCACCGGAACGTCAACGTTACCGCGTCTGACGCGATGGACGTCGCCCCAGGCCACGTCAAAACTTCCATACCGGCGCGCGGCTTCTGCCACCGCCCAGTTGAAAGACTCAACGGCACGAACCGGGTCCGCCAACCCGCGCGGCGTATTAAATGGATCGGTCGCAGTCCAAACTTTCGCGAAACGTCTTTCATCAGGCAAAGGCGTGCGGTTCGGTGGGCGCAAACCTGAATACTCAGCCCACCACAGTTCGAAGAGCGTGGCGCCTTTGCTCTCAGGCGCCGCCGTATTGTCCCAGCGTTCGAGCAAAACGATTGCTGCCGCCACGTCGCCCGTCGGCTCTTTCGACTTAACCGCCGCAATCAAATCCGCTTTCACGCGATCGGCCAGCAACATCCGATAACTATGCTTCAGCCGCACCACGTCCTCGAGACTTAACTTCTCGTCGCCGCCGATTAGCTGAATGGCCAGTTGGCCCCGCAAAGACAGATCCGGCTTTTCAAAATTCGGAAAAGCGTTGCTGGTATCAACCGGACCTTTGACGTTCGTGAAGTGCGGCGAATCGTTTTCGTTGTGGATGTACCCGCCGCGGGGATTGAGAACTTGCGGCAACGACTCAAACGGAACATAACGAGTCCAGATATCGCGCATGGTGCGCGCCGGGGTCGCCAACGCATCGCCGCCCGTCGGATGCGGTAAGTGGGGCAAGGCCGCATTCCAAATGAAGTAGATGTTTCCGGCGCGATCGGCGTATGTAAAGTTTGAAGTCACGCGCGCGCGCATTTTCATCGCTTCCTTCCATGCGTCCAGGGAAGACGCGCGCATCATTCGCAGAAACTGTTCGCCCGCGCGAAACTCTCCATCTCCGCCGGTCTTAACGATGTAGATCTTTCCATTAGCGCGATAGATCACGGGCCCGAGCGGCGTTGACCAGAACTCGCGTGTCTCAGTCGAAAGACCTTCGCCATTTCGAAATGTCACCGTCCTCAGCTCGCGGGTCAGCGGCAGCGAAGCGCCGTCGAACAGGTAAGAATCCGCGGTTTGCGGATCAACATCGAGCGCGTAGACCTCGGCCAGATCTTGTGTGTTGTTGGTGGTCGACCAGCCGAGATGGCGATTGAAGCCGCCTACGACAATGAATGGACCGCCAATCCGAAAGTCGCCATAGAAATCGACGACCCCGGGAACGGTGAAATGCGCTTCATAGTAGCCCGCCGTCCACATCAAGTGAGGATTCCGCAATAGGATCGCTTTGCCGGATTTCGTCCGGCTGGGAGCGAGTGCCCACGTGTTTGATCCTTCGTCCGGGTTTTTCTCGGGACTTTCGTTTGGGCGATTGCGCGGGGCTTCAGGCGTAGGCGTGGGCGTGGGCGTCGCCGGCGGATTGATCTTCGCGAGAAATGCTCTCGCTTTTCTGAGCGACGGGCCAGCGGCGTCGATTGCGGCCACGTCATAACCACTGAAGTCTTTAGGCATCCGCGCTGGAAACTCACTCGGATGCAACTCGATATACCGATTCAATCCAGCCGCGAAGCCTTCGTAGACATCGCGGGTCTCCTGATCGAGCAGGTGATAAGTTTGAATCACTCGATTCCGCAACGGCAGGGCCATAAAATCAGATTCGATGCCGGCGTAGCCGTTGACCAGCGCCAACTGGCCACGCGCTTCCAAAGCATTGAAAGCGGTCCGAGACCCGTAATCTTCAGATTGGAGCCACGCGAGCGCGTAACCAGCCGCGCGCAAATTCTCAGCGCGGATGTGCGGAACCCCATGCGACGTGCGAATGATTTCAACCTGCCGCCAGAGTTGGGTTGCCGTCGACTGATCGATCTGAGGTTGAGCACTGCTCGGAGTCGCCTGACCTCGGGTAGTTCGAGTGAAGAACCCAACGGCGACCAGGCTCAAGATCAGGCAAACTGACAGAAGCTTTTTCATAAGGAGCGCGAGAATGCTCTTGGTTTTAAAGGTAGTTGTCGTTACCGATCATGGGCTGGCTGATCCCGGAGAGGGCGTGGGCACAAAGTGCACCTGTCGCAGCCGATTGTTCTTCCATTCGTAGTAATAGACGCCGGGCGGTCCCCATTCCTCGTATGCGCCAAGGCGCGGCGACCCATAGATCTTCAGCAGCCGGCTGTTGGTGCGAAAGGTCCGCACGTCTTCACCTTCATCGGGATAGCCGCCGGGCCCGACAGACCAGCCGTCGAAGACCTGTGGAAAGTACGCGCGGCCATTTCGCGCGTCCACGATCGCCGTGGTCGAGCAACCCGTCCCGCAACCCATCACCGCAATCGTGTAGTGGCCTGCGAAGTTGATGCCTTCTTCGTGCAGCTGCTCGCGGATGCGCGTGCGAAACATGCGCGCCATCCGATGACTGCGAAGATTCAGCGGCGCGGGCTTGCCTGCATAGACATCCGCCGGGAAGCTTTCAAAGCGCGGCGGCGCCTGCTTCTGCGCCACGACCGAGGCCGTGAAGCAAACAATGAAAACAATAGTGGCAATGAAGCGTCTCAATGTTATGGGCATCGCTGTTGAGTACTGGCAGACGTCGGCGACTCCTTCGGCGTCTGATTCTACGCGTGACGGATTGCACGTCGAAACGGTGCTCGGCTAGTCGTTCGAGTTATATCCCATTGGCTCGTCCGGTTCCAGAGGAATTTCCATCGTATGTTGCGCGATGAGCAAAAATACTCGGATGCGCACGTCGAGCCGGTTCAGGCCGTCGGCCGCGGTCTTCGCGCGATCAAAATCGAACATCGCCAAGGTCGCCAGGGTGTCAGAAAACTGGTGCGCCATCTGCGCGACGGGATTGTCGTTCGAGCTTACCAATTCGCCGTCGCGATAGTAGTCGCGATCGAAACCGCTCATGGTCACGGCCGCGGCGCTCACCTCGTTGAATTGACCCAGCAACGGCTCGACGATTTCGAACGCCTGGTTAACATCGTACCGGGCAAAGATTCGGGCGAGCGCTAACAAGTTGTGCATCTTTTCCTGATTCGCGGCTCGCGGCGTGGAAGAGATCATGTCTTTGCCCTGCGCAAGGTATTGCAGCGCCATTTGCTTCTTGACGCCCGGGTTTAGCTGCTCGAGGATCTGCGTCACCAGGGCATCGCGTTCCACGCCCGAACGAAATTTGCCTAAGAGTCTCAACGCCTCGTCGTATCGCCCTTTGTTTGCTGCTGAATTCACTTCCTGTTGCTGAAGATTGTACAGAGCCGTCTGCCGCTGCGTTGGATTACTCACGTGTTCTGAAAGAATCTGCCGGGCCCGCGCCATGTCCCCGGAGGTTGCGACCCTGCTCGCGACTTGCTGGTAGAGGTAATCGCGCATTTGCACCGGCGCCTCAGTGACCGACTCCAGAGCAGTTTCTATCGGCGCTGAATTAATGGTCGTTTGATATCGCTGCCAATCTGCCACTGGCTGTTCGGTATGACCCATAAGCTCATTGACCTTTTTTTCCACTGCGGCTGCGCGATCCGCGGCGTAGGTTTTCAACTCAGTGGGCATTTGCCTGATCACCCCAGCCAAACTGCGCGCCGCGTCATATTCCTGCGTATAGTTTGTGGGCGTCGGTGGTTTATACGACATGACCTCGGCAACGAGCTTGAGAAAGAGATCTCGATAGTCCTCATCTGACAGCAGTCGGCCGCTCGCCGCGCCGTTGCCGTTATTGTTCGTTACGGTTTGTCTTAACCGGACTAGGTTCACGAGACTCCCGGCCAGGTAGGCAGCCTCGCGCGACTTCACCAGATCCTCACGCTGCAGCTTCGCGGCCATGTCGTGCGCGAGCCGTCCCGCTAATTCGCGATCTTTCGATGCCAACTGCGTCAGCGTTTCAATCAACATCGCCGAAGAGCTCCGCTTCAGTAGATCTTGCGCCAAATCAAACGCTCGCTTTGGATCGGCCGCCGCAACTTGATTGACCAGTTGGAATTCAAGCGGAAGTTCCGGATCCCCCTGACCCTGCGCAACCGCCAGTTCAGCAGGGATGCGGGTGGACTGCAGAAACTTGAGTGCGGCTTCCGGATCGTGTGGCGCTAAAGCGCGTAGCAGTCGTTGCCGGAGCTGCATGGCCAGTTGATAACTTTCGTAAGCGGGCTCTTCACGCGTGCTCATCCGCGCGATCAGTTCCCTGACGTCATCTGCAGCTTGCTCGAACAGTTTTGCTGCGCGCTTCTGATCCGACTTCCACATCAACTGCGCGGCTTTGATCCTCATCTCGACGCGCGTCTCGGGTAAGCGCAGCTGATCAACGAACGGCATCGTCTCGGCTAGCAGCGCGATGCCCTTTTCCTTCCGCGTCCGCTCGTTCTTCATCCTTTGCAGTTCCTGCTCAGTCGCTTTGCGCAGCTCCTCGATCTTAATTTCGTACTGCCCCGTGGCCCCTCGGCCATCGATTTGCAGGACGTCAACTCGATAGTTACCGGATGCGTCGCTAACGAACTCAACAAACTCAACGCCCTCGGTCCCGGTGGGACTGTCAAACTCGCGCAGCAGCGTTCCGTCCGGCAGAAAAACTCGCACGACGACGTCAATCTGGAGTTGCTCAACGGTAAGCTGAACAAACTGGTCCTTCGCAACGGTGACTGTGTAGCTGTGCGTCTGTGTGACCGACAGAGTTTTCTTGACCGCCACGTCCGGCTCGAGTGAGCGGATGGCCGTCTGACCGGCAATCGTTAACGCAATTGACAGCAACGCCGGTAGGGAAAGAACAAGGCTGCGTCGGCGCATAGTTAGCTCCTTTGTGATGTATGACACCTGATCGGGGCCACTGGTTCCTTAAGGTAGTGTTTAGGAGCGAGGCTGCGAATGTGGGTTGCCTCGTTAGCCCCGGTGGGGAGAGACGGGGCTACGTTGGGGTTTTTCGGTTCGGCAATTTGTAGAACTCCCTTGCGGGTTTCAAAGGCCGCAGCATCCAGTAAGGCCGGCGCTGTCTTAGTATTCGGTTTCGAAGTTCGGATGGACCCAAAGAAACTCCTGCCGCTTGTTCTGGACGCGCACCAGTCCGCCGAAAGACGGGTCCTTCTCTTTCAACCAAGCGTGCAGTTGTCGGAGTATCGCGCCGTCGGCGCGAATCGCTGCTCCGTGGCTGAGGTCGAGGTCGTCATCCTTGGCCAGCCACTCACCCATTTTCTCTCCACCCTTCAGCAGCGCTTCCGCGCTCGCCTTTCCAAGCGCCAATTGCGCCTCAATTCCCTTGTAGTCAATTTCGGGAAGCGCCACCTTCGCGCCGGCAGCGACGACCGTTTTCGTAATCGTTTCAGGGCCTGGATCGAGCGTGCGTTTCGCACAGCCAGCGATATGAATTATCACTCATGTGCACGCGCTCCAGAGAACCCCATCGACGCGCCCTATAGTTATTGGGAGCGGTCTCTTCAAGAAAGCGAGCAAGTGCGGTGCGCATCAATCGGGTTTTCAGATGGCGTTCAGACAAATTGGCGGAGTCTCGCTGGAACACTTCCACCGCGCCTGCGGTCCGATCGGTATCGGCTTTCAACTCCATGTGCTTGGTAAGTTCATTCATTAATTTCACATGGTCCTTTATCGCGTCGAATGTCTGCGGTTCCAGTGCGAGTGGCATTCCGGCAAATGCTAACTGCAAGCCCGCCGCCAAAACCTTAGTTCCGCGCGCGATCCAAGGCGCGGTTTTCTCCCACCATTCACGGTCCTTCATAAACTCAACCTGCCCGTCTTCACACGGATGAATGTTATCTAGGGATTCGCAAAACGGCGTCAACAGATATGTCTTCTTAAAGTAAGATGCCGGGTTCCATCTGCTTTGATCCCTTGTGCTAATCGAAATGATTCCCGGCGCCGAAGTGAAGTTCCGGTCGTCGAGCATATCACTCACAAACCCGAGATAATCGTGTAATTTGAGCTCGACCTGTTGCTTGATTTCTGGGATCAGGTTAGCCTGATCGCGAACTAACTGGTCTAATTTGTCGCTGCTGTCATCCACCCAGACCAACAACTTCCCCAAGTCCTGCGTCAGCGTTTCGGCCCACACCGGCTTCTTGTCCAGCTCTCTTCTCAAGAGCGCGGCGAGCGCCGGACTATCAGGCACAAATTCGCCGAAACTGCTGAATCCGAAGATCAGCTTCCGCGGATCCACTTTGTGGAATCCGTGCTCGCAATTCAATGTTGGGCTTTGGTTCAAAATCTCTGAGAATATCCGCTTCTCCGTATGAAGGCCCACGCAGTCAATTTCTTCGGGAGTATCGTCTTCAAATTTAATGCAACCATACGAGCGCTCAGGTTCGAGCCCTCCAAAAAATGAAAAGACGGCTCTGACGTAACCATGAATCTGTTCGAGTAGGTTTTGCGGGAACGCCGCGCGGACTTCAATCCGCAGTTTGCGCTGGTCGCTGTCGAATTCGCACAGGGCTTCACTCGTTAATTTACCCTCGCCGGTACGCAGGAACACGCCGTTGTGCCAATAGATACCTTTCGGATGCTCCGCCGTCTTGACGATCATGTGATGGGTCTTGACGATGAAGCGGCTCATAATGCCGGTGGGCGGCCGAATGTTCAGCTTGTATTCGACCCGTCGCTCCTTGACCCCGTTATTAATGGTCCATGGAATGGGCGGCTTTTCGTAGCCAAAGCGTAGCGGCACTAGGCAACTTCGATCGCGATCCTCAAGGTCGTAGCAAAGTTCGAACTCTTTCATGCAGTTGTGAAATGTCGCGAACAAGCCGCCATATCCTTTGCCATCCCAAACAGTCTCCATCCGTTGCAGCAAGATCTCGCCTTTGTCAATCGTCAGTTGCTTGTCTTCCATGATTTCGCTGATGGCTTTGGTGAGCCACTGCGGTTGCAGCACCACAAAGTCGGTCAAGTCGGGGCAGTCAGGAAACTGGGTAATTGCTCCGAGTATGGACATGGAACGTGCCAGATCTTTGAAGACGCTCTGGTCAATCTCGCACTCTTCAAAGATGCCGTTTAGTTCAGTGCGTGTGATGTGCGCTTCGGCGCCGGCCCTCTCCTTGATCCCCCCTTCGGCGCGGCTGTAACTCTGCGGCCAATCAGAACCCATGAAATCGAGGTCAGCCGCCCACCGCTTCAAACAGCTCTGCAGTTCCGCGACGCCCGAATTGTCTCCGCAACCTACCGGAAACAGCCACTGGCCTTCGACAAACAATTCCCCGTACTGCGACTGAAGCTTGTCTTGCGGGACATAAGGTGTCCGCTCTTCGCATTGGGTGATCACAATTGCGACTTTCGCGCTTGGCGCGCGCGCTTTGATCGTGTCCAACCAATATTCAGCCCGATCCATCAGGAACTGATCGCGGCATTTGAACACGATTAGGTAAAGGGCCTGCGTAGTCAGGAAGAACTGATGTGTCTGGTGATTGATTTCCTGACCTTCGAA
Source organism: Pyrinomonadaceae bacterium (assembly GCA_036277115.1). Lineage (NCBI taxonomy): Bacteria > Pseudomonadati > Acidobacteriota > Blastocatellia > Blastocatellales > Pyrinomonadaceae > Pyrinomonadaceae bacterium. Next base: position 661,060 of record DASUNM010000023.1, read on the forward strand.
GTCCCAGATGTTCAAGGTGATCACTTTGCTGGCATCGTCAGGCTCATCCGGGTGGCCAAATTTCCACTGTTCGACGTCAACTCCACGTGTTGTCACTTGATGCTGAAACGGCAAGCCGCGGAGCGCGCGCGACACGCAGGACTTGCCTTCATTGCCGTCACCCAGAATCAGGAGCTTGGCTTCGTACCGTTTTTTTGTGCCCTTGGCCAGTTCACGCAGGTAGCGTTTGACAGCGTCGAGGCCTTCGTTGTAAGCGGCGGCGAGTTCGGGGTTGAGGGGATTACCGTCGACTTTTAGAACTACGAGCAGTTCGAGTCGTGCAAGCCAATCTGGCAGTGTGGCCAGTTGGTTGTTGGACAGATAGAGATGATCCAATTTCGTGAGCTGGCCTAGCGTTTCGGGCAGCGCGGTTAGCTGGTTGTTGTCGAGATCCAGCCACTCCAATTGGGTGATCTCGCCCAGCCACTCGGGCAGCGTGGTCATTTGGATGCTGTCGAGAGACAGCGACTGCAGCTGGGTGAGTTGAACCAACGACCCGGTCAGAGCCGTCACAGGGTTGTAGGAGATAGACAAGGTTTGCAATTGGGTGAGTTGGCCCAGCCACTCGGGCAACCCTGACAGTTGGTTTTTGGATAGATCCAGTAGTTCTAACCCGGTGAGTTGGCTCATTGACTCCGGCAATGCCGTCAGTCGGTTGTTGGCGAGATACAGCGTCTCCAACTGAGTGAGTTCGCCCAGCCACTCGGGCAGTGCCGTCAGTTGATTATTGTCGAGATCAAGCCACGCCAACTGGGTGAGATGCCGCAGTGATTCGGGCAGCACCCTAAGTTGGTTGTCATCGAGAGAGAGCGTATGCAACTGAGTAAGTTGACCCAGCGACTCGGGCAACGCCGACAGTCGGTTACGGCCGAGAAGAAGCTGATGCAACTCAGTGAGGCTGCTGAGCATTCTGGGCAGCTCCGTCAGTTGGTTTTCGGTTAGATCCAGCGCATGCAACTGGGTGAGTTGGCCCAGTGATTCAGGCAGCGAAGTCAGTTCGTTGTGGCTGAGATACAGCGACTGTAACTGAGTGAGTTGACCTAGCGACTCGGGCAGCGTCGTCAGTTGGTTTCGGAAGAGTTTTAGGGAATGCAACTGCGCAAGCTGACCGATTGATTCTGGCAGTTGCGTGAGCTTCTCCTCCGCCTTCCACTCCGCACTGAGATCGAGTTCCTTTGCGCCCGACCGCCGCGCCGCTTCGATCTTCTTCTCCGCTTTTCGATAAGCTTTGTTTTTCGCCATGACTTCGCTCGGCTAAGTGGCTTGAGATGGCAACTTATAGAACTCACGCGCCGGTTTCAAAGGTCGCAGCATCCAATAAGGCCGGCGCTCGCCATTGGGAGAATACTTTTCCGCAGGTCGCGTCTGGGCCAGCCATTTCTTGTAAACCTCACGCGACTTCGCGGTATCAACATGAATGTCTCCGTAGCTGTCCGCCGGTTCGGCTTTGCGCACGCGCACGGCCTGATGCCAGCAGTGCATGCCGGAGATCGGATCGGGGTGAACCGGAAAAGTCAGGTTCTGATGCACCCCGACATCGTTCCACCAGATACGCAGGCTGTCAGCGTCGCTGGATTCAAACGGCTCGGCGCCCCGCTCGCGCTTCATTCCCCATTTAGTTCCATCACGATCGAGTGTCACTGTCGCCGTCAACTGGCGTTGGCCACTCTCATGCGTCTTCCAACGGCCCATGTGATGGCTGCATGCGACGATGCCCGGCTTAATGCCTTCAGTCACCCACGCCCGCACGACGAAATATCCAATCTCAGTTTCCACGCGCACCAGGTCTCCAGTGCGCACGCCTAACTTCGCCGCGTGAGCCGTGTGCAACCAGAGCGGATTCGTGTGCGCAATTTCATTCAGCCACTTCGCGTTCGCGCTGCGCGTGTGAATCTGAATGGGAAGCCGGAACGTTGAGATGAGAATGGTTTGATCGGCTTCGAGATTCTCAGGATGAACATGACTGGCGATGTAGTTTGGAATCGCGCATTCAGGCCAGCCCCAATCAGCGATCGTCCGGGAGAAAAATTCGAGCTTGCCGCTCTGGGTCGGAAAGCCGCGTCTGATTTCACCATCGAGACGCACGCCCACCAGGCGGCGGCCATCGGCATCGCCATCGGGACTGGGAACCGGCACGACGTTAGGCGAAGCCGGCTTCGGCGCGCGCGTGAATACGCGGCCGCGTTCGTCTTCCCGGACATCGTCGAGTTCTTCCGGCGGTATGGCTTGCTCGTAAAGCGGGCCAACTTTCTTTGAGATTTCAAACGAACCGTAACGCCGCATGAATTCCAGCGGCGACAAATTCTCGGCGGCGGCCTTTTCAGGCAATCCCGGAACTGAGTTTTCAAACATCCAGCCGTAGTACTCGTCTACGCCCAGACGCGTGCCCGGCTTCTTTTTCGATTCCACGTACTGGCGAATGCCAAGCGAGCCATCGCGGTCGATGCGCCAGGTCAACTCCATCCAAAATTCGTTCTCTTCCCAGACTTCACCCGGATTCACTTCTCGCGTATCCGTGACGTCGTCCCCATTTCGTTGCCGCGCCGCGCGCATCACCGGCTGGCGAAAGCCAAGCCACTGCGCATCGTGCGTTTCGTATGAATGAACGTCATGCCGCTCAGGCCCGAGTCCCATCGGCAAAATGTAGTCCGCGAAATAACTGGTTTCGTTCCACACCGGCGTCAGCGCAACGTGACAGCCAATTAGACTCTCGTCGGTCAGTGCTTCAATCCACGCGAAGCCATCGGGATTCGTCCACACCGGGTTGTAGACGCGCGTGAAATACGTATCGAGTTTGCCGCGGCCGTCCTGTAAAAGATGCGGAAGCAGGAACGACATCTCGTGCATCGAAAGCGGAAATTCCTGCGGCCAATTGATCTCGCCCCACATCTTCGGATGCGGCGGCGTGTGAATCGGTTTTGGCACAAACTTGTTCCACGCGTTGGGAAACACGCCGCCTTCAGTGGCGATGGCGCCGAGCAAAGCGTTCAGCATGAACAGGCAGCGCGCGACGGACCAGCCGTGACTGACTCCCGAAGTCGCACTGCGCCAGTTGTGACTTGAGAAGCGCGTACCGGCCGTTGCGACCAGCTTCGCGATCTCTTCCAGCGTCTTCGCGCCAACGCCTGATTCCTGTTCGGCGAAATCGAAGGTGTATTCACGGTAGAGCAGTTTTAGCTCCTGCTCGAAGGCTTGGAATGATGCTGCCGGGTTTTCGCGCCGTAGGCGCGACATGTTTATAGACTCGTCCGTTCCATCTGAACCCGGCTCGCTCCGGGAATCTGGGGAGGTGGCATCGCCGTCTATAAACATTTCGCCGCTCTGCGGCGATGATAGCTCTGCTGACCTGTGATCTCTGACCTCTGACCTCTGTTCGAGGTATTCCTGCCAGTTCCACCATCTCCGCACAAACTCGCGATTGTAGAGATTGTTCTGAATCAGGTAGTTCGCAATCGCTAACAGAATCGCCGCTTCCGAGCCGGGATAAGGCGCGATGTAGTGATCCGCATGCGTCGCGGTGTTCGACAGCCGCGTGTCCATCACGATCAGCTTGGCGCCATTCGCCTTGCCGTCGATGACGCGTTGCGCGTGCGGATTGAAGTAATGGCCGGACTCGAGATGCGCGCTGATCAGCAGAATAACCTTCGCGTTTGCGTGATCGGGACTCGGCCGATCGAGCCCCATCCAAAGTTGGTAACCTTCACGCGCCCCTGAAGAGCAGATGTTTGTGTGCGAGTTGTGACCGTCAACGCCCCAGGCCGCCAGAATGCGTTCCGTGAATCCATCTTCGCCGGGCCGTCCGACGTGATACATGATTTCCTGACGCCGGTCCTCGACAATCGCCTTCCGAATTCGCGAAGCAAGATCGTCGAGCACTGCATCCCAACCGACGCGTTCCCATTTACCTTCACCGCGTTTACCGCTCCGCTTCAGCGGATAAAGAATTCGATCCGGATCGTTAACTTGATTGAGCGTCGCCGGACCCTTGGCGCAGTTTCGTCCGCGGCTGCCCGGATTCTCGGGATTGCCTTCAAACTTTTGAATCTGGTTTGTGTCTTTGTCGATGTAAGCGAGCAGCCCACACGCCGACTCGCAGTTGAAACAAGTCGTGGGCACGAGTTGATAGTGCCGCTCTTTCCGTCGCGGCCAGGCCTGCGAATCAAGCTCAGTCCAATCATCCCAACGTTCCTTGGGCGGGAACGCGGAGAGATGAATGCGCGAAGGGCCCGGATAACGATTGCTCATGTAATTAAGCGAACTTTCGCTTCAATTCAGAAATGCGCGCCAAGTGGTGGTCGTCATGTTCGGCGATGAAAAATGCTAAATCGATCACGCGAATCTGAATCTTCAGGCGCGGATGCAATGCGGTGCGCGAAACGAACTCTTCATCATACGAATCGAGACGCGCAACGAATGCCATTCGTTCTCGGCGAAATGCACTGAGAATGTTTTCGATCGAATTCGCGTTGTGATCCGCTTCGTGCGTCAATTGATTGGTCATATCAGCGGCGGAGAGCGTGTCACGTCCGGCTTCGAACTCGTCCAGCCGTCTCATCTCAAGTTCTCCGATATCGAGCAGATGCCCGGCCTGCTCCTGAATCGACCACTTGTCACCGTCACGCCGCGTCAAGATCTCTCGCGACAACCCACGCGTCAGATCTTCGAGGCGCGCCGGCGTGCCGCGCACACGCTCGACGACATTCCCGTACATGCCGAGCCGCAGCTCGAACTTAAATTGACGTTTAATCCATTCGGTACGATCAACCATAACGCTCCAATCTTTGAAGTGCGGTGACGTATGCTCCCTCTCCCATTGGGAGAGGGAACAAAGCGCCGTCAAGCCGGCGCACTCCAAAAGGCGCATTCAACTATGCAAGCGGCACTGACTGTCCTGCCTGCACGTACGCGTGCTCGTAAAGCATCATCCCGATCATGGCCAACGGTGCGCCGGCAATACCCATTGAGGCTTCCACGTAGCCCAAAATCGCCAGCAACGGCAACGCTCCCCCGGCGACCGACAGCGCCACTCCCGCCCAGAACACGTTCTTGTATCGACCGCTCTTCATTTCCCAAATTGCGAGACGTGCATGTGAAGTCGAATGAGTGAGCGTCACTTCGCCCCAGATCATTAAAAGGTGGAGCAAGCTTGAAATGACGACAATCCACTGCCATCCGATTAGGTCTGGCGCTATCGCGGCGAATCCCCGATCGCTGAGATATGTCCATCGCATCAATGCTGCGAACAGCAACATCACTGAAGAACCCAGCAACAAAGCCTGCAAGAACAAATGTGGCGGCAGCAAAGGATTCTGCCAAAGGTCGCGTGCCTTGGCCTGGGCAAAAAGATAGGCGGTGTAGATCGCGGTTAAAGTCGCCAGCGCAATTCCGGGAATCATCAACCAAAACTGCACGCGCTCAGTCCAGGGTGGGAAACAGAACATGCAGAGCCCAATCTGAGGGGGTCTCAGGATGCTAAGCACGAAATGTGTGGCGAGAACAATGGAATATCCGGCGATAATGAACGCCCCTTTCACCAGCCAACTTCGCCACTGCGCTTTGGTAAAGATCATGTAGAACCGCGCGGGATGCTCCAGGTCCCAAATCAACAACAGTCCGGTGATGCCCAGGAACGCGCCTGAAACAATCGGTGCTACCCAAAGCCACAAAGGGTCTTCAGGGGGCATGAATCCGAATAGCACTAACAACGCGGCCACCAAATAAACGCCACTCGCAATTCCCTTCGTCCACGTGTAAAGGCTCACGCGCCAGTCCCAGGGAATTGAATGCGCCACGTCGTAACTCAACAACGCCGCCGCCGAAGTGTTGTTGTAAGTTGGATTGCCGGAAACTACTTGCTCACGTGACTGCTGCTGTTCACTCCACATGAAGAGGCCGGCTTCGGGACGCCGTGCTGCGAGAGGATCCAGCGTCGCCTGGTGCGCCCCTTTGTAGAAAAGTTTCGGCAACGTCTCCTTCTCAGGCCGGCGCACATTCACCGCTTCGCGATTCACAATCTGCGCGACGTATGAAGACTGATCGTTCATGTCTCCGATCAGAATCGCTTGCGTCGGACAGACGACTACGCAGGCCGGCTCGAGCCCCACATCGATGCGGTGCGCGCAGAAGTTACATTTCTCGGCTGAGTGATCTTCCGGATTGATGAAGATCGCGTCGTAGGGACAGGCAGCCATGCAGGCTTTGCAGCCGATGCAGATCGATTTATCGAAATCGACGATGCCGTCCGCGCGTTTGAACATCGCCGCGGTCGGGCAAGCGGTCACACAAGGCGCGTGCGCGCACTGATTGCAGCGCGTCACCTGGTGCGCGCGGCGCACTTGCGGCCAGACGCCGACGTCAACGTGCTTCACGTAAGTGCGGGTGACGCCGATCGGAACGATGTTCTCGGACTTACAGGCTGTCGTGCACGCGTGGCAGCCAATGCAGCGAGTGTGGTCGATTACCTTCGCCCACTGCACGCGATCAGGGTGAGCTGTTTCTGGCTCAATCATGTTTGCGAGGCGGCGAATATAACACGGAACTGGGGTCCGAAGTCTGGAGTCTGAGGTCTGCAGTCATAAAGTAATTTCAAGCCAGATCCCTCAAACTCTGAGCACTTCAAGCTCCAGACTCCATACTGAAGACTCTGGACTAAAATTTCATTGACCGCTTTCGAACCAACCCGCTAAGATAATCGAGGTCCCGCTCCAAGGCGCTTTCGCCTGACCAATTCAGTCCAGTTCTTGCCCATTACCTCTCCGATAGTTAACCGAAACCCTCGGCAAGGATTAATACAGCTCTATGTCTGTCAAAATCGACGATCTGCTCGTCACGGCTACCGCGCACTTTGCTTCTGACCTGCACTTGAAAGCAGGCTCGTTCCCCATCATGCGGATCGGCGGTGAACTCTATCCCGTCGCCGACGCGCCGAAGCTTTGCCCCGAAGACACGCTCGACATGGCGTTCTCGATGATGTCGAATCGCCAGAAGCAGAAGCTGAAGGAAGTTTCCGAAGTCGATATCGCTTACAGCGTCAAAGGCCTGGGGCGTTTTCGCGCGAACATTTTTCAGCAGCGCGGCACGGTGAGTATCGTCTTGCGCGTGATTCCCGATCAGAGCAAGTCCTCAGCGGCGCTCGGACTTCCAGGGGTGATTGATCGAATAGCCGAAGAGCGACGCGGCTTGATTCTCGTCACCGGCGCGACCGGTTCAGGCAAGTCGACAACGCTCGCGGCGATGATCGATCGCATCAACACCACGCGGTCCGGTCATATCGTAACGATTGAAGATCCGATTGAGTTTCTGCATCGCGACAAAGTCGCCTTTGTCACTCAGCGTGAAGTGGATGTTGATACGCGTTCGTTCGCCGAAGCACTGCGGGGCGCGCTCCGCCAGGACCCGGATGTGATTCTGGTCGGTGAGATGCGCGACCTGGAAACGATCAGCACCGCGCTGACCGCGGCTGAGACCGGCCATCTGGTGTTATCGACGCTGCACACCCTCGACGCCACCGAAACGATTATGCGTATCGTTTCATCGTTTCCTTCACATCAACAGAAGTCAGTGCGCATTCAGTTGGCCGGAATTCTGAAAGCGGTGATTTCGATGCGGCTGGTGCGCTCCGCCAAAGGTTCAGGACGCGTGCCGGCAGTCGAGGTGATGGTTTCGACGGCTCTGATTCGCGATCACATCGTCAATGAGGACAAGACTTCGCTGATTCGCGAAGCGATCGCAAATGGCGCGTCGCAATACAACATGCAGACATTCGATCAGTCTCTGTTCCATCTGCTTCAGTCGCGCCAGATCACTTACGAAGAAGCGATTCACAACGCGACCAACGCGGACGAGTTCAAGATGCGCGTCTCGGGAATCTTCTCGACCGATCAAACTACGATGGAGAATTCGAGCGCGATGAATTTCTTCGAGCCTCCACCGGAAGAGTTCGAGCGAATTGTGAGCCGCTGACGATCACGGCCAGAATCACCCTGTTCTTCATTTAAGACCTTTTGCAGGATTCGAGTGTTGTCGTAACCGCCTCGCTCTGTGTCTCTGTGAAATGCTCTGTGTCTCTGTGGGAGTTTTGCTTGGATATTTTCACCACAGAGGCACACAGGACACACAGAGACACTGAGAAAACCAAAACCTTTTGCACCAAATTGCGCGCTTCACCCCTCATTACTCACCATTGGCCACACACCTGCGAGTTTCGAATAGGATTTGTTTTTGCGCGCAAACGGATCGGCGCTAAGCTTGGTGCGCCATGGATCGCAAGCGCGCACTCAACTCAACCTTATCGAAGTGGATACTGATAGGTCTGGGGTGGACGGCGTTCGCTCTTTTCTTCGCGAGCGAGATCGTCGTCAGACGCGCTTACGCCGGAGTTCCAGCGAACATTCTACGCGCGGTGGTCATCTGGCTGATTTGCGCGGGTCTCTGGTTCGCGGCCACGCCGCTGATTCTCCGCTTAGCTCACCGTTTTCCGATTGACCGGCAAAGATGGGTAGGGAGCATCCTTATACATCTCGCCGTCAGCGGCGTGATCTCATTTGTTCTGCTGGGAATTTATACCGCGATCACAGCTGCACTCGTTTTTACTGATGGAAGGCAGACGTTGTGGCAGGCATTCCGCGCGCAGCTCGTGGGAAGTTTTCATGCCGAGGTGCTCACCTATTGGATGGTGATCGGCCTCAGCCATGTGATCGATTACTACCGCAAGTATCGTGAACGCGAGTTGCGCGCATCGCAACTGGAAGCCAGGCTGACCCAGGCGCGGCTCGACGCGCTACGAATGCAGCTTCATCCGCATTTCCTCTTCAACACCCTGAACTCAATATCAGTTCTCATGAGCGAGGATGTGACGGCCGCACGTCGCATGCTGACCAGACTCAGCGATTTGCTGCGCGCGAGTCTGGATAATGCCGCGACCCATGAAGTCTCGTTGAAAGAAGAACTCGAGTTTCTGAATAACTATCTGCAAATCGAGCAGACGCGCTTTCACGATCGGTTGACGGTCAGAATGGACATCGACCCGGCAGTCCTGACCGCGACTGTACCGAATCTGATCTTGCAGCCGCTGGTAGAAAACGCGATTCGACACGGCATCGCGCCGCGGGCGCAGCCGGGGGTGATTGATATCTCGGCGGCGCGCGAGAACGGCATGGTGCGACTGAAAGTCCGTGACAACGGAGCCGGTCTTGGTTCCGCCGGCGCGGCAGGATTAACCAAGGGAATCGGCCTGGCGAACACCCAAGCGCGACTCGACCAGCTTTATGGCGCCAATCACAGTTTCGAGATGCACAGTCCTCACGGTGGCGGCTTGGAGGTAACGATCCTCATTCCATTCCGCAACGGCTCAAGCGAGGCAGACGCGGCTTAAGAGCATGCCCAGGATTCGCACGATCATTGCCGACGACGAGCCGCTCGCTCGACGTGGGATTCGTGCGCAGCTCAAGGACGAGAAAGACTTCGAAGTCATTTCTGAATGCCGTAATGGCCACGAAGCCGTGAAGACGATTGAGACAGAGTCGCCGGATCTGGTTTTTCTTGATGTGCAAATGCCCGAGCTGGATGGCTTTGGGGTGGTGAATGCGGTGGGGCCCGCGCGGATGCCGGCCGTGATCTTTGTCACCGCGTACGATCGTTATGCTTTGCGCGCTTTTGAAGTCCACGCCCTGGACTATTTGCTTAAACCTTTTGACGACGACCGCTTTGCAAGCGCACTGCAACGCGCGCGGCAGCACATTGAGCGCAAGGACATCGACGACCTGGGCCGACGATTGCAGGGGCTGCTGGACGATCTCCAGCCGCGGAACAAGTATGTGGATCGGTTGGTTATCAAGTCCGCCGGCCGAATCTTTTTCCTGAGCGTAGCCGAAGTTGATTGGATCGAAGCGGCCGACAATTACGTCCGGCTGCACGCCGGCAGTGAATCGCATCTGCTGCGGGAAACGATGAATAACCTCGAAAAGAAATTGGATCCGGACCAATTTCTGCGCATCCACCGCTCGCGAATCGTAAACATTCAAAGAGTCAAAGAATTGCGGCCCCTGTTTCGCGGAGAGTACGACATCATGCTCAAGGACGGGACTCGACTGGAAACCGGCCGTGGCTATCGAGATCGAGTGCAGCGACTGCTCAACGATTCTCCCCGTTAGAAACTCAGGAACGTGAGACTCTCTTAACCCCACGAGTATGCCGCCTCGCCGTCTGCTTTCCCCCACTCACCACAAAACCGTTTCCCACAGGCACATTCGAACGTACGCTCGGGCCATCGCGAAGAATGGTCATTACTGTCGTCGCACGAGTCGCAGTTATCAGCATGCTTGGTTTGTAAAATTTGCCAGCGGCTCAAGTTGGCTGGAATTCCAACGTGAGGCAGAAATGCTGGAAAGGTATTGCAGGCAGGTGGGATGAAGATAAGTCGGCGTGATCTACTATTCGTAGGTGGACTTTCCTTGCTCGCAGGCTCGTCGACGTTGGGGCAAGGGACGGGCACCACACCTTCCGGCGGCTCGACGCAGATTGATAGCCGGGTATCGCGCCTTCTCGAAGCACTTCAAAGAAACCGGCTTCCCTTAACCATGAGCGGCGGTCCGGCCGGGCCCGGCTGGGATTGGCTGGTGCGGGAAGCGCGGAATGCACGTTTCACATTGCTCGGTGAGGAGCACGGAGTTGCGGAAACCGCCGAACTCTCAGCGGCACTGTTCCATGCACTTCGCGGATCCGGTTACAGCCGAATAGCCCTTGAGCTTTCGCCGGCTATCGCGACGGATGTTGAAGCGGCCGCGAGGCGCAACGGCGTCAAAGGGATCGAAGATCTGTTGAAGACTCCCGGGTTGTTTACGTTTTACAACTTGCGTGAGGAGGCTAAGTTCCTCGCCGATGTCATCCAGACCGCGCCCGGAAATGAGCGCGTTCTTTGGGGACTGGACCGTGAGATCTTTAGCGATCGCTATCTGATCTCGAGGCTCGAAGCCAGAGTCCCGCAACGCGCACGAGAGGCCTTCACTCGTCTGAAGCAGGCGTCCGCCAACGCCTGGGCTCGGTTTGAGCAAACTCGAAACCCGGATGACATGTTCATCCTGGCGGAAGACCCGGCCCTGGTGTCGGCTGTGCGGGCGGCGTGGCCTGACCCCGACCATGAGAGTGACGCGATCATGCGCACGCTTGAGGAATCACTTGCCATCGAAACCGCCGAGCGCAGCGGAGGCATGTGGCCTTACATGCAGCGCCGAACTAAATGGACCCGCGATAACTTCGCGGCGATGCTAAAGGAAACGCCAGTGCGCAAGACGCCGCCTAAGGTCATGATGAAATTTGGCTTGAACCACATGATCCGCGGCGCCAATTACGTCAATCTCTTCGATATCGGCGCGATGGCGGACGAGGTCGCGGCGCTTACGGGAGAGCGAGCTTTTCATATTCTCGTCCTCCCTGGTCCCGGTTCTCGTCAGGCGGTGCCCGGGCAGGGCCGGAGCTTCCGCTCGATTTCGACGGACGACTATGACGACCTCGGATCCGGCGACCGGCGCCTCACGCGCGTGCTGCCAAACGCCAATGCCACGGGTCATGAAGTGATCGATCTCCGCGCCCTGCGGCCACTGTCTATGCGGGGCCTCGAGGGTTGGAATCCCGATGTCATCAAAACGATCCACGGCTTTGACGCAGCCGTGATCTGGAAGGCGGCAAAGGCCTCTTCAGGCCTGGAGTGAGCCAATGTGGTCAAGCAGTAAATCGAGAAGTACAAGTCGAGGTATAAGCAAGTGAAACGTTACCCATTCAATGTTTTTGGAGGACGAATATGAAAAGAATCATCACCACCACACTGTTAGTTCTGACGGTTTGCTGCGCGGGAGCCTATGCCCAGGAGGCTGACAAGGAGCGAGAGGCAATTAAGCAAACCGCGCTCGACTATGTTGAGGGCTGGTACGAAGCGAATGCCGAACGGATGGAACGGTCGCTACATCCCGATTTGGCCAAGCGTATTGTGCGCAACAGTCCGGAAGGACGCAGCCGCCTCGATCAAATGAGCGCGATGGGCCTTGTGCAAGGCGTGAAGCGTGGCGGCGGCAAGGACACTCCGAAAGACAATCAACAAAAGGACGTGATCATCCTGGACGTCTTTGAGAATACCGCCAGCGTGAAAGCAGTCATGTCGGGCTGGATCGACTACATGCACATGGCGAAGTTCAACGGGCGTTGGGTAATCGTGAACGTGCTTTGGGAATTGAAGCCGCAGAAGAAATAACCGATCAGGAGGAAGGAACATGTACAAGATTCGTGGCGTTGTGCTGGGCGCCGGCATTATTGGTCTCGCGTTGCTGTCGTTAGCTGTCCAACCAACAAAAACTCAGATGGGGCCGGTGGTAAGTGCGGAACCGCAACAAGCTCTATCGCTCGCGCCCTTCACCTCAATCGAGTTGGATGGCGGCGTCAAAGCGATGCTTCAATATGGATCGCCACAGCGAGTGACGCTGCTCAAAGGCAATGGAGATACTTCCCTGATCGCGGTCACGCAAGAGCGGCTGCTCATCGAAAAATGTCGTGACAAATGCCCCCGTGGATACGAACTTCAGGTTGAGATTGTGACTCCACGCATCAATGCGATTTCCGCTACCAACGGCGGTCTGATCGAAAGCCGGGGGAATTTCCCGCTTCAGCCAGCAATGAGTCTCGCTGTCAGGCATGGTGGCACGGTTGACGCCCGCGCAATCCTGGCGAACAACATCACTTCTGCGGTGAACCAGGGCGGCAGAATTCTCGCTAAACCACAGATAACAATGGTCGCTAGTGTTTCCAACGGTGGAGTGATTACTTATTGGGGTGACGCGCGAGTCACGTCATCGACCGAACACGGAGGAATAGTCTCCAAAGGCGCGGCCGGCGACCTGGACAAACCGCTGTCTGATGTTGAAGAGCCATCATGTACGCCCGACACTCCCGCGCGTCCCGCGGGTGCAAAGCGCTCAAGGACAATTGTTATTTAGCCCTCGTCGGTAACCGGCGCGTACCTTGTCTGGGCAGAACAGGGGTTGAGGAATGAAGAGATCAAAATCGCTATTGCTCGCCACTCTGACCATAGTTCTCTGCTTATTCGTTTGCGGTCGAGTGCGAGCCCAGGGTGACGTCGTAAAAAACGATGGAATAACCGCTCCGATCCATCAAGCGAACGTCGGCCGGATCGTCTTTACAGCTAAACCTGTTCCGATCGAGAACCTCAAGCCTGCCGACTTCATAACCACCGCTGAATTACGAGCACCGGCTGATTTGAGCTTGCGAGCTTTCATGGGGAACTCGCTCACGAATTACCTGCACAAACTTCAGCCGCATTTAACCGTCGAGGAGCTTAATAGGCAGGGCAGTTACCAGTTTTCCTTTTTCGTCGATGGCGTCCTGGTCCACGAGGAAAACTTGAATCCATATTGGGTACGAGAAGAAACCAAGATCAAGCTGACAACTCTTGGGTTCGCTCTTCTAAATTCGGCGGAACCGGATAGCGCCGGTGCCGGTGCCAGAATTTGGCAACTGTTTCTGATGAACGGCGGGCAACAGGCTCTGACTGCAGGGACGCATCGACTAATGATCGAGCTGCGCCCGTACCTTAAAACCTCGGAAACAAAAGTCGGAGATTTGATTGCGGCCGGCGAGATACAAGTCGTCGTGCCGGCCAAGAGGAAATCTGATGAAACACTAGCTGCGATTCAGCCGATCCGGCCGAACAGCGGCTGGCAAATTTCGAAGGCGCCATACGACCGCACCAGGATTGAAGAGCTCAACCGCATGATCGCGGCAAATGTGTACAAGGAGATCACGAGCGTAGTTGTCATCAGGGATGGCGGGCTATTGATTGAGGAATATTTTAATGGCGCGACCAGAGACACGCTGCACAACACGCGCTCAGTCGGGAAGTCTTTTGCGTCGACGATGATGGGAATGGCAATCCAGGACGGTTACATCAAAAGCGAGAATCAAACGCTCAAAGACTTTTACGTTCTCAAAAGGTTTGCGAACTACTCTCCGCAGAAAGAAAGCGTCACGCTTAAGAATCTGCTGACGATGAGCTCTGCCTTTGACGGCAACGATGATGACGAGAACTCGCCCGGCAATGAAGAAAAAATGTATCCCACTGGTGACTGGATAAAGTTCGCGCTCGACCTGCCGATGGATCAAAAGAGAAAGGCGGGCGAAAAGTGGGCTTATTTCACGACCGGCGTCGTGCTGCTAGGCGACATCATTAACAAATCCGTTCCTGAGGGATTGGAAAAGTACGCTGATCGGAAATTGTTTAAACCGCTCGGAATTACTAAGTACCAATGGCAATACACGCCGCAAAAAGTTCCAAGCACGGCGGGTGGTCTCCAGCTAAGCGCGCTTGATTTCGCAAAGTTTGGGCAGCTTTACCAGAACGGGGGCAGCTGGAACGGCAAACAATTGCTGGCTCGCGATTGGGTGCAGAAAACTTTTACGAAACAGATAGTTCTCTCGCCTGGAGGCAGTGACTTTTACGGCTACCTCTTCTGGAACACGACCTTCACGATTGGCGGCAAACGTCATGAGGCTTTTTTCGCCACCGGTAATGGCGGCAGCAAGATCTTCGTCTTCAAAGATCAACCGCTGGTCATAGTCGTCACTGGCACCGCCTACGGGAAATGGTACATGCACGCCCAGGTTTTCAGCATGATGAGCAGGTACATCTTGCCGGCCGTGATCAATTGAACGTTCGGCGAAAAAACTTCTCCCATCCACATTGACGTAAAGCCAGCACGAATATGTCTAATGCCACCGAAATCACACGACGATCTTTTCTAGCCACCGCGGCGGCAGCGTCAGTTGGTATGACGACTGCGGCAAAGATGGCGGGCCGGCGTTCGGTGTCAAAGGCTTACGAGTTCGTCAATGGCCGATGGTTCGACGGGCAAGGGTTTAAGAACTCGCGATTCTATTCGGTCGACGGAGTTTTGAGATCCGAAAAACCAACTCGAATTGATTCCGTCATAGACCTGGCCGGCAAATATGTGGTTCCGCCATTCGGAGAGGCACACAATCATAATATCGAGTACTCCGGGCGCATTGATGAGGTCATCCAAAAGTACCTTCAGGCGGGTATCTTCTATGTCAAAAACCCGAATAGCCTTCCTACGGCAAAAACGTCTCTGTCCGGGAAGATAAATATTCCGACGAGCGTTGATGTGACCTTTGCCAACGGCGGATTGACCGGCTCGGGAGGGCACCCTTTCGGCATCGTGAAGCGCAACCTGGAACGCGGCGAGAATCCCGAAATCTGGGCTGAAGGCAGTTTCTATTTCAGCATTGATAACACCGCAGATCTTGACCGCAAATGGGGAAGGGTTCTCGCGGGAAAACCGGATTTCATCAAGACCTACCTTCAGTACTCAGAGGAATACGAGAAGCGCAAAGGCGACGATGCTTATCTTGATTGGCGAGGACTTAATCCCACCCTACTACCCGAAATCGTCCGCCGCGCGCACGCGGCAGGCCTTAAGGTCGCAACTCATGTCGAGACGGCAACCGATTTTCATTACGCCGTAGTCGCCGGTGCTGATGAGCTGAATCACACGCCCGGATTAAGACCGGAAAGGGGCGATTGGACAAAGTATGACGCGGCACGCTTCAGAATCTCCGAGAGCGACGCGCGACTTGCCGGACGAAACCGAATAACGGTTGTGACGACATTAATATCCGCCATAGACCACGCGCTTAAGAAAAACGCGGGCGAGCCGTTCGATGAAATACGCGGACTGCTCGTTCACAATCTTCAGTTGTTGAAGAAGCACGAGGTTCATCTTGCAATCGGCAGCGACAGTTACCGGCAAACATCTCTGGATGAGGCGCTGAATCTGCAGAAGCTGGCGGTATTTGATAATCGCACTTTGCTGAAAATGTGGTGTGAGACAACGGCGGCAACGATTTTCCCTAAGCGCAAAATCGGCTATCTGAGAAATGGATATGAAGCGAGCTTTTTAGTGTTAGAGGGCAATCCGCTTCAAGACTTCGCAAACGTTATGAAGATTGACAAACGATTTAAGCAAGGAGAGTTTTTGTCAGCATAAGTGCAGAACTCTTCAACGCCGTAAGCAAAATGACAAACGGTCTCTGCAAACACCGGGAAATAGCCAACGCCACCAGAGGTCTGGTTCTTCTTCTGCTGCTGCTCTGGTCAGGAACGGCGGCAACTTCTCATGTCGCACAGCCTCTGGCCGGCAGCGTTTGGACGGGCGGGTTCTGGTTGGATGGCAGATGGGTGGCAGTGAATGTTCGCTTCAGCGCCCAGGACCAAAACTCGGGTGGCACCGCCGATGTGATTTCGCCTTACTACGGAGGCAGCGAAAACGCCATCAATGTGCCGCTAGAGAATCTGAAGCACACCGGGGATATTTTGCATTTGGAAGTTCCCGTGCAGACGCGAAAAGTGATTTTCGACGGGCGTCGAAACGGCAACACCATCTCAGGAAATTTTGTTTACGGTGAATCAAAAGGAACGTTCGGACTCACGCCGTGGGCAAACGTGACGCTTGCCACGCTGGAAAAATATTACGGCGCGTACCGAGTTGCGCCCGACCACGTCATTTCCCTCTTCCGAGGGTGGAACTACGCAAGAACGCTGAATTACGTTGACTATAAGACCGGACAAGTCGGCACGCTCTGGCCCTCGGAAAATGAGTTCTTTTCCGGTGATGGTCTGGCGGTCAGTTTCCCCGCAACCACCAGAGTTATTTTTGAGATGGACTCAAACAGCAAGCCTATAGGCCTGACGTGGCGAACCAACAATGGCGTCCAGCTCAAGGCTCGCAGAATCGAATTGAAAGAGGAGCGAATCACATTCCAAAACGGCGAGGTCAGTCTCGGCGGCACCCTGATTCTGCCTGCGACCGGCCCACGCCATTCCGTTGTGATTGTAACGCCCGGAGATTACGGCACGGTCCGAGACCTATTACGAATGTGGGCGCACAACTTCGCGAGTCGCGGCATCGCCGCCTTTATCTTTGACGCTCGTGGAGGCGGCGAATCGAGCGGTACTGCTAACTCAAGTTCGTTTTCGGATCTAGCCAACGATGTTTTGGCCGCGGTTCAGTCTCTTAAGACTCGGACAGACGTCAATCCAAAACAGATCGGTTTGTTCGGCTTTAGCAATAGCTCTTTCATAGTTTCTCTCGCCGCTTCACGCTCTCAAGACGTTTCGTTTTTGATCATGCAGTCATTTGTCGGCGTGCCGGGCTGGAAACAGGAAAGCTTTCGCGCAGAGACGCAGCTTCGAGTCGATAAATTCCCGGAGTCCACCGTCAAACAAGGTGCAGATTTCATGCGGCTGAAATTTGAGGTGGCGCGAACGGGCAACGGATGGAGCGAGCTTCAGGCCCTCATGGAAAAAGCGCGCGGTGAACGATGGCTTGCGTACACGAATCCTCCGAACAGGTTGGAGCGTCTAACACAGCGTCAATCAATCATGACCTACGACCCGGTGCCTGCGTTGGAAAGTCTGAAAATCCCCGTCTTCGCGTTTTGGGGTGATAAAGACACTTTCCTGCCGGTTCAGGAAAGCGTCGCAAATTTTCGACGCGCGATGGTAAAGGCCGGGAACAAAAGATACCTCATCAAGGTTTATACGAATGCCAGTCATAGTCTGCTCGAGACCAAGTCGGGAAGTCCGAGCACCGGCGGCGCAGAGCAGAAATTTGTCGCAGGCTTGTGGAAGCTGAAGGCCGACTGGGTGCACCGTCACACTACTCTCTCGAAATGAGTGTTTCGTAACTACCAATGCGAAGACTTCTTCTAACAACCATGGTCTCGGCGCTTGTGATTTCAGCGATGATGTCGGCGCGGAGCGTCACACCTCAATCGAACTCGGCGAAAGAACTCGCCGGACTGTGGGAAGCAAAGAAGCGCTTCGGTCCTGAAGTGCGCGGGACTTTGTTTGTTCGGCAAACAGGCGACCGTTGGCAAGCAGAAATCGCGGGCCGTTTCGCCACCGTGAAGATTGAAGGCGATTCAGTTTGGTTTGAATTGCCGGATCGGCAGGGGAAGTTTCGCGGCAGGCTCGACGCGCGCCGCACGAAAATAGTCGGCCATTGGACGCAACCCCAAGGCGTTGAAATCTCTCCTCTCGCATCTCCCGTCACGCTCACCAAACACGGGCGCGAGTGGCGTGGGGAGGTCGCGCCGCTGGATGACGCGCTGACCTTCTACTTGATGATTAAGCAGCGCGACGACGGCTCGATGGGCGCTTTCCTGCGCAATCCCGAACGCCATCTCGGCTGGCAGGTCCGATATCGCGTTGACTCGGTCGAGCGCGAGGGAAAATCAATAAAACTCTTTGCCGCGAAACAAGGCAGCGAGAAAGGAAGGCTCATAGCTGAGGGCAGCTTCAATGCTGATGCCGGACTGCTGGCGATCTATCTGGAGCGAGGAGGGACTTACGAATTCAGACGCGTGACGTCTGATGCGACAAGCAACTTCTATCCGCGCGGCCGTCCCACCGAGAAATACCGATACGCGTCGCCTCCGGTGCTTGAAGACGGCTGGCAGACCGGTACACTCGAAGAAGTGGGAATCTCACGCGCCGCGATAGAGAAATTTATCCAAATGGTGAGTGACACGCCGATGGACGCACCCAACGCTCGGGAAGACCACGGCATACTGATCGCGCGGCATGGCAAGCTTGTCCTGGAAGAATACTTTCACGGAGAGCACCGCGAGAAGCCGCACGACACGCGCTCGGCCTCAAAAAGCATCGGTTCAGACATGACCGGCGCCGCGATGTATTCCGGCATTCCGATCCGGACAAACGATTTTGTTTATCAAGTTATGAACGGCGGAGAATTTCCGCCCGGCTTAGAGGCGCGAAAGCGCGCCCTCACACTCGAGCATCTGCTCACCATGTCGTCCGGATTTGAATGCGACGACTGGGACACGCCGGAGAGATCGCCGGGCTATGAAGATAATTTCTGGGACCAGGACAAGGAGCCGGATTATTACAAATGGACGATGGCGTTGAAGATCGTTCACGAGCCAGGCACGAAAGCATTTTATTGCAGTGCGGGCTCGAACCTCGTCGGTGGAGTTTTGGCTCGCGCGTCGCGCCAAACCGCGCAGGAACTCTTTCATAAACTCTTAGCGGAACCACTCGGGATCAAACGCTATTACGTGATGGTATCGCCGTCCGGCGATTTCAGCCTGACAGGCGGCGCCAGATTTCCACCGCGCGATTTCATGAAACTTGGGCAATTGCATCTGAATGGCGGGACATGGAACAGGCGAAAGATATTTACGCCTGAATGGTCACGACGCGCCACGGCGACGTCAGTGACGGAGATTGGCGGTCGCAAAAGACAATACGGTTACCTTTGGTGGATCAATGAATATCCTTACCAAGGCCGCACTGTGCGCGCGTATTATGCGGGGGGAAACGGCGGTCAGATCGTGATGGCGATCCCTGATCTCGATTTAGTGATTGCCTTTTACGGCGGCAACTACAATGACCCGTCGATGTTTATTTCCCAGAACGTCTACGTGCCCGAACATATTCTGCCGGCGGTAAATTGAGGGGCAGTAGCCCGACCGTAAGGGAGGGCGTGAATCGTTTAGGAAACGCCCTCCCTTACGGTCGGGCTACTGCCTCGCTTTGCTTCCTGCCAGAGTTCTTCCAAATCCCGAAGCGAAACATCTTCGAACTTCCGGTTCTGCTCGCGCAGTCGTTTCTCGATATGCGCAAAGCGCTGCCGGAACTTACGATTGGCAAGCTTCAATGCCGCTTCGGGCTCAACGCTCAGGTGGCGTGCGATGTTGGTAACCACGAAGAGCATGTCGCCGATTTCTTCTCGGATGTGAATGTGATCGGCTTCATCGGCTGATTTTTTGTGCGCTTCAATTGCGACGCGCAGCTCTTCAACTTCTTCCTGAAGCTTTTCAAAAATCTCGTCAACGCTGGTCCAGTCAAAGCCGACCCGTGCGACCTTTGTGGAGATCTGATGCGCTTCCATTAGCGCCGGCGCTTTCGTAGACACGCCGTCCAGAATTGAACCATCGGCTTCGCCTGACGCTTTGCCGGCAGCGCGTTTCTCTTCGGCCTTGATCGCTTCCCAGTTGCGCAGGACTTCGGCTGAATCTCCGGCCTCGACTTCGCCGAAGACATGGGGATGCCGCCGCACCATCTTCGTGTGAACTTCTTCGATCACGTCATCGATGGTGAACTCGCCCCGCTCTTTCGCGACCCGCGCAAAAAAGGTGATCTGGAAAAGCAGATCGCCAAGCTCTTCGCGTAGCGGATCAGGCCGCCCCTGTCGCGCTTCTTCCAAAGCGTCGAAGGCTTCGTAAGCTTCTTCCAGCAGCATCGGCGCCAGAGTCGCGTAAGTCTGCTCGCGATCCCACGGACAGCCGTCCGGAGAGCGGAGTCGATCCATCAACTGGACGAGATCGGCGAAGGTTTTCGGCATGCGAGCTAGTTTCAGGTTTCGAGTTTGAAGTTTCAAGTTCGCAATTTCATTCACACCCGATTCAGCGAGGTGGTGGCAAAATGCCCGGGATATCCGCAGTCGTTTTTTACGGCTTATGCTGGAAACCGTTGAAACGGTTTCTGTGTTAGTGCTCGATCTTAAGGTCACCTCGCTGAAGCGAGGTGTGAATGAGATGCCGAGCTTTGCGATCATTCAAAAGCGAGTGCTAACATCAGCGCGTCTTAATCCCAAAAATGATCGTATGCGCGGCGGTTTGCAGCTACCGTAAGCGCATCCCTGTTTAGAAAGTCATGGCAGAAGAACAACCCACATTCAAAGTAGTCGACCGCCGGCCTTTCAATCCCGACGGCACGCCGCGCGAGCTTTCCGCGGAAGAGAAAGAGGCGCAGGAAGTGGCCCAAGCGAAAGCCGCGGCCGAACCACCACCACAAGCTTCACCGGCACCGGAGCCGGCCGCTCCGACGCCGCCGCCGCCTGAGTCAAAGACGCCGCGGGTAGCTTCTGAATCGCACGCCGCGCATGAACAAGAGGGGCCGGCCGGTCGCGATCCGCTCGACGATCCGGCGAGTTTCATCAGCCTGATCATGTCTTTGGCCTCGAACGCCGCCGCGTCACTGGGAATGATGCCGCATCCGGTGACGGGGGAAACGGGCGTCGATTTGAAAACCGCAAAGCATTGGATCGACGTGCTCGGTATGCTCGAGAAGAAAACCACCGGCAACCTGGATCCTCAGGAAGACCAAATGCTGGAAGGCCTGCTCGCGGACCTGCGGATGCAATACGTTTCATTTTCCGGGGCGCCTACGCCGCCGCCTGCGAAGTTCAGCGCCAGCGATATCACGGGCGGACGATAGTCAGTTGTCAGTGGTCCGTCGTCAGTTGTTCCTTGTACTTAGTGCTTAGTGCTTAGTGCTTTTTCCTTGATGTGGTTTCGCAGCAGCTCATGAATTTTAACCCGAGCTTCCTTGGAGAGACGTCAAAGTTCAAAGCTCCAAGCACAAAGTACAAGAGCGAACAACTGACGACTGACTACTGACCGCGACTGACATGAAACTAACCTTCCTCGGAACCGGCACCTCCACTGGCGTTCCTTCCATTGCCTGTAACTGCGAAACGTGCACGTCCGACGATCCGCGCGATAAGCGTCTGCGCGTTTCGGTCTTGATCGAACATGCCGGACAAACAGTCATCATCGACACTTCCTCTGACTTTCGGCAGCAGGCCCTACGCGCGGGCATCAAGCATCTCGATGCGGTGCTGGTCACGCATTGTCATGCCGATCACATTTTTGGGCTCGATGATATTCGGCCGTTGAACTTTCGTCATGGCGCGTTGGGGCTGTATGCAAACGAGCGGGCCTGGAAAGACATTCGGCGAATTTTTCAGTACGTGTTTGAACCCACACATTTCGGCGGCGGGTTGCCGCAGATTGTTCCGCACACGGTCGTGAACGGGGCGCCGTTCTGCTTCGGAGCTGATTTACAAATCACCCCACTCGAAGTGATCCACGGCAGGCTGCCGGTGATTGCCTATCGGCTTAATGACTTTGCTTATGCGACTGATTTGAGCGAGATTCCGCCGGACACACTCGAAGGGTTGCGAGGATTAGAGGTATTAGCTTTGGATTGTCTGCGCATTCGCCCGCATCAAACACACCTTTGGTTGGAGCGGGCGCTGGAATACGTTGAGGAGCTGAAACCAGGACGCACTTTCTTCACTCACATCACACATGACATCAAACACGCTCGTGATTCCAAGTTACTGCCGGACAATGTTGAGTGGGCTTATGACGGGCTGGTGGTAACCGACTAGTCAGTTGTCAGTGGTCCGTTGTCAGTAGCACGCTACCCAAACTGACAACTGACAGCTGACAACTGACGACTGACTAATGAGACTTTTTCACGGAACCGAAAACGCCGACATCTCGCGCCCGACGGTTTTGACGCTCGGTGTGTTTGATGGGCTGCATCTTGGCCATCAGCTGATCATGAAAACGGTGGTCGAACGCGCGCGGGCGGTGCGCGCGGTGCCAACGGTCATCACGTTTGAGCCGCATCCGCGCGCGGTTCTGCATCCCGCGTCCGCGCCGCCGCTGCTGCAAACTCTGGATCAAAAGATTGAAGCGCTGGGCGTGTTGGGTATCGAGCAAGCCATCGTCATTCATTTCGATCAGGCGTTCGCGCAAATCAGGGCTGAAGATTTCCTGCGCAATGTTGTGCGCGAGCGTTTACAGGCGAAAGAGGTTTATCTCGGCCGCGGGTTCTTCTTTGGCCATAATCGTGAAGGCAACATTGATCTGCTGCGCAGCGCCAGCCAGCGTCTCGGTTTTTTTGCCGATGAAGTGCCTGAAGTGAGATTGCGCGGAACACGCATCGGGTCCACACGCATTCGCGAACTGCTGCAACAGGGGCGCGTGAATTTGTCGCGGAGACTGTTGGGCCGGCCCTACGGTGTTGAAGGTCCGGTTGTGCGCGGCGCCGCGCGCGGAGCGGGCCTGGGCTTCCCGACCGCAAACCTGCGGCCACACAATCGGGTGATTCCGCGGACCGGCGTCTACGTCACCGCGACCTTAATCGAAGGCCAATGGCGTCGCAGCGTCACCAACATCGGTGTGCGTCCGACCTTCGGCGATGCGACTGAACCGTCGGTAGAAACCTTCGTGATGAATTGGTCAGGCGATTTGTACGGGGACGTCTTGCGTGTGAGATTTCTGCACCGGCTGCGCGAGGAAAAGAAGTTTGGATCAGTTGACGAGTTAAAATCGCAAATCGATCGAGATGTGTTGCGCGCTCAACGTTACTTTGAACGCGGGTGTGTAAAGCGATCGCTGGCGATTGTGTGAAGTAATTTGGAGTGCGGTGGCAAGCGCAGCGCGACACCGCTTTGGATCCCTCGAACGCGATTCCAAATTCTGGTTTTCAGCAAAATCCAAAGCGCCGTCGCCGCTTCGCTCTGCCGGCGCACTCCAAATTTATCGTTGCGCGATCGCGTTAAATAGCAGCGGGTAGGTCGCCAGCGATTGGCCTCGATACTGCGGCCGGAAGCCAAAGAGGATGATGCGCCCTTTGCCTAAACCCACTTCGACCAACGCCGCTTTCCCCTTGAGCCGATGACCGCCAAGCAGCCAGCCGGAAATCAAAGGGTCGCGATCGTGCGGATACCATGCGACTACCTTTCCCCACGGGACTGAGAAAAAGTTCTCCGTAATCTCAAACACCGGCGAGTTCTCGACCCAGGCGATCGATTCCTTCGGCATTTCTTTCGCCATCGGATGGTTCGGGTTGAGTTCAATCCGCAGGATCGATCCGGGGACGTAAAAATCCGTACGCGGCAGTCCGGCAACCACATCACGCACCGGGAGCTTGAATTGCTCGATCGCAAAGTTCGACGCGCGATTGAGACAGATAAGCGTTCCACCCTGTTCGACAAACTCGCGCAGAGCTTTCACACCCTTTTCGCCGAGACCGCCGGTGTACTCTTCCGGCATCGCGCCCTTGCGATGGCCGTTGAGGATGGCAGCCTGAGGTTGATCGGGGATGATTATAGTGTCGTATTTACGTCGCAAGCCATCCTTTCTAATTTCGTTATCCAGAAGCGTTCCGTACGGAACCTCCCAATCTTCAAAAACCCATCGCGTCCACCCTTCGTCCATCGACGGCACGTAAGATTTGTAAAGACCGGTGCGCGAATCCGATCTAGGGCGGTTTGGAGAAGTTTTCTGAACTTCGCTGCCTCCAACAAGATCAGCCTTGACAGTTCCTGTGGTGCGAATTGGTTCATAGACCGGTTCTGCTGGTAATCCAAACAGCAACGGCAGTGTGTGCGCAGTCACATCGTAGGGAGGAATGGGGCTGCCCGACTCGCTCCGCAAGTTTGGGTAAACCTGGTTTTCCAGCAACGCCTTGGCGTGAGCTCCATAGGGTTGCGCCATGGGGACGAAGACCTCGCCTCCCGGTACTTCAGCCGGGACGCGTCTATTTCCGCTTATGATCACGCTTTTGACCGGAATCGGCTGAACCTCGACGCCACCACGGACCAGGACATCTGCTAGCCTTCCCGCGCTAATCTTGAATCCAATCAGTTCCCCTTCCTTCCTTGGCCGCACCGCCTCTTTCCCAATCTCATAAAACCGCTGCAACCATCGCTCGCGATTTTGCGCAGCGTGCTTGAGCAAGGTGAACGCGCCGGTGGTCATGTAGTTGGTGATGTCGCCGAGCTTCCATTCGCCGCCGCGCCAGACCGGGCCAAAGTTGGCCGACTCTGTTTTGGGGTCATAGCCTGCTGAATTTGAACCTTCGGTCGACTCTCGCGACCGCAACTCATCAAACGTCACCGTTCGAGGTGAGGCAATTCGCGCCGATGCAGTCTCAGACAAAATCCTCACGCCGCCGTGGTAATGCGAATACGCGCGCGCGGGCGTCCATGCGTCATAAGTCGAATTGGTGGTGATGCCCCGAAAGCCGGCCTTGCGCATCTCGGCGGCCATCCAGTTGCCAAGCTCGGTATAGCCCTCGACGATTCTCTTCGGCACGTTGGGTTCGACCGGCTGCATGTATGGCGGCAGAAACAGGCGCGAGCCGAACGCGCCCTGCTGATGAATGTCGTGGACAATCTGCGGATGCCAAGCGTTGTGCAGCTTGTCGACGGTCAGCTGCGTCTCGACCTGGGTGAACGCGTACCAGTCGCGATTGTTATCGTGGCCAACATACTTGTGATAAAGCTCGGGCGGTTCGGTGCCTTCGTAAGGAGTGCCAAGGGTCTTGTCGTACCAGTTCTTCACGATGTCGACACCGTCGGGATTCAATGAAGGCACGAGCACAACGATCGTATTGCGAAGCATCTCCTGAATCTCGGGTTCGTTCGAAGATGCGAGCCGGTGCGCGATCAATGTGCTGGAAAGTGTCGAGCCGACTTCGGTTGAGTGAATGCCGCAGGTAATCAGAACGATGGTCTTGCCGCGAGCAATTAGCAAGCGTGCTTTACGATCGGCAAGCGCAGGATTCGTTTGTGAGCCGAGCAGACGAGGATCGGCAAGTTGCCGCTGAATCTCTTTGAATTCATCGAGCCTGCCTAGATTCTCAGGCGCGCTGATCGTCGCGTAAACAAACGGCACGCCCATCGTTGACTTGCCGATCTCTTCAAACTTCACCCGTTCGCTGGCCGCGTCGAGTTTTTGAAAGTACTCGACGATCTTCGCCCAACTAGCGAGTTTCCGATCGTCGCCCGGCGTGAACCCGAGGACGTCGTGCGGCGTGGGGATGGTTTTGGATTGCGATGCGGCGGAACCAATGATCGCATCAGATTGGATCGAAAAAGCGACGAAGAGAAGGACGCTTAGGGTTAGAGACCGTTTACGCATTCCCAAAGTTCTCCATGGCTATGAAGTCAGCACCGCCCGCGGTAATGGGTGGGTCGCCCTTTCCATCTTGGATCTACCAATCTGCTAACGCGGATGGTACTGACCTCACCGGGCCCGAATCGATCAGATCCCATGAATCCGCACGCGGAACTCATCATTGAACGCGGCGAGGTCGGGCAGACGCCCTGAGAACATTCGCGATTCCTTCAACAACATTGGCAAGCCGCCGTGCGCCGGCGTCAAGCCGTACGCCGAATTGGAAAAGATCGAAGCGATTTGCGGATTTAACCTTTGCGCCACGCCAAACTTTGACGCGCGCAAACCAGCCGGGACGAACCCGGCGCTGCGACGCGAGTTAACGATCTCAATCGCACGATCGAATATGTGAATGCGCGTGGAAATGTCGCGCAAAGCCAGGTCGCGATGAACCAACGCATTTGCCAGCGCTTCGGAAATCGATGCGCGCTGGTAGTTCGCGCGCGCGGGCAAGCCGGAATGATCTTCGGCGGTCGTTTTCGGCAGGTTAGGCCGCGCGTCCCAAAGGTCGGCATACCGGCTGACGAACTTCAACATCGATTCATAAATCGTGGCGAGGTTGCCCTTCAGCTCGACTCGCTCAACGATCGGCGCCTGAGCGCTGTCCCCGCTGAAACGCGTCGCCGTGACCGAAGACTGTGGCAGCAAACGCGCGACGCTTTCATCGCTCCCGAACAAAAGGAGTCCGGCGAACGTCGGCACGAGTCCGCGCGCACTATTCATCGCCAACAACAAGTACCGCTCGAGTATTTCTGCCGTCGGGTAGCCTTTGACTGTTGTTTCATCGAAGGCGCCACCGGAAAACCCGCGCATGAAGCTCCAAAGATGAGCTTCGTCGATGTCCTCAATTTTCGCGCCAATTGCCGCCAGGCTTTCGTAACTATAGGGCTTTGTATCATTAAGCAGCGCCGACAGCTCGTCATCAGTCGCTTCGCGCTTGTCGGCGCCAATGCGCACAAAAAACTTTCCGTCGCGCGTGCGATACGGCCGCTGCTTCCCTTGCACTTCCAGCGCGACGATGCGCCGGCCGTTGTCGAACGCCAGCCGATCGATGAACGGAATCAGTGGCGGCGCGATCTCTTCATAACAGATGCGCACCAACTCGTCCTGAACTTCTTCCGGATGGTCGACGCCCTCGACGCGCAGTTGATCGTTGACGCCGAAGACGATCACGCCGCCGCCGGTATTCGCGAGGGCGACGATCCCCTGCGCGATTCGTTCAGAGTTCGAGAGTTTTACTTTGAGTTCGAGGTAGGTGTCTTCGCCGCCGCGCACCATGCGCATCAGTTCGGTGCGCGAAGTCTGCGGCGCGCCGCTGGAATAAAGATATTCCTGAAAAGAGCGCTCGGTGACCGGCTCGTGCCGCTGGTTGCTGCGAAATCTTCTGCGAGCCATTTTGTAATGACGGGGCCGCGGTGCCCGCCCGGATGCTGCAACAGCATCGCTGGAATCAGAGTCAGTGCTTCACGGGGTAACGATGCCAGTGTAGCATAGCGCGACTGGGGGCCGGGTGAGGCGACCATCGTGCTGGAGTCAGTACCGCCTGCGGTAGCGGGCGGGTCTCTTTTGAGCGCTTGGACCCACCCGCTACCGCAGGTGGTACTGACCTCATGTTCTCGCACCGCAATCACGCAAAAGCTTACGTCGGATTGGGGTCGAATCTCGGCGATCGCGCCGGCAACCTGTTGCTGGCGGTGCGCGGAATGATGGAAGCGTCCTTGTGCGTCACCCGCGTGTCTTCGATCTATGAAACTGAGGCTGTCAGCGAGGTTCAACAGCCACCCTTTCTCAACATGGTGGTTGAGGTAGGAAATACTCTGCCAACGCCTGAGCAAGTAATGGCGCGTTTGCTGCGCATTGAATTCGCGCTGGGTCGGACTCGCGAACTGAAAGACGGCCCGCGTACGATCGATCTCGATCTGTTGCTTTACGGTGAGGTCCTGAAAGACTCGGAGTTCCTGCGGCTGCCGCATCCGTGCTTGCATGAACGCCGCTTCGTACTGGAGCCGCTGGTTGAGATCGCGCCGCACGTCATTCATCCGAGGTTGAAAACGAGCGCCGCCGAATTATTGGATAGCGTTGCAGACGAGTCGGCGGTGCGGCGCTGGACGCCGTGAATCGGAGCGCACGCATCTTGCGTGCGGTTCGCGGGCATCCATGCCCGCATTCCTTTGTTCACCATTCGCAGGCAAGATGCCTGCGTACCGCCCGCAAGATGGGGGCGCTCCCTCAATCCAAATTTGCTGTCTCCAGGAACTTCGGCGCACGCCGCGCCTTCGTCGCTTGTTCGTACGCGTAGGCGAACTTAATTAACGTAGCTTCGCTCCACGCGCGGCCGAAAAATGAAATGCCCACCGGCAATCCAAACACGTAACCAGCAGGCACTGTGATATGCGGATAGCCGGCCACCGCGGACGCACTCGAATATCCGCCCGTGAAGTGATCCCCGTTAACCAAGTCCGTCGGCCAGGGTGGGCCGCCAGTCGGCGCAATGATCGCGTCCAGACGGTGCTTGTTCATCACCGCGTCAATTCCGAGCGTCCGCGTAAGCCGGTGGTTCTTGGCGAGCGCCATCCGGTACTTTCGCTCGGTCAAAGGCCCTTTTGCCTGCGCCTTGATCATGATGTCCTGGCCGAAGTAGCGCAGCTCGCGATCCCGATTCTTCTCGTTAAAGTCGATTACGTCTTTCAAGCTTTTCACCGGCGCGCTTGGGCCAAGCGAAGAGAGATACTTGTTTAGGTCGGCTTTGAATTCGTAGAGCAGCACTTCAAATTCTGAGTCGTCGAACTTGCCTTGCGTCGGAATGTCGGCCGGATCGATCACGATCGCGCCCAGTCGCTTCAGCACGTCGATGCTGTCGTGCATTAGCTTATCGACCGCGTCGTTGAAGCCGTGCGATTTCCGCTGCACACCGATGCGCGCACCGCGCAAGCCATTCGGATCTAAAGACGTCGTGTAATATCGTTCGCGGCTTTGTCCCGCGCCGGACTTCGTCACGGGGTCGCGCGAATCAAAGCCCGCTATCCCGGCCAGCAAGAGCGCCGCATCCATGACAGTCCGGCACATCGGCCCCGCGGTGTCCTGACTATGCGCAATGGGAATGATTCCCGCGCGACTGATCAGTCCCAGCGTCGGCTTAATTCCTACAAGCGAACACGCATTCGAAGGACAAACAACCGATCCGTCAGTCTCAGTGCCGACGCCAACGGCCGCGAGATTCGCGGCGATGGCTGCGCCGGTGCCGGAACTCGAACCGCACGGATTTCGATCCAGCACGTAAGGATTCTTTGTTTGTCCGCCGCGGGCGCTCCAGCCGCTCGATGAATGACTTGAACGGAAATTTGCCCACTCACTCAGGTTCGTTTTCCCAATGATCACCGCGCCGGCTTCGCGCAGCTTCCTGGCAACCGTTGAATCCTGTGACGGAATCGATCCGGTCAAGGCGAGCGACCCCGCCGTCGTCATCATCCGATCATGCGTATCGATGTTGTCTTTGATTAGAACCGGAATTCCGTGGAGCGGGCCGCGCAGGCGACCAGCCTTGCGCTCGCGATCCATCTCAGCGGCGATCGATTCGGCGTCAGGATTCACTTCGATCACCGATTTCAATGCGGGTCCCCGCTTGTCGATGTCGTTGATGCGGTCGAGATATTTTTCGGTAAGCGACCGTGCGCTGTACTTGCCGGAAGACATGCCGGCTTGCAGATCGGCAACCGTCAACTCATCTAATTCGAAAGCGGCTGGATTCGCGTGGGGCGCGACTTCGCGTGATTCCGATCGGGCACGGACAGAAACCGTCGCGGCGGCAGCGCCGGCCGCACCGGCGAGGCTGCGACGCACAAAACTTCTGCGATTCATGGCGGACTCCTGAAAAGAAGTGTTGGAACGCAGGACTTCTATGCGGTGATGAACGGAAAGTCAAATGCAGTTTTTGGGTACGCACGCCTCTGGCGTGCTCGATGGTCTCGCCTGCACGCCGCGGGCGTGCGTACCGGAACTATCAGGTAAGAATTTCTTCCGCGAAGAACTCGCGCAGAAATGGCATGGTAGGACGATTGGCAAACCTGAGATTGAAGCTGACCGGCGTGCCGTTGCGCACACTCTCGGCAAGTCGCTTCGCTTCCGGCAGCACGCTGATGGCGCGCAAAGCCTGCGGATCACTTTCGAGCAAAACCCTCTGACCTTCGTCCGCGCCGAACGCTGCCGTGATTACCTCGTCGCGCAGGCGCAGCCTCACAAAATCCACATCCGCATCGATCTGCGCGTCACTCAAGCGTCGCGACGTGTCCTTCCGCACGAAACTCTTGAATGCTTCGACAATGCGATCGGTGATGGGAAAGTCAGCCATCTTCGGACTTCGATCGTAAGCAACCTTGTCGATGCGATACGACTCAGCGCCGGGAACCAGGCCGGCGGCCAGTTCTCTGGTGAAGTAGAAGGCCGCTTCGATGATCCGCGCGCGCACGGGCGTCGCAGTCAGCGGCCGTGCTTCGATGTCCGGGGTGATACCGCCACCGCCGTAAAACACTCTGCCCGCCGCCGTGCGAAAAGCCGGCGCATTCGAGCTGCGCGGCTCGGATGATTCCACCGGCGAAGGCTGGCCGGGTTGAATGACTTGCGGTTCGCCGCTTTCGTCATGCCGCACGTAGTAGTCGTACAACGAGCCACTCGAATAGTCGCGCTGTAACGAGCGGCCGTACGGCGTGTAGTAGCGCGCCGTCGTCAGCGTTAATCCGGTGGTGAAGGGCAATTGAAATACGTGCTGCACCAGGCCCTTGCCGAAACTGGTTTCACCCACCACCAGGCCGCGGCCATGATCCTGAACGGCGCCGGCGACAATCTCGGAGGCCGACGCGCTGTTGCGATTGATCATCACGACCAGCGGCAAGTCTTCCGGGTCGCTGCCGGTGGATTTGTAAACGGCCGGCTTCGTGTATTCACTGCGGCCTTTAACTGAGACCACAACCTTGTCGCGCGGCAGGAACTCGCTCGAGACATCGATCGCCTGATCGAGCAGCCCGCCCGGATTGTTCCGCAGATCCAGTACGAGTTGCCGCATCCCATCCTTCTTCAAATCGGCGATTGCCTGGCGCAGTTCTTCCTGAGTCGTGTGCTGAAAGCCGCCGACCAGGGCGATATAGCCGGTGGCGGGCGCGATCATGAAAGCGTTGCGAATCGAAGGAAGCGGCACCGCGTCGCGCACGATGCGGAAGTTCGAGCCGGATTGCTGGCCGGCACGCTCGACTGTGATCTTGACTTCCTTGCCACGTTCGCCGCGCACGTTTCGCGAAACTTCATCGCTTGACCAATCGCGCGCGTCTTTGCCGTCAACATCGACGATGCGATCCCCGTAACGCAATCCGGCGCGCGAGGCGGGAGTGTTCTCGACTACCGACTGCACATAGACGCCGTTGTCGCGCCGCAGGATCTGCACGCCTATGCCGTAGAAGCTCGACGCTTGGTCCTCTTTCAGCTTCTTGAATTCAGCGGATGGAAAATAAAGCGAATGCGGATCCAGCGTGAACAGCATTCCCTGGATCGCCGCCTGGGTCGCTTTTTCGTAATCGATGTCGCCCGCGTAGTTCTGTTCGACCGTTTCGATCGCCTCGCTGTAGTCGCCTTCAATTTTCTCGGCTTCGTACTTGTCGGCGGCTGAAGACGCCGAGGAAGTGCCGAGGTTCAACGCCTGGCGCCGGCGAGTCGAGCGCGAATAGAGGCCGCCCGCCAGGGTTGCGGTAACCAGAATCAGCGAAGCGGCGATGGCAAAACTGCGAGTCATGACTAAACCTAAGGTGAAAAATATAGCACAGCGCGGAGGCACACCCCGAGCGGGCTTTGCCTCAAAAGTCAGAGAGTTCCAAGTTCTCATTCACACCGGGCTTTAGCCCCGGTGATCTTTGGCAGGAGAATCCGTGAAACCGTTTTAACGGTTTTCACTTCTCACGGAGCCGAGAGCTTGGTCATCATCCAGTTGCGTTTGCACCGGGAGATACCGTTGAAACGGTTCCTTTACCTCAGCGGCTGTGGATCACCGGGCTGAAGCCCGGTGTGAATGACAGGCGAAACCTGCTTGTGTGCCCGACCGTCTTCACGGACAATGCGTAATTCTATGCCGCCGCAATTGACAATTGTTGTCCCTGCTTACAATGAAGCGGCGCGCCTGGGCCTCTCGCTTTCAAAGATTGTCGAATATCTGAACCAACATTTTGCATCCTCGGAATTGATTGTGGTGGATGATGGTTCAACCGATGACACGGTTGGCGTCGCGGAAAGGGCGCTGGCTCAATCGCAGGGAGTGAGCACCCGCGTAATTCGTTACGAAAAGAATCGGGGCAAGGGCTATGCAGTGCGGGTGGGCTTGTTAGCAGCCGCCGCTGACGTGGTGCTGTTTACCGACGCAGATCTTTCGACGCCAATTTCCGAGACTCCGAAGCTGATCGATCCGATTCGAAACGGCGACTTCGATGTGACCTTTGGCTCGCGGGCCCTGGATCGTTCACTGATTGGAGTTCATCAACCCTGGCGGCGCGAACAGGGTGGGCGGCTCTTCAATTTGATCGTGCGCGCGGCCACCGGCTTGCCGTTTTGGGACACGCAGTGTGGCTTCAAAGCTTTTCGCATGAGCGTCTGCCGGCCTCTGGTCGAAAGCGTCCAAATTGAACGATTCGGCTTTGACGTCGAACTAATTTACGTGGCGCACCTTGCCGGGCTGCGGTTAAGCGAGATCCCTGTGCGTTGGAATAACGATGCGGCCAGCAAGGTTTCGGTAATTCGCGACAGCTTCCGAATGGTCGATGAAGTATTGCGGATTCGGCGCGCCGCCGCGCAAGGTGATTACGACGAGGGGATCAAAGCCGCACGAGCCGCGAAAGACCGAGACATGACGGTCGTTGTGACCGCCTGATTGATCTTTTGCCTTTTTACTTTTACCTTTTCCATTCTTCGAATGACCGCCAGACTCAACGTCAACATCGACCACGTCGCCACGGTGCGACAAGCGCGCCGCACGATTGAACCAAGTGTGGTGGCCGCCGCAATGGCTTGCGAACAAGCGGGCGCCGACGGAATCACGGTGCACATTCGCGGCGACCGGCGTCACATTCAGGATGCTGATCTGTTCGTGTTGCGACAAGCCGTCACGACTTACTTGAATGTCGAGATGGCGGCCACGGAAGAGATGTTGAAGATCGTGATTGACGTGAAGCCTGACGCAGTCTCTTTGGTGCCCGAAAATCCGCGCGAAATTACCACCGAAGGCGGATTGAATGTGCGGACGAATATCGCCATCGTGCGCGCGGCGGTAAGTAAGCTGCGCGAATGCGGCATCCTGGCGAGCCTCTTCATCGATCCCGATCCCGAACAGATAGAAGCCGCCCGCGAGGTGAACGCCCAGCAAGTCGAGTTATGCACGGCCGCTTATGCAGAAGCTACCCTCGGCGCGGTGGGAATACATGGCGAGGGGGCCGCGCGCGCAAATCACGAATTACGACGTCTGCGTGAAGGGGCCGCACTCGCGGCTCAGTACGGCCTGCATGTCGCCGCCGGTCACGGATTGACGACAAGAAACGTGGGCGCCGTCGCGCGGATAAGTGAAATTGCCGAATTCAATATCGGCCATCACATCGTGTCCCGTGCGGTATTTGTTGGATTGGATCAGGCGGTACGCGAGATACGCGATGCGATTGCGTCAGCGTGATGGCTTTGCCACCGCTCATTACGGTGAGCCTTCCGCTTACCGGCTAGCGCACAAAAAATCCGGAGGCCGAGCCTCCGGAATTCTCTTACGTCTTCCTCGGAAAGCCGTCGGCTTTCCGCAATTTGCTGCGGCATAGCCGCACTCTCGTAATTACCGCGATCCTGAAGCCAACTGAAGTCTCACCATCGATCGCTCCAGCTTAACCCGGGCCTTTTCGAAATCTTCCTCAGTCCCGCTCCACGCACTCAATTGCTTTTCACTGTGGTCGCGTGCGAGGCGGGCGCGAGCGGCGTCGATTTCTTCGGGCCGTTCAGCGATTTCGGCGAGTACGGAAACGCGATCATCGCTGACTTCGACGAATCCTCCGGACACGTGCAATTGCTGCGTGGCTCCGTCCTGGTTGTAGGCGAGCACGCCGGTTTTAAGTTCAGAGATCAGCGCGGCGTGGCCCGGCAGAATCTGCATCTCGCCGCTGCGACCGGGGACGGTCACCGAGCTTACGGATTCAGAAAGAACCCGGCGTTCAGGAGTGACGACTTCTAATTTCAGTTGATCAGCCATAATGTGGCACAGGCTTCAGCCTGTGATTTCAACTAAGCCTCGATTCAACGGGGCTGACAACATCGCGACGCAAAAACACAGACTAAAGTCTGTGCCACTACTTACTCCATCTTCTTCGCGGCTTCGATCACTTCCTCGATGGTGCCGACCATGTAGAAAGCCTGCTCCGGAAGCTCGTCGTGCTTGCCGTCGATGATTTCTTTGAAGCCTTTGATCGTGTCTTCCAGCTTCACATACTTGCCTTCGCGGCCGGTAAATTGCGACGCGACGTGGAACGGCTGCGAGAAGAATTTCTGAATCTTGCGCGCGCGTGAAACAACCAGCTTGTCTTCGTCCGACAATTCGTCGAGACCAAGAATCGCGATGATGTCCTGCAGATCTTTGTAACGCTGCAGAATCTGCTTAACCGCCATGGTCGTGTTGTAGTGGTCCTCGCCGACAATGCGCGGGTCGAGAATGCGTGACGACGAAGAGAGCGGATCAACGGCCGGATAAATTCCCAGTTCGACGATCTGGCGCGACAGAGCGGTGACCGCATCGAGGTGCGCGAACGTAGTCGCCGGCGCCGGATCGGTGTAATCGTCGGCCGGCACGTAGACGGCCTGAATCGAAGTGATCGAACCGGTCTTTGTCGAAGTAATTCGTTCCTGCATCTCGCCCATTTCGGTCGCGAGGTTGGGCTGATATCCCACCGCCGAAGGCATGCGGCCTAACAACGCCGATACTTCGGAACCTGCCTGCGTAAACCTGAAGATGTTGTCGATGAAGAGCAGAACGTCCATCCCCTGGTCGCGGAAATACTCGGCGACGGTCAATCCCGACAACGCCACGCGCAGACGCGCGCCCGGCGGTTCGGTCATCTGGCCGTAGATGAGACTTACTTTCGAATTTTCAATGGCCTTGAGATCGGCCTTCGTCATGTCGAAGGCGCCGGTCTCTTCCAGATTCTGATAGAAGGCCTCGCCAAAATCGATAACCTTCGACTCGACCATTTCGCGCAGCAGGTCGTTTCCTTCGCGCGTGCGCTCGCCGACCCCCGCGAACACGGAAAAGCCTGAGCGCGCTTTCGCGATGTTGTTGATCAGCTCCATCACGATGACGGTCTTGCCCACGCCCGCGCCGCCGAACAAACCGATCTTGCCGCCGCGAAGAAACGGCTGAATCAGGTCGATGACCTTGATTCCGGTTTCGAACATCTGGAGTTCCGTAGATTGCTCGTCGAACGCGGGTGCGTGACGATGAATTGGATAGCGCTGTTGATGCGGAATGTCGCCGAGATTGTCCACCGGCTCGCCAATCACGTTCATGACGCGGCCAAGAGTGCCTTCGCCCACCGGAACGGTAATCGGGCCACCGGTGTCGGTGGCATTCATGCCGCGGACCATGCCGTCGGTCGGCAGCATCGAGACGGCGCGCACGCGGCCTTCGCCCAGGTGCTGCTGCACTTCCGCAATGACGTTGATCGGATCCGGGACATCGAAGCCGTCGGACGTGATCCGCAGCGCCTGATAAATCGGCGGCAGGTAGCTTTCTCCAAACTCAACGTCGACCACCGGGCCGATGATTTGCACAACTTTTCCGACGTGACCATTCGCCGCAGCGCCGTTAGACGTAGCCATATTTATTCAGTCAACTCCTTCGAATTAAAGCTGAAGCCTTACAGATCGAAACTGGAAGGGTTTTAAAGAAGGGAGAGGTTAGCACAGGCCTACAATGTTCACAAAACGCCGGAAAACGGGCAAATCCGAGCGGGCTGTCGTGCCGAGCAAAGGAAGCGCCGTAGGCGCTTAATGTCTATAGAAACCACGCTGACCCAAGATGACTGAGCCCGCGAGAACGACAATGTCGTTCTCGCGGGCAACTGTTTCTGGGTACTCGAATTCTATAAACATCTCGCGCCTACGGAGCGAAGAACCAAATCCAACGGAGAATCATTCCTCCGGATCAATCTTGATCTTCATCGAGCGCAGAATCCGCACGTCTTCCTCCGTCAACTCCAGAGATCCGTCACCCTGCGGTTCGCGTTCGTCATCCGTCTGTGGGCGCAAGCCGATTTCAAGCTTCAACGTCAGCTCCATGTCGAACCCGGCTTCGCGTAAACGCTCGATGGCGGCGGCCACGGTGGCCGAGTCCTGAACGGATTCGTTGATGGCCGTGCCAACCTGCTCAGCCAATTCCTTTACATAATCGTCGAGTTCCAAAGTTATTACCTCCTGCTGTTGTACTAACTCAATTCCGGAGGCTTGCGCGCAATCAGATACGCCGTATCGTGATGATGACCGCCTTCGTCTGATTCGCCTTCGCGATAGTACGTGATTTCCCAATCTGCAAACAATCGTTTTAGTTCGCCCGGTTCAAGCAGGAACGCGGGATTCGCAGGCTTCGCGTCCTCTTTCCCATCATTGAGATGAATTGCGCCGACGACCGTGCCGCCCGGCTTCACCCCAGCGCGCATCGGGGAAAACAGATTCCGCTGAAGATAATAGAAGACGCAAATCAGATCGTAGGTACCGGGTTCGATGTGGCACTCGCCTGCTTCGAGATCCCCGACGCGCGCTTCGACAGCCACGCCCGCTTCGCGCGCACGTTGTTGCAGAATCTCGATGCCGACGCGCGAAGAATCGACCGCCGTCACCTGCCAGCCGCGCTCGGCGAGAAAGATCGCGTGACGGCCAACGCCGCATGCAATGTCCAGGGCGCGGCCAGGCTTCAGACTTTTAACAGCTGTGCGGATAAGCGGCGAAGGTTCTTTGGTAGCGTGCTCGCCATTGCGATAACGCTGATCCCAATCAGGCATGTTGGGCTTCAGCGGCAGGATGTTCAGCGATGGCGCCACGGAGATGGCCGGCCACGGTGTCAGGAGCTAACTTCGACGCGGCAAGCTTTCCACTGTCGTCGCGAAACTTGATAGCCGATGCGAGTTCGGTGTCGTCGATTTGCCAGCGACCGGCGGTGCTCTGGTCAAGCTCATTGAACTGGCGAACGAGCGCACTGAAATCTCGACGCGCGATCCGGGGACGCACGACGGTTTCGGCCCAGGAGTAGTACGGATAGTCGATGCGGTAAGCCCAGCCTTCACCTAGCGGCGTCGCGATCAGGAAGAGATCGCCACGCGCCTCGTGCGAAATCGCTGTGAACGGGGCCGCATGGTGATACGGGTCAAAGCCGATAGCCCCAAAAACCTCAGGCGCGAGCGTCACCACGGACAACCGTGTATTCGGGTCTTCTTCAACGCGTGATTCGCCTTTCGCAAAACTGTCGAGCGCGGCTTCGATTCGCGTCCACGATTCGCGCCACAATTCTTCGAAGGCATTCGTGTGGGTAATCACACGCTCCACGTGTGGCAGAACCAGTTCATAAGCGCGCGCCTCGTCAGTGATCTCTTCGCCCGCCAGCTGCCGCGCCAATGGCGACCCCGACTTATCGGTCGGCGAATCCGATCCCTGAATGACGATGCTGGCGCGCACGCCGTCCGTCGTGCTCAATTCGCAAAAATCGCCGGCCTCCGCCGCGGCAATTAATTTCTCGCGCAACTCGGGCGCGCGTTCGCCATTCAGCATCGACCAGACGGACAACACGCCGTCCGTATCAAAGTGATTGTTCGTGACGAGGTCGATCCCCTGCGTCAGTTGATCGCGGTTCGCCGCGCCGACGACGTTCAGGACGATCTCAGTGGAAGTATCGGCCTTCACTGAGGCCGGTGTTTCGTTCCCTTTCCAGTGTGAAAAGTGAATCGCGTTATCGACGGTACCGTCAACCGAGAGCTTCGGCTCGGCGGCGATCGCATCGCTGTAGAACTCAAATCTCATTTTCTTCATCTGGGCCGTAGCAGCCGATCTTTGATCTCAAAATCTGGGGTCTCAGATCTCAATCTGAAATCTCACGTCCCCGGTCACGCGGCCGTGGCCGTGGCCGTGGCGCACTCACGCTGGGAAAGGAAATCGTGCACAGTTTTGATTAGCGTTTCGATGTCGGGTTTACACACGAAGGCGTGCGCCCCGGCGGCCATGGCCTGTTCCCGATGCACTTCGTAAACATCACCCGTGTAAACGATGCTGGGGATACCGGGCGTTAGTGTTTCCAGCTGCTTGATCAATTCCAAGCCCGAGCCGTCCGGCAGACGCTTGTCCACCACGTACAGGTCGAACTCAATCTGCGAAGCCAGTTCCAGCGCCTGCTTGAGGGTGCGCGCGGATTCAACTTCATAGTCCACGTCCGCCAGCACAAGCTTCAGCATCTCAGCACTATCATCATGATCGTCAACGTAAAGGATGCGGCATTTGAAGTCAGACATACCTACCTCCTGTCGGGTCCTAATCCTCTCGGTTTCAGAATGAAAGTAGTAGGGTTAGCGCGCCAATTATAATCGAAGGATGTCATCCGCTGCCAAGGCTTTTTTGACGCGGCCCGGCCCGGCTCGTTAGCCCTGAGCCGATAATGCTATTATGCGCCGCAAAAGGAGTATCCCATGCTTTTGCACCGAACGAATCTTCACCCTGCCACTCACGCTGGAATGCCCAGAATCGGCTTTTTGCTCGCGCTTTTAGTGCTCGCCGTTGTGACCCTCGCGCCAGCTCTTTTGAAGGGCCGGACCGCCCGCGCTCAACAACCCAACGGCGCAACTTACGAAGAAGAGATACAAGCCGGCAACCTGTTCATGCGGCAGCGGAAGTATGAAGACGCGCTCAAGGCTTTCAAACGGGCCAACGATCTAAAGGGTAAGGCCTCAGCCGAAGCTTACTGGATGATGGCGAATGCCTTCATGGGTCTCGAGGCCTATAAGAATGTTGCGCAAAGTGCCGACAAGGTGGTGGAGTTCGGCGCCAACGACGTGGCGTTGCAGGCGCAGGCCCACAACCTGAAAGCCATTGCGATTCAGAAACAATCAGACGCCGGAAAAAATCAGAAGAAGCTGCAAGAAGCAGAAGCAGCCTTGCGCCTGGCCGTGACCGCGAAGGCGGATTACGCCGAGCCGCACTACAACCTGGGTGTCGTGCTGCTTCAGCAAAACCGCGACCCGGAGGGAATAGCCTCGTTAAAGAAGTACCTTGAACTGGCCCCCGATCAATTCTTCTCAGCTGATGCGCGGAAGATTATCGAGAACCCGCGCCGTGCGCGCGAACCGTTCGCACCGGACTTCTCAGTTACAACTTCGGCAGGCGAATTCATTTCGCTCGACGATCTTAAGGGCAAAGTTGTGCTGCTGGATTTCTGGGGGACCTGGTGCCCGCCATGTGTGGCTTCACTGCCGGCGCTACGCAATCTGAACAAGCGGTTTACGAAGACTGAAAAGTTCGTCCTGCTGGGAATCAGCTCAGATGGTGACGAAGACAAGTGGAGTAACTTTATCGTTAAGCAGGAGATGATTTGGCCGCAGTTCCTCGACCGGGAGCGTGCCGTGCAACGCGCCTTCAGGGTCAACAGCTTTCCCACCTACATCGTAATCGACCACGAAGGCGTAATTCGCTTTCGCTCAAGTGGCTTGAGTTTTGAGAAAGAAGCCGAGCTGTCCCACGCCATTGATAAACAAATAAAGATAATGCAGAAGGCGGGGTCGCCTAATTAGCTGGGGTACACCGCTCAACCAACCGCGTAGCAGTTCGTTTAGAGGCGGGCTACTGTCCGCCGGTTTGGCTTCGAACGAGGTGCGCAGTAGCCCGCCTTCTAAACTTTCGGTGCGGTTCGTGCGAAGTCACTGATCGTCCGCCTCGGCGCCACCGGGCCGCCTCGGCGCTGCCGGCGCCGGTCGCTCCGTGTTCAGCGAATCGAAGTTAAGCGCGGCATTCCAGATCAAAAAGAAGCTCCCATGATTCTGATGACGCCACATCGGATTCGTGGCGAACATGACGATGTGGCCCTTGCCGACCGGCACGTCGATCACGGCCGGCGCATTGGCCAGCTCGGATCCACCCGCGAGCATTCCGCTAATCAAAAGGTTCTTTTCGTCGGACGCAAAGCGCAGGATCACGCGCGGCCGTTCTGCCGGCGGCACGTAAAACGCGCCGAGCTGCTGACGCTGTTCCGCCGTCGGCTCGCCCGGAGGTCCGGCCGGTCTTTGCGCCGGCGAAGCCTGCGGCATGGCCTGGACTATGTCCGGATCGGTCAACGTACCGCGTCCCGTTACCCGGCTTCCGGTACCACCTTCACCGCCGCCACCGCCACCACCGCCGCCAGCTCCACCGCCACCACCGCCGCCGGCAACTTGAAACACCGGCGCCTGATTAAAATAGATGGGCAGGGTCTCGTCATAGCCGTACGCGATCGGACTCTTACGATCGGTAAAGCGCGCATTGAAGATCGATCCGCGCGCCTGCAACTGCCGGGTTTCCTGAATCGACACGCCGGTCGTCAATCCATACTCGATCGGAAGTCGGGTCGTGTTCGCGACGGTGATGAAGAGACCGCCTTCGCGCACAAACTTTTGCAGGTTCGCCACGCCGGGCAAGCCCATGCCGCCGCGAATGTCGTCCGATTGATCAGGTGACAGGCCCATGTTGGGGGTTAGCTCTGATCCTTTCCACGGAATGGCGTCGCCGCGCATGGGAATGCCGTTTACGATCGCCTGCGCTGAACCGCCCAGCGGCGGAAAAATGATCACGTCGAATTTCTCACGCAGGTTCGGTGTGTTGCGCACTACTTGATCCGAAATGTAGGAAAACGGAATTTGATAACGATCAAACTCGATCCGATACCAACCGTCGTTCTGGGTGTTCGTCCACGTGTGCAGGATTGCGATGCGGGGAACGGCCAGTTCGTGTGTCTTCACGTCCGGCAGCTTGTCGACGGCGAGCGCCGTTAGTCCCAACTCTTTCACCGCAGCATCCAGGCGTTGCCGCACGTCCGTGGGATTGCCTTCAGTCCTGATGACGAACGAGCCGGCATTGAACTGCTGGTTGCCGATTTTGAACGAGTCTTCAGCCGTGCTCATCTTCACGTCTTTCAACTTGAAGCGCAGCGTCGCCAGATTGTTCTCGGTGTTGTGATTGATTATGTAACCGGCCGTCGAAGCAGTACCCGTGATTTTCCCGACCACGCGCGCATCTGCCGTGAGCATCGTCATCGGGGATTGCAGAACTGCCTTGTCGGTAACGCGCACCGTCTTAACGTTGCGCAACGGACCCATTGTCCAGCCGGTGTCGTCATAGGGTCGCGGATCGTTCACGTTGTAGTACTGCGTGTCGAGCAGCATGTCGGCCATGCGCGAGTAAGGCTGATCCATGCGCACGACGTACGACCCGGCCGGGTACTTCTGGTCCTTGATGCTGATCTCTTTGTCGGCTTTGTGAACTTCGACACCCATTAGCCGAAGCAGATTAACCATGTCCGCGGCTTCTCCCAACCGAGATTGGTCGGAAGGAACCACGTAAGCAGCCGGGCCTTCATTCGTCGCTTTTGCGACCGAACGCTTGCTCTTCAAATAGAAGTTCTGAAGAAATCTCTCCTTGTTATTCGCGACGAAATTCATCGCCAGCAGAATCGCCGACTGCTGCATGTTGACGTTGTTCCGCAGCGACCACTTCACGCGCGGCTGCGGCGGATTCGGCCGAAACCAATCGCGCTGTGACTGTGCGCCGACCGTGCGATCCATCGTGTCCGCGCCGCCGTTGCCAAATGTCTCGTAGAACCGGCCGATCGCGTTGTGACCATTCGCGACATAGAACATGTAATTCGGCGCCCAACCATCATAGAAGCCGTGCGTCCACACACCGGGAACACCCCGCTTCGTCATCTCTTCGATCTCGTGATACGCGAGCAATTGCCACTCATTCACCGTGATCGGATCAAGCCAGGCGTTGTAAGGTCCGGTGCCCGTCGACGTGTAAAGAAACGGCACAGACTCATGCAAGTCGTGCAGAATCGCCGGATGGTATTCGAGGAAAGTCTTCATCTGATTGCGCGAGAGCGCCAGCGCCATTCCCAATCCATCGCGGTTGTTATCGTGCGCGACATACTTGCCCCAAAAGATCAGTCCCGGGGAATTTTTGCCGGGGTTCGCTTTGCGATAGTTGTACAGATCGACCATGCGATCGCGGCCATCAACCTCCAGCGCCGGCGTGATCAGCACAATTACATTTTTCCGGATCGCCTGGATGAAAGGGCTCTCTTCCACCGCCAGCCGATAAGCGAGTTCCATAAGCATCTCTGGCGAGCCGGTTTCGGGAGAGTGGATTGAACCGGAAGCCCAGTAGAAAACTTTTCCTTCGCCGATCAGCCGCTGCGCTTCCGCATCGTTAATTCTGCGCGGGTCGGCGAGCTTGGCAGTGATCTCTTTATAACGATCAAGTTTCGCGATCGATGCTTCGTCGCCGACGGCGATCAGAAGCTGCTCTTTGCCTTCTTCCGATTTTTCCGCCGCGGTGAACGTGCGCACGCGGGGACTCGCGCTGTCCAGTTCGCGATAGTAGCGATGGAGGTCCTTTGTGTAAGTCAGTTTGTTTGGCGTCCCCACGACGTAACCCAGCACTTTCTGCGGCGACGGAACGGTGTCTGACAGCGGCAGGTGATCGACTAACTCAGTCGAGAAGTACGGCTCGGTCGTGTACTCCTTAACTTTCTCGGCGAACACCGGATCGGGATTCGGCGCGTTGGCGCTGGAGAAGAGAGCGTCACTGTTACCATTCTTTTCGACAGACTTTGTTTTCGCGTTCGGCTTTTTCTGGGCCCAGGCGGGCGGCAGAGTGAACGAGAGGAAAAGGGCCGCGGCGCAGAACACGACGAGCGCGACATTTCTGGTTCGATGCATGGCAACCTCCATCGGAAGACTGGTTTGAAGTTGGACTAAACCCTGGCGTGCGGCGGCATATTACGAGCCTCGCCAGCAAGAGTAAAGTTCGACGCTAGTCGGTTGTCCGTGGTCAGTGGTCCGTGGTCAGTTGTCCGTGGTCAGGGTCAGTAGATTAGTTAGTGCCAAAACACGAATCGCCAATTGAGTCGTACAACTGACCACTGACCACTGACCAGTAACTACTGACTACTGACCGACGCGGTGATATTCTCTTGCCGCCTTTCGCGGAGACTCCAATCATGTTTCAAAAGCCCCTTCTGACATTCGTCACTCTTCTGCTCGTTTCAACGATCCAGGCACAGACCGGCGCCAGCCGGCAGCCGTTGATGGCATCCGTCGATCCGTCGTTCTTTCAGGGATTGCGTTATCGGCTGGTCGGTCCTGCGCGTGGCGGCCGCGTCACGACAGTGACGGGGGTACCTTCGCAGCCGAAGACCTTTTACATGGGCGTGGCGAGCGGCGGAGTGTTTCGCACCATTGACGGCGGCGCGAGCTGGGTCCCGATCACGGACGGCAAGGTCCCGTTGGGCTCAACCGGATCGATCGCAGTGGCGGACTCAGATCCGAATGTCATTTACCTGGGCACTGGTTCTGATGGAGTGCGCAGCAATGTCTCAACCGGCCGCGGTGTTTACAAAACGATAGACGGCGGGCAAACGTGGAGTTTTGCCGGGCTCTACGATGCCGGACAGATTGGGGCCGTGCGCATTCATCCGACGAATCCAAACATCGTTTGGGTATCGGCCGGAGGCGACATCTTCAAACCGAACTCGGAACGCGGCGTGTTCAAGACAACTGACGGGGGCAAGACCTGGCGCAAAGTTTTGTTCGTTTCCGATCAGCTCGGCGCGATGGATGTTGAGCTGCAACCGGGCAATCCGAACGTCGTCTACGCGTGGATGTCGCGGCTCGAGCGGAAGCCCTGGACGATCATCAGCGGCGCGCGTGAAGGCGGCTTCTACAAGTCGACTGACGGTGGCGAACACTTCACCAAGATCATGACGGGATTGCCGAGCGAGTTAATCGGCAAGGGCAATCTCGCCGTCACTGCGGCAAAACCGAATCGAATTTACCTGCTGGTTGAAGCGAAACCCGGTGGTGGTTTGTATCGATCGGATGATGCAGGCCAAACGTGGGCGGCGATGAATCCGCAACCTCGAAACGTCGGCGCGCAGATGATTCAGCGGCCGTTTTACTACGTAACGCTGGGCGCTGATCCGACGAACGCTGACGTGGTTTATGCCGGCGCGGAAAGCTTCTTTAAATCGACTGACGGCGGCAAAACATTTTCGGTGATGCGCCCGCCGCATGGCGACCATCACGACATCTGGATCAGTCCCAAAGACGGCAACACGATGATTCAGGCGAACGACGGCGGCGCCAACGTTTCGTACGATGGCGGCCGTACCTGGTCGAGCCAGATGAATCAACCGAGCGCAGAGATCTACGGCGTCTGGGTGGACAGCCAGTTTCCCTACAAGCTCTACGGCGCGCAGCAGGACAA
The DNA here is from genome assembly GCA_036277115.1 of Pyrinomonadaceae bacterium. Taxonomy (NCBI): domain Bacteria; kingdom Pseudomonadati; phylum Acidobacteriota; class Blastocatellia; order Blastocatellales; family Pyrinomonadaceae; species Pyrinomonadaceae bacterium. The sequence goes on from DASUNM010000023.1 coordinate 705,508, forward strand.
CACGACCCTGATCATTTCCAGCCAGGCGAATCCTTACGCGACGGACGATTGGCGCTCCGGCCCCGGCTGTGAAACTGGGCCGATCATGCCGCATCCACGCGACCCGAACATCGTGTACGGCTCCTGCAAAGGGCAGTACGGCGTGATGAACCTGAGAGTGGGACAGGAGAAGAGTTACTGGGTCGGCGCGCAGTCACTCTACGGAAATCCCGCGAGCGATCTGATCCTCCGCTTTCAACGCGTTTCGCCCATGGCGACGTCGCCGCACGATCCGGATGTGCTTTACTACGGCTCGCAACACGTTCATCGCACGCGCGACAAAGGCGTCACGTGGGAGAAGATCTCACCGGACTTAACTGCGAAGCCTGAGTGTTGTCAGGGAATCAGCGGCGAACCGATTACACGCGACATCACCGGTGAAGAGTTTTACAGCACGCTGTACGCGATTACTGAGTCGCCGCTCGAGAAGGGCGTGATTTGGACCGGCGCCAACGATGGCCCTTTTCACGTCACGCGTAACAACGGCAAGACCTGGACGAACATCACGCCGCCTGATCTACCTACGGGCGGTCGCGTGCAGTTCATCGAAGCGTCGCCGCATCGCAAAGGCTCTGCCTACTTCGCCGTCTTTCGCTATCTGCTTGGGGACTATGCGCCTTACATCTATCGCACCGACGATTACGGAAAAAGCTGGACGCGTTTGACGGATGGGAAGAACGGCATCCCAGCGGACTGGCCGACACGTGTCGTGCGCGAGGATCCTGATCGCGAAGGCTTGCTGTACGCCGGAACTGAATTCGGTATGTTCATTTCGTTCGACAACGGCGCGCACTGGCAACCGTTTCAGCTGAACCTGCCGAATGTTCCCATCACGGACATCAAAGTGCACAACCAGGATTTGATTGTCTCGACGCAAGGCCGTGCGTTCTGGATTCTCGACAACATCAGCTCGCTGCATCAGCTGGCACCGCAGATTGCGAGTAGTGACGTTCATCTGTTCGAGCCGCGCGACGGCTATCGTACTCGCGTCGCGCCGGCGAACCTCGGACCGGCCATTGAATACTACTTGCCGGCAAACATTCCGGGCACAGTCACAATCGATTTTGCGGATGCGAAGGGTGCGGTCGTGAACTCATACGCCATTGAACCGGCGACAAGCACGGGCCGGGAAGGTCGCCCGGGCCCCGGCATGCCGGGCTCAGGCGGCGTGACCGCCGACCCGGACGATGCTGACGCGCCTTCATCGCGCCGGGGCGGAGCGCCGCCACCGCGGGTCACCAAACTACCGGGAATGAATCGCGTCGTTTGGGATCTGCGAAACAAAGACGGTGTGGTCGTTCCGCCTGGTCAGTATCAAGTACGGCTGAAGGTCGGCGACAAAACCTTCACTAAAAATATTAACGTGCTGATCGATCCGCGTGTGGCCGCCGATGGCGTCACGGTGGCTGATTTGCAGGAGCAGTACGAACACAACATGCGCATGCGAGCGATGGTGAACGACATGAACCGGCTGGTCGCCCGAGTGCGTGAAGCGCAGCGAAACTCAAACGCGAGTGCCGGGAATGGCGAATCAACCGCGCGGCTGAATGCCCTCGCGGCGAAGCTCATGAATGAGCCGGTGCGTTACGGCAAGCCGGGTCTTCAGGCGCACATCACGTATCTTGCAGGGATGACGGCGAACGTCGATCAAAAGATCGGCCGTGATGCGATTGAAAGATACGCGGTGCTGAAAAAAGAATTCGATGCGGTGAAGGCGGAAGCTGATCAGTTGCTGGGGCGTTAACGCAAGTCACATCCGCGAAAGCGGATGAATTTAATAGCCGGTGGCATGCCTCTCGAACTCGCCTCTTGTGCGTCGGATTCGCGGGCGCGACTGTTTGTACCATTTGCAACTGAGAAAACTTCTCATTCACGCCGCCGCTTTAGCGCGGCGTCGTGGCGTGGACGTCGAACGGGGAAACCGTTTAAACGGTTTCGGTGTGCTTGCTTCGCGTGACACCGGGCTAAAGCCGCGGTGTGAACATTCGAAATCAAACTGAACCACTACCTGCTAGAGGATGCGGTGAGTCTTATCGCGACCCGCTTATTGTTGTCGTGGTCAGAGTCACAAATTGGCTTTCCAGAAGTCGAGCATCAGCCGGTACAAATGACGTGTGGCCGCTGGATCCTCGATCCCATGTTTACGCATCGGGTAGGTCATCATTTCAAACTTTTTGCCCGATGCGACGAGGGCGTCTATAAACGCCAACTGATTCACCGGGTGGACATTATCGTCGTAGCTTCCGAAGACGATGAGAAGATTTCCGTGCAAGTCTTTCGCGCGCGGCAGTAGTGAAGTACTTGCGTAGCCCTCCGGGTTTTCCTGCGGCGTTCGCATGGGTGCCTCAGTCCACTTGGTGTCGTAATAACGCCAGTCGGTACCAGGCGCAACGGCGATACCCGCTTTAAACTCCTGTGAACGCGTCAGCAGATTCAAAGTCATGTAGCCGCCATAGCTCCAACCCCACACTCCGACGCGTTTGTCATCTACCCATCTCTGCTTTTTTAGCCAACGGGCGGCGGCGACCAGGTCGGGCGTCTCCGCTTCGCCCATCCGCTTAAGGACTGTGTTCTCCAACTGTTTGTTTATTGCGGTGGCCGATCGATTGTCGACTTTGACGACGACATAGCCGGCCTCGAGGAGCAGTTGGTTCCACAAGGTGTCGCCTTGCCATGCGTTTGCCACCTGCGGCGCAGCCGGTCCGCCATAGACAAACATGATTACCGGATACTTGCGATCCGTCCGGAAACTCTTTGGTCTCATGATCTGCGCCGGCATCGGAAAGCCATCATCCGCGGGAATTGTGGTCGTGTCGGGAAACTGAACATCGTACGGCGCGATTAACTGCGGACGTGGTTCGGCAATGGTGCTCAACTTCGTCCCGTCGCTGCTATGCACGCGCAATGCGGGAAGCGTGCGCACGTCTGAATAGCGATCCAGAAAATAACGCGCGTCAGGCGACATGGAAATGCGGTGAGTACCAGATTCGTCGGAGAGGCGTTTGAATTCCGAGCCGTCGACGCGCACGCGATATAGTTGTCTTTCGATAGACGATCTCTCGAGCGCAGTGAAGTAAACCCAACCGTTCTTTTCATCGACACCGACAAGTGCCTGCCGCACCCAGAACGCTATTCCACCCGCGCTCGCCAAAGCCCAGGGACCTTTTGTCACCTGGTTGGCAAGCGTGCCGTCCATTCGATAGCGGTACAGATGCATGTAGCCATCACGCTCAGATGGCCAAAGGAAATGCTGTCCGTCATTAAAGAAATAGAGATCGTCTGCCAGATTGACCCAACCGGGATCGGTCTCGGTAAGAATGTGCCTGGCCGCTCCCGTTCGCCGATCGGCAAAATAAAGGGACAGCTCAGTCTGCAGACGCGGCATCGTTTGCACGCTTAAGCGACGGCCATCCGGTAACCACTTTGCCCGGACGATGTACTCAAACGGTTTATCGGTTACGCGAATCCACTGCGTGCGCAGGTTGTTGAGTTCAGCTATTCCCAGACGCACGCGGGGATTGGCGCGGCCCGCTACGGCGTAACGCTGCCGAATCACGCGCGGGGGAAAGGGCGCAATATCGGTGAAATACGCGAGGTCAACTTTCGACTCGTCCGATTGAAGATAGGCGATCGCTTTCGAGTCGGGCGCCCACCAATATCCGATGTCGCGACGGCCGAAAACTTCTTCCCAATACACCCAGGAAAGCGTGCCGTTCAGAATCGTCTCAGAACCGTCCCGGGTAACTCGCGTCTCGCGATTCGTATTCAGATCGAAGTAATAGAGATCGTGATCGCGGACGTATGCGACGCGGTTACCATTCGGAGAAAAACTGGCTGAGGTCTCTTCAGTTACAGTCCTCGTGAGGCGTTGGAACCGCGCACTGGCAAGTTCGAGAACAAGAACATCTCCTTTGAGAACGTACAATGCGCGCCGGCCCAAACCATCGAATGCGATCGGCCAGGGCAACGTATTGACGTCAGCGCCCGCGCCTGACGACTTGAGACTCGCCAACGCCTTGCCTGCATCGACGACTTTCTGTCGGCGCCCGGTAGCCGGATCTAATTTCTCAAATGTTCGCTCAGCCGGCGTCTGGCGATTGTCGAGCATCATCAGCGTGCTGTCTTCGAGCCATGTCGTCGCAGGCACGCCGGCCACTGCGCGACCTTCGGGGCCGAAAATCCATTCGATCGTTAGTTGGCGCTTATCAGTCTGTGCGCTGGCGATGCCGGCACAGCACAAGAGCAAAGCGAGCAGGTTGAGAATTCGACAGCGATATGAAAACCGGTCAGTCATGGCGCGCCTCCTGGCTGGCAATTTAAGAAGTGGCGACGATTCTAGCCGAGCCGGTAAGCGACGGGAAGCTTCTTGAAAGGTGAACACCCGATTGCGACCCGGGTCGTACCTTGTCTTCTTCTCTGACTCTCTTTAGACAGGATTTACATGATTCACACGATTTGCGAGAACAATAAACAAGACCATCCCAGGCCCATCTTGTAAATCGTGTTAACCCTGTCCACTAAACGCTCGAACCTGGCTTAACCAACGGGCGTATAATCCATGGCGATGGACTTCATTTCCACACTGGCAGTCAGCCTGGGCGCCTCATGGGTGTCGGGCATCAACCTCTACGCCACGGTGGCCACACTCGGGTTGTTGAGTCGCTTTGCGAATCTGAAGCTGCCGGGCGAGCTTGATGTGGTGACGAACTGGTGGGTGATTGGCGTCGCGCTGTTTATGTTCGTCGTTGAGTTCGTGGCCGACAAGGTGCCGGTCGTCGACAGCATCTGGGATGTAATTCACACCTTTATCCGCATTCCCGCGGGCGCGGTGATCGCCGCAACCGCGTTCGGCGAATTTGATCGCAGTGTGCAGGTGATTGCTTTACTAGTCGGCGGCGGACTGGCGCTCAGTTCGCACGGAACAAAAGCCGCGACCCGCGCGCTTATCAACACCAGTCCTGAACCCGTCTCGAATGTGGTCGTCAGCCTCGCGGAAGACGCGCTGGTGATCGTCGCGGTGGTGCTCGCGCTGTTTCTTCCCATAGTGGTGTTCTTTGTGATTGGGGCGGGGTTGGCGGTCTCGATTTGGATCCTACCGCGCGTGATTCGCTTCTTCCGAAGTGTCTTCCGGAGGGTGCGCGGGTGGTTCAAGCCGGCGACGGCTTGAAGGCATTTGCTAAAGCAAGCTGGGTCCCCACTAGAAATCTTTGATCAGAATAATGTCCGAAGAGGATGTCCCGCGCGTGATTGCGAACTTCCTGAAGTCACGTGAAGGCGCGAAGTTGTAAGAGTTTTCGGACGTGAATTTGGTCAATTGCTTCGGTTCTCCGCCGTCGATTGGTTTGCTCCAAAGGTTATCAACGTCTGCCTTCTTCATGTTAAAGATGGCGGTCTGCTCATCGGTTAATACCGCTCGATTCACGCCGTCAGGCAAATCAAAAACCTTCACCAGTTGGCCCGTATCGAACGTCACAATTGCGCCCCGCCACCGCGGCGGACTGATTTGGTCGTCGAAATATTCTCCATAGATTTTTGTTCCGTCAGGCAAAAATCCCGCCGCTTGGAAGGCCAGGTCAGTGACCTTTGTCGGCTCGCCACCGTCAATCGAAACTTTCCACTGCCGCGGAGTCCCTGTTTTGAACGAGCCGAAAGCCACCCATTTCCCATCCGGAGAGACCCTCGGCCGGAAATGAAAGTAGTCACCGCGCGCGAGCGGAATGGCATTGGTGCCGTCGATGTTCATCCGCCAGACTTCATCGTTGCCGCCAGCCTGGGCGGAGGTGTACACGATGTAACGGCCGTCTGGTGAGACATCGATATTCGCTTCAGAAGCTGCGTTACTGGTCAGCTGCCGTTTGCCTGATCCATCTTCGTTCATGATCCAGATGTCCAGGTTGTCACCCGTCTTCGCGACGTAAACAATGTGGCCGTCAGGAGTCCAGGCGATGCCGCTCTCACCGTCGGCCTTACCATCCGTCAGTTGCGTGGCTCCGGTTTCGCCCAGCGCTGCCAACCAAATCCGCGAGGATCGTTCCGTAACCAGAGTCATGATGGTGGAAGAATCAGCGGTCAGCCCAAAACTTGACGAGCCATACTCTGCCAGGTCATTAGTGACTCGGCTGACTTCGCCGCCGGGGTAAGACACGCGCCATATTTGAGGTGTACTGACAGTGCGCTCCCGGGCATTCACCACCAGCCCGCTGCCGTCTTTTAACCACATCGGCCGGGCAATATCACCATACCAATTGAATGACGTGAGCGGTTTTTCGCTGCCGCCACCGGCCGGGATTTCGACCAAACTGAATTTTGTCCCGCCGGTATCGGTGCCAACCGGACATGCTATTCGGCTCCCGTCCGGGGACCAGGCCGGAATACCGAGGTAATAATCATTGCCGCTTCGTTTCGCGATCCTTTGTGGCTCGCCACCGTCCAGGTTTCCAATGAGAACTTCAGATTCCCCGGTCTTTGCGTAATCACGGAAAAGCGCGAACCGCTTACCATCAGGCGCAAAGCCGATGATCGAACTAATATGTTCGAGAATCTTGCGTGGGTCTCTTCCGCCTATTACTGGAACCTGATACAGAGTACCAAGCGGACTATCCTCGCGATGGTAGAAGTTGTAGTAGACAAGTTCGCTATCGGGCGAGAAGACCGTGCCGCTGATGTTGGCATTGGCAACCGGCGCGACGATTTCACGATCGCTGCCGGTCGAAACCTGGCGCAGATGCAGGCTGACGGTCTCTTTCTGATAAACCGCATAGGCCACGTACTTTCCATCGGGCGAAATTGATGCGTTACCGACGCCCTTAATTCCGGTCACGAGCCGCGAGATCTTCATCTGGCCGGACGAGGTCGATTTTTCGCGGCCGCCAAACTTTGAGAACAGATAAATGCCGGCTATCAATGCGACTGCGACAACTCCGACCCCAATCAAGATCCCTTTCTTGTGACGGCCGATTTGCGTCGCGAGGTATTCCGCGCTCGATGGGTGCGCGGAAGTGGCCGCCGGTGACAGACTAGTCACCGCCGCCTGGCTCTCAAGTGACGAAGGACTAGCGACGGAATGAGCTATCGATGAACTCGAGGGCGGCGGCACAGTGGTATTGATGCCGACGGCATTCTGTAATTCACGCCGCACGTCTTTAATTTCAAGCGCGACATCCTTGATCGTTTGGTACCGCTCGTCAGGATCCTTGGCGAGACATCGCCGCACGATTCGCTGTAAATCGGCCGGAGCGTTCGGCGCGAGCGTGGCGATCGCCTCAGGCGGCTCACGAATGATCTTGTTCAGCGCGTCGATCGTGTCTTTGCCTTCGAAAGCCTTCCGGCCGGTAATCGCTTCATAAAGAATGCAGCCGAGTGAAAAGACGTCCGAGCGATGGTCGATCTCGTTCACCTCTCCCCGCGCCTGTTCCGGCGACATGTATCCGACGGTCCCCAGCACCGCGCCCGGGGTCGAGTAATGCTGCATCAGCGCCGTGGCGACTTCGCTTCGTCCGTCACTCGCGCGCTGGCCTGAGAGGCTTTGCGGCTCAATCAATTTCGCGAGGCCAAAGTCCAGGGTCTTCGCGTGACCTTCGCGCGTGACCATGATGTTGTCCGGCTTCAGATCGCGATGCACGATACCGGCCGCGTGTGCTTTGGCCAGACCTTCAGCCACGTGTTGCAGCCAGCGCAGAAGTTTCGCCAGGTCCGTGTGCCGATCGTGAATCAGTTGACGCAGCGTGTAGCCGTCAACGTATTCCATCGCGATAAAGCTGATGCCGTCGTGCTCGCCGATTTCGTAAATGTGCGCAATGTTCGGATGGTTCAGCGCCGCCGCGGCCTTTGCTTCCTGCGTAAAGCGGCGCATGCGGTCCTGATTCGCGGCCAGTTCAGCCGGCAGTACTTTCAGCGCGAGCTTGCGCCCGAGCCTCTCGTCGAGCGCCAGGTACACTTCGCCCATCCCGCCTTCGCCGAGCTTCGACTGAATTTTGTAATGACCGAGTTCTGTGCCCGATGAAAGACCCATAGTTCCGACTGTGAGCGATTTTATCGGAGTGATAACCGGGAGGCTAGTTTTAGCTGCGAGAGCTCACTGAGGCCACGACGCGGTTTGCGGGCCCCGCGCCCGGCCCCATTTGTTCAAGCAAATCAGAAGGCAGCTTCAAGCTTATCCTCTGCGACGGATCGAGTAGAGATGATGTTCCGTGCGGATCAGCAAGCGCTCTCCCACGATCGCGGGCGACGCCATGGTGAAATCGTCCAGATCATTCACATGCAATAACTTGAATTCATCGCCCGTTGACACGACGAAGGTCTGGCCTTCCTCGCTTAAACAGAAGAGCTTGCCGTTGTAAGCCCAGGGCGACGTCGTGAAAGCGGTCGCGGCCGGATCGATTCGTGTCTTGTAGATCTGCTTGCCGGTCTTGGCATCAAAGCGGGTAAGGATCCCGGTATGAGTCAAGGCGTAGATGGCGCCTTCGTAAGCCAGCGACGAAGGCAGGTACGTGCCGGCCCGCTCTTGAGCCCAAACGATGTGTTCATTTGAAACCTGATCTTTTTTGAGCGAGATGTCGCCTTTGGCACCCGGACGAATCGCGTATAGGGTTCGCCCTGCTCCGGCATTAAGATAGAGCAATCCGTCGTACGCGAAGGGCGTCGGGATGGCATTCCCTGCCATGCCGGACAATCGCCACAATTCTTTCCCTGCGAGGTCATAACTAATCGCTTCGCCAGGTCCCATCGCCACAATTTCAGTGTTTGTCCCGTGGCGCCAAATGTACGGCGTGGACCATCCCGACCGTATCGGGGATCCCTTAGCGATGTCGCGGTTCGTGCGCCAGACTTGCTTGCCTGTCCGTTTGTCGAAGGCCGCGATGTATTGCTGCTTCTCGTTGTCGCTAACGACTACCAGAAGATTTCCGGCCAGCGCCGGCGAGCCGCCGGTACCGAAATCGAGGTAAATCGGGTTCGCCTCGAGCGGTGTCGTCCACACCTGTTTGCCTTTCAAATCAAAGGCCCATAACCCGAGGTTCCCAACGAAAACGTAAATGAATTTGCCGTCGGTGACCGGCGTCTCTGAGACAAAGCTGTTCTTACGGTGACGCCCGCCCGGAGGTTGACCTTTATAGAATTCCTTCTGCCACTCAATTTTGCCGCTCTTCAGGTCAAGACTATAGACGAAGTAATGCAGCATCACTTCTTTCGGCAGCTCGATGTCGCGTTCGGTGAGGCGCTTCATGATTTCCGCCTGCGACAGTCCCTGTTTCTGCAATTCGGCGGCGTATTCGTTGCTGTAGTCGGTTCCGATTTGCGGCGGCTTGGACTTTCCCTCAGTGGTCACGCTGGTCACATAAACCTTGCCGCCGGTCACAATCGGCGACGACCACCCGCGGCCGGGAATCTCGCGCGACCACTCCACGTTTTCTGTTTTCGACCAGCGATCGGCAAGCTTCGCATGCTTGCCCACGGGATTTGATTCCGGCCCGCGGAACTGCGGCCAATCTTTGGGCTGGCCCCAGACCGTTAACGGCACGGCCAGCAGCACGGCGAACAGCAAACCAGCAAACGACAGAGGGGAGCCTGGGTTAACTTTGCGAATAATTTTCACGGTAGTCCTTTCGAATTTTTGATTTCCGCAGCAGGCGATTCGGTTACAAGTCCAGCCTCATCGACGCGACAATACTTCTTCGTCCGTAATACGGTTAGATCGGGGACAGCGTTTCATTTTGGAGTGCTGCGACCTGTCGCAGCTTTCATTTCAAGTCACGGCTGAAGTCCCATCCGCCGCACAAGGTCGGCGTAGCGCGGGTCTGTGCGGAGGTCACGGCGTAGCCATAACCCAGGCTGCTTAAGAATAGGCCTGACCTGTTCGATAATTCGACCGATTTTTGGAACTCCGCCATGGCCTCTTTATATCGCTTTTGCTTGATGTAGACATGGCCGAGATTCGCATGCGCCGGTGAAAAGTTCGGGTCCAGTCTATCGCTTTCTTGAACTCGCCAACGGCGGCTTCCTCATTATTATTCAGCAGATACGTCATCGCGACGTTGCTGCCGATATTCGCTGACAGCGGGTCAAGTTCTTGGGCCCGTTTCATTTCCCTTAGAGATCCATCGAATTGCCGTTTTGCCCTGAAAGTGATCGAGTACCAATGAGTGGGACGATTAATCTCTGGAGACGTCGACGTGTGCGGCAGAATACTTGTATGAACTTCGCTTGCGTCCGCGGACGAGCCAAGCTGCGCAGTTCCTGCTTCACCCGCGAGGCCGGACGATTCAGTGACGAGCGTCGCGCCGTCGACCCGACAGAACTTCAGCGTCCCGTCGGTCTCAACGCGATTACATTGCGGGCATTTTTTCATTTTGCTGATTCAGTCTAACCCCGACTGATGCAGTAGAGCGTGCTTTGTCCGCGCAGGAGCAACTCTCCGTTCGCAATCACGGGAGAGGCGATGAACACCTGGTCCGCGAGCGTATTGGTGGCTAACACTTCCAGCTTCTCGCCCATCCTGAGCACGACCACATCGCCATCTTCCGTCGCCAGGTACAGCTTGCCGTTCGCCCCGACCGGCGAAGCTTTGAAGTTGTAGGCTTTGGGCAGACGCGTTTGCGCAAAGAAGGCTTCGCCAGTGGTTGCGTTGTAAGCACTGAGCAACCCGTTGTCGGTCACGAAGAAGAGTTTGTTGTCATGCAACACCGGCGAGGTCGTATACGCCAGGCCGCGCGTGTGGCTCCAGAGGACTGAGTCAGTGCCCGTGAGGTCGCCTTCCTTGCCCAACTTGATGGCCATCAAGCGCGGATCGCGAAATCCACTCATCACGTAAAGAATTTCATTCTGATAGGCAGGCATCGGAACCACATTCCCGCCCAGGCCGGCGACCTCCCAAATCACTTTGCCGGTTTCAGGATCGTAACTGCGGACTTTTTTGGTCGCGGCCACGATCACCTGGCGGCGGCCCGCGTGCTCGATTGCCAACGGCGTGCTCCAGGAAGTGAGTTCGTCCCGCGTCACGCGCCAAAGTTCTTTTCCGGTTCGCTTGTCGACCGCCACCATGAACGATCCCGCTTCGTGATCGAAGACCAGGAAAAGCCGGTTACCGTCGAGCAGCGGCGCCGTGCCTTCACCAAAACCCAACTTGATTTTCATCTGCACGCCGAAGTCTTTTTGCCAAACCAGCTTTCCGCTGAAGTCGTAAGCATAGAGACCTCGCGATCCGAAAAACGCATAGACATGCTTGCCGTCCGTGACCGGCGAGTTCGAAGCGAAGCTTCCATAAACGCGGTGATAGCCCTCGTGTGGAGCGGCAACGGTGGCGGTTTTTTGCCACAGGATTTTCCCAGTTTTGCGATCCAGGCACAGCACTTCGAACCGTTGCTCCGGCTGAGGCGCAGTGTCGCCGCCGGCGCCCCGACCGCGTCGGCCTTCACCTTGAACTTCTGGAGATGGCGGGGGGACGGGTGCGGCCGGCTTGCCCGTGGGAATGGCGGTGGTGAGGAATATTAGATCGCCCCACACCACCGGCGTCGAATGGCCTTTTCCCGGAATCTCCGTCTTCCATTTGACGTTGCTGGTGTCGCTCCAGGTGGTGGGCGCATCACCGCGCGCCATGCCGTTAAAGAAAGGTCCTCGCCACTGTGGCCAATGCCCAAGCTGCGGCGCCTGCGCGGGAACCGATAGGTATGCAAGCAGCAATAGAAGTGAGGTCCGGATCGCTTTCGGAACGCTCTTCATTTTATTCTCCTTATCTGCCAAATTCAGGCGCTTCACGAATGCGCATGACGGTTGTCGCCGAAGTAAGAAAAGCTCTCATCCGAGGTAGTGCTAACCTACTCAAATCCGCTTTGCCTCAATAAGCAGAGATTTCCAAGCCTCTCATTAACACCGGGCTTCAGCCCGGTGATCTTCGGCAGGGAGAGATCCGTGTAACCGTTTTACGGTTTACCTTCTCAACGAACCGAGAGAGCTGATCATGATCCAGTTACTTCTGCACCTACAGAAACCGTTGAAACGGTTCCTTTTACTTTGCGGCGTAGGCTCACCGGGCTGAAGCCCGGTGTGAATGACAGGCAGAACCTTCAGACCATGAACTTCAGCCATCGAGCGAACCCTACTTATGGTTGATCTTTCCATTCGGGAATCCGTCCCGGCGTCCAGGGAGCGCCGGCGGCTTCCATTTGCTTTTCCAGCCTCTGAAGATCGGACTCGATCAATTGACGTAGTCTCGTCAGCGTCCCTTCAAACTCAGCAGCGGCGGCGGCGTACTGATCGAAATGAGTTTGCGTCGGCCGCTGTGTTGACAGGCGCTGGCCACCGACGATGCCGTTCACTCGCTGGCTAATCGAGGGTGGCAAGTTGATGTTGCGCGCGCGCAAGGCTTGATCCCCACGCAGCGCACGAAGAATGTCGTTCTTCCGTTTCTCCAGCTGCGCGGCTTCGTCCAACAGGGTCGCCGGAGCGTTCGGAGTTTCCAATAACGCACGTCGAATTGCAGCGAGACGTGGCGTCAGCGCATTCGCGGCATCGAGCGAGCCCTGCACGGCGCGTTGCAGTCGCGCGACTCTTGTTTGAAATTCAACCAGGGCCATGCGGTCGGCCTGCGTCATGCGCTCTTGACCCTCCACCACAACCTGGAAGGACTGCGGCTCGCCCATCGAAGTGGTGACGCTGTTCACCCGCTTCGAGACCGACACCGTGTACGCGCCGGGCATCACCAGCGGCCCGCCGGGAGGTTCGGCAAATGGATCTTCAGTTTCAGGATTTGGCGGGGGCGGAAGATTCGCTGCCGGGTAGCGCAAGTCCCACGTCACCCGTTGTACTCCGGCTGTCACCGGCCCGGTCAAACGCCGCACTACGCGACCGGATGAATCGGTAACCGTAAAAATGATTGCGGGCGGTTCTTCTTCTTCTTCCGCACTGAGTTCCGCGCGGCTCGGCAAAGTTATCGCCGCGCCACTACGGGTCGCGGCGCGCTCGGCCTCCTGGCGCTTCGCTTTTTTGGTCTTCAATTCTTCTTTTAAGTAATAGGTAAACGTGGCGCCGAACGGTGGATTGTCAGCCGTGTAGAACGACTCACCCTGAAAACTTTTGCCGCGGCCGCCCAGCGGTTGCGACTGGATATACATCAACGCGTCCTTAACTGAAAACAGCGCGTCGTTCCTTAACATCGCGGGCGTTATCGAGCGCAGCGCCGTGTAGTTATCAAGGATGTAGATGCCCCGACCGAACGTTCCCAGTACGAGATCGTTTTCGCGTCGCTGAATCACGATGTCGCGCACCTGAATCGTCGGCAGGCCGCCACGTAACTGAACCCATTTCTGACCGCCGTCCACCGTAAAGAAAAGACCAAACTCAGTTCCGGCAAAGAGCAAATTCCGGTTCACATGGTCTTCAGCGATTCCCCAAACCGGCTGATTGGCCGGGAGGTTACTCTTGATCGAGGTCCAGGTTCTGCCGGCATCCGTGCTCTTGAAGAGATAGGGTTTGAAGTCGGCGTTCTGATGATTCTCAAACGCGACGTAGACGGTGTTAGCGTCGTGAACTGAAGTGATGATGCGGCTCACGTAAGCCAGTTCCGGGACGTCGCCAATCTTTTCAACCTTGCGCCAGTTCCGACCTCCATCTTCAGTGATCTGGACCAGTCCGTCGTCAGTTCCGACATAGATCAGGCCTTCCTTTTTGGGCGATTCAGCCAGGGCCGAAGCATTCCCGAAGTGGGCCGTTGAAGCATTCTTCGCCACTGCGTCCATGCTCCACACCTTCCCCATGACCGGCAGCTTGTCGCGATCCAGATCGCGGGACAATTGGCCGCTCACTAATTTCCAGGTGTCGCCTCGATCATCGCTGCGAAACAGTTTGTCAGCGGCGAAATAGAGACGCGTGCGCGCGTGCGGACTGATGATGAAGGGCGAATCCCAATTCCAACGCAGCGCATCTTCGCCGCGGCCTTCCTGCGGTTGAATGCCGACACGCTCGCCAGTGCGTTTGTCGAAGCGCACCAGTCCACCATTTTGGCTCTCTGAATAAATCGTATTCGGATCTTCCGGATCGACCTGACTGCGAAAACCGTCGCCGCCCTGGGTCACAATCCAATCGGAATTCACAATGCCCGAAGCGCTGCGCGTGCGCGATGGCCCGCCGAAACTGTAATTGTCCTGCGTGCCCCCATAAACGTTATAAAAAGGAGTCGCATTGTCTGTGGTGATGTCGTAGAACTGGGTGATGGGCAGGTTGCTCTTGAAATGCCAGAAGGCGCCGCGGTCATAACTCTCATAAACGCCGCCGTCGCATCCCACTAAATAATGATCGGTATTGGCCGGGTCGATCCAGATAATATGATTGTCAACGTGCTTGGACCGCTCGCCGAGCCGGCGCAATGTCCGGCCGCCATCATCTGAGACCATGAGAAAAACGTTCATTACGTAGATCCGATCGACGTCCTTTGGATCGGCGAAAATCTTTCCGTAATACATCGCGGTAGTATCAAACTCGTTGCGTCTTTCCCAACTGCCGCCGCGATCGCTCGAACGAAAGATTCCACCGCGGCGATCAGTTGATTCGATCGTTGCGTAGATCACGTTTGAGTCGACCGGCGAGATCGCCAGGCCGATCCGGCCCATGTCGATGGTCGGCAAGCCGGCGCGCAGACGCGTCCAGGTCGCGCCGCCATCGGTTGATTTGTGAATGGCGCTTTCCGGCCCGCCGTTGATCAGCGTCCACATGTGACGGCGCCGCTGATACGAAGCTGCGTAAATCGTTTCGGGATTGTTCGGATCGATGACGACGTCGGTGACGCCGGTGTGCTCGCTGATTTTTAGAACCTGCTTCCAGCTCTTGCCGCCGTCGGTGGTCTTGTAGAGTCCTCGGTCGCCGCCCGGTCCCCACAGCGGTCCCTGCGCTGCGACGTAAACGATGTTGGAATCCTTCGCATCGATGGCGATCTTCCCGATGTGCTCGGAGGCCTTCAGACCAACATTTCTCCAGGATCGGCCGCCATCGTCTGAACGATACAACCCGTTTCCATAAGAGACACTGCGCTGGCTGTTGTTTTCGCCGGTGCCGACCCAGACCGTGAGCGGATTCTTCTGATCGAGAACCAACGCCCCAATCGAGTACGAACCCTCTCGGTCGAATACCGGCGTCCAGGTCGTGCCGTTGTTAACTGTCTTCCAGACGCCGCCCGAGGCGGCCGCTACGTAATATTTCGCCGAGTTATTTGGATCGACCGCAATTCCAATTACCCGCCCGGAAGTGAACGCGGGCCCAATAGACCGAAAGCGTAATCCATTAAAAGTCGCGGTGGACATCGGATCGCGCGGACGGCCTTCGTCTTCACCCTCAGGTCGCCCCTGCGATTCAGGCGAGGCAGTCGGCAACGGGCTTGGCGATGGAGTCGCGGGCGGCACCGGCGACGGTCCACGTTCTTGCGCATAGACAGTTGTCGCAGTGAGCGTGATCAAACAAAGGGCGATGCGGGCTATTAGCGTAGGGTTACGGAAAGTACAGGGGCGCATGCAAATTTATTCTCCTCAGGAACAGTGGCAAATAATGGCGCGCAGTATATGCGGCGAAGCTGGTTGAGTGAAGTAGAAACTACGGCCGGTGACTGGGTTTCAGTTAAGGGTTGTTGAAGATTGTCAGACTGGACTTGAAAGGTAATTACATATCTGGGTCATCTATCAACTGTGATCGGTCGTGGATTAGGCTCAGCCCGAAGGGCTGAAAAACAGTACGGGGTTGAGCGGCGTCAGCGCGCGATGTCCCCGGATCGGGTATACATGAATTTCTGACCTTTAGTCTTGCACCCCTTCAGGGTGCGAATTCCCCCGACGTTTTCCGGGGTCTACGCTTCGCTTCGACTTTCTTGCAACCCTGCGGGTTTGCGACTTAATTGAGGCGTCAAGGATGTTAATGCAAACTTCCAACTACCACCAGCGGAGCGCCTTCCACCAGAGCGATCCCAACACCGTCCAGATTAAAAGATTGGCCACCGAGGCAACGAAGCCAAGCCACCACCACGTCCTCTGTTTTACATAGCCGGCGCCAAACCAAATTGGTGCGGGTGTCGTGCCGTAGTGGGTGAGCGAGGCATTTAGATTTGAAGCGTAAGCGAGCAGCAGCACCGTCAACGCGACGGGAGCGCCGGCGGCAATAATTACAACGAGGAACGGAATGTACATCGCAGACACGTGCGCCGTGATCGATGCAAAACCGTAATGAGCATAAAAATAGACCAGCAGCAGGCCGGCTAATGCGGCGGCCCAGTACCAGCCTACCGTCATACCTGCGGCTACTTCTGCGAAGCGCTTGGTAATGCCGGTTTCCCCCAACGCTTCCGCCATCCGCACTAGGCCGCCGTACCAGATGAACACGTCCCAAGCGCCGCTTTCCGTGGTGACGTCTTGCCAGGTGAGAACTCCGGTCAGCAACAGCACGCCGATCCCGAGCATCGCGACAACGGCGTAGTTAATTCCATGAAACGCCGTCGTCATCCACAACGTCGCGACCAATCCGAACACAAGCAGCATTAGGATCTCGTGACGCGAGACTCTTCCCATTTTCTGAAGTTCCGTGCGCGCAAACTCGGTGGCGGCGGGCGTGTGTTTGATCTCGGGCGGAAACAGTCGATAGATCAGCGGCGGAACAACCGCGAGTGAAACTAGCCCAGGCACCAAGCCGGCAATCGCCCAACGCGCGTAGGTCAACTCGATCCCGGTGGTCTCTTTCGCGAACTTCGCGATGATTACGTTTGAAGCCTGACCGGTCAGGAACATTGCGCAAATGATTACGTCGGCTTGGTAAAGCAACGAGGTAAGAAAGGCGCCGAGCCGGCGCGCCGTTATTCCCGGCCGTGATTCGTAAGTTTCGGCAATCGATTTGGCGATGGGAAAGATGATGCCGCCTGAACGCGCCGCATTCGACGGAATGATCGTCGCCAACACGAGATCGGTAGAGATGAGCGAGTAACCCAGGCCGAGTGAACGCGAGCCGATTGCCTTCACGAAAAGTAAGGCGATCCGTCGACCCAAGCCGGTCTTGATCATGCCGCGCGAAATGAGAAAGGCCGCGAGCACTAGCCAGACAATCGGATCCGCATATCCGCGCAGAGCATCAACCGGTGACAGTGCGCCGCTCAACATCACCGCGGTGACCCCGAGCAGAACGACCGCGCCACTGGGAATCGGCCGCACGATGCCGCCGACGATCGTGGCCACGAAGATCGCCAGCAGACGCCACGACTGTGGAGTGATGCCTGCCGGAACCGGCAGCACGAGGATAAAAAGAGCGGAACCGAGGACTAGCGCCCATTTCAAGACGCGGATTAAGGTCGAATCAACCTGGCGAGAACCGCTTGACGCGTCGCTTTCGGCTTCGGGATTCGCATAAGACGGTCCGCCAGGTTGTCGATCAGCCATAGATTAATTCAGCTTGTCGTATTCTTTCCTTGCTTCAATCAGAACTGGCAGGCTCGCGTCCGCGTCTTTCCATAGCGCGAAGAAATCCTGATAGGCCTTGCGCGCTTTTGCCGTGTCGCCTTGCAGTGCGGCGGCGCGGGCCAGGCCCAGGTGCGACACCACGAAGATCGGAGAAGTCGGTTGGTAGCCGCGATGGTCGAGAATCTTCTGAAATTCCGTGGCCGCCTCCGCTCCCTTTTTCTGTTTCAGGTATGCCTGGCCGCGCAGATAGGCGATCTGGAAAAGAGCGTATCCTTCAAACGGTCTGGTCGTTTCAAGCAACTGGATTGCCTGCACCGCATTATCTCGCTGCAATTCCATCCGCGCCTGGACCAGCGGTGCCAAAATCTTGTTGAGCACCGTGTCGGTCGGAGAACGCCTGGTCAGTTCCTCAATCAGAGTCTGGGCCTGGCTGAACTCACCGCAGCTCGACAGCGCATTCGCCGCATTGGCGGTGGTCACTTGCCTGTTCGTGAGGCTGAGCGCCTTTGCGGTCTGCTCTTTCAACCGGGTGCAATCACCAAACAGCGCGTCGCGCGCCGCGGCCGCAACCGCGATCTGCGCGGCAACGTCTTTCTGATCGCGCCGTTCCGCTGCCTCCAGCGCGCTGTCAGAAAACTCCTGCGACTTTTTCAGTTGGCCCAAAAACGCCGCCGTCTCTGATTGCCAGCCCTGCGCCAGGTACTCGTCCTGCTTTCCGCTCAACCAGTCGATCTGTTGCTGCATGGTCGCGCTATCGTGCTGGACGAAAGCGATCCGAAACAGAGTCCGGCGCATGGCGGTGCTGTCCAGCTTCTCTCCCTGCGCCTGATTAATAGTCTGTTTAGCTTCGTCAAAGCGATTGACCGCCAGTTGCGCGGCAGCCAAAAGCGAATAGCCGGAGGTCGATCCGGGATTGAGGCGAATCGCTTCACGTGCCTCAGCGGCCGCCTTATCAAATAAACCAAGCTCGTTGTATTTCACCGCCAGGTTGTTTGGCGGTGAGGCATCGCGCGGATAGGTGCTCTTCCACTGTTCGAGCGTTTGCAGATACTTCTCCAGCTCGCCCGTAACGTTGTCATAGTAGGCCTGGGTGATATAAAGCCTTTCATTTTCACCGACTCGATCGCGCAGCTCGTACGCCTTGCGCGAGGCCTCAGCCGCCAGCTCGTACTGTCGCGTGTTGTAGTACATGGACGACATCGCCGCGTAGGCGCGCGCGAAGTTCTGATCGATCTCCGTCGCTTTTTTGAAAGAAGGAATGGCGTCGAGGTATCGGCCTTTGAGCTGCTGCTCGATCCCGTTTGAATAGTATTTAAGAGCTTCAAGCGATGGCGTCGTCGCCTGATGGATCGGCTTGTCATACTTCTGAATTGACGCTAGCGATTCGCCCAGTTGCTTGCGCAGGTTCGTCGCAACCGTTCCCAACGCCGCCAGCACTTGCTCTTTGCTGTCCGCCTCAGCTTGTTCCAGCGCGATCGTGTCACCGGTTTGCGCGTTCGTGGCTTCCAGCGTGATGACGTAGTTGCTGCCGATGTTCGAGATCGAGCCGTTGAGAAATGCTTTGAATCCCTGCCGCAGGCAAATCTGACGCGCGATCTCTTTCGTCACTCGTTCATCCGGCGAGCGATCCATCAGCCGCAGCGCCTCACGCACGCGACTGTCAGAGAAGATGCTCAAGAAAGGCGACTGCTCGAGTTGCGATGCCAAAGCTTGCTTGAGCGTTCCATCGAACACCGGATCGCCGGTAGTGTTGATGAAATCGGCGAGCACGATCGTGTCTTCTCCCGTCAGCGGGGTGGCCGGACCCGATTTGAAGTACCAGAGCAAACCCAACGTCACGGCCAGAGCCGCGAGGCCTGCCGTAATCAGGATGGTGCGTTTTTGAAGTTTCCTTCCCGCGCCCGGCGACTCACTGCTCGCGGCCGGCGGGATGATTGCGGTGACGGTTCCGGGTGTTTCCGTCCTGAGCGCCGCGGACACTTCGGCGGTACGCTGTGCGGCCGGAACGGCTTCGGGCGGTAACGTGCGCTGTAACTCCGCATCAAGCTCGATCCGTTTCTTCAGATTCCGCAGGTCGTTCAGCAAATCATTCGTGGACTGATAACGGTCCTCGCGCGGTTTCGCGAGCGTCTTCGCCACAATGCGCTGCAACTCATCGGGCGCTTCGGGCGCGTACCGCGCCAGCGGCGGCGGTTGGGCATCCCCCAGGATCGACATCAAAACTTCAACGCGATCCGAACCCTTGAACGGCAAGCGCCCGGCGACAATCTCGTACAGCACGATCCCGAAACTAAAGATGTCCGTCCGCGCATCAACCGGCAGACCGCGCGCTTGTTCAGGCGACATGTAAACCGCCGTTCCCATGACGACGCCCGGTTCAGTTTTAATATTGATCGACGTGGGCGCTTCGCTGTCTACAAAAACCGACGACTGTTGCTGCTCAGAAAGTTTCGCCAGGCCAAAGTCGAGGACTTTCACGATCCCATCGCGCCGGATCATGATGTTGTCGGGTTTGATGTCGCGATGGACGATGCCGGCTTCATGAGCTTCGGCGAGGGCACTCGTCGCCTGGATCGCGATATCAAGTACGTCGCCGACCGTCATAGTTGAGTTCGCCGCTCGTTCCCGCAACGTCTGTCCATCGATGTACTCGATCGCGATGAAATGGCCCGACTCAGTCTGATCGATTTCGTAGATCGTAATGATGTTCGGGTGATTCAGCGCCGATGCCGCTTTCGCCTCTTGCACGAACCGCTCCATGCGCACGCGATCGGCGGCGACGTCTGCGGGCAAAATTTTCAGGGCAACGTTCCGGCGCAGGCGCGTGTCTTCGGCGAGGTAAACTTCGCCCATCCCGCCCTGTCCGAGTTTTGACAGGATCTTGTACCGACCGATTTCCGTACCTGGTTCAAGGGTCATGCGGCGGAGAAAAACAGGCGGGCGTCGAATGCTCCCCGCTCAAAGTCTGAGTTCGCGGGGATTCTATCTGAGTTGATGAGGTCAGGCTAGTGCAAAGTGATTGGCGCGCACGACGTGTGAACGGCAACGAGTCCTTGTTCAAGAGTCGCGAAGTTGTGTTGATTGAACATGTAAACGAGTCTGTCGGATTCCTCTTATAAAGAAGCAATGGTGGGCCCCGCCGAAAACGAGGCCCACCATCGCAATGCGAGAGTCAGTACCACCGGCGTGGGCCAGGTGGGTAAAGGAATCTAGAAGAACAGCGAATACAGCAACCGGTTCGGCGAACCCGTTCCGGCATTCGTGACAACCCCGGTCGTCGCATTGTTAACGATCGCATTTCGAATCGTTGAGGGTGAAGCGGAAGGATTCGCTTGTTTGTAAAGCGCCGCTACGCCCGCGACGTGCGGCGAGGCCATCGACGTACCGCTCAACGTCGCCGTTGCCGTGTTCGACGTGTACCAGGCCGAGAGGATGCTTGAGCCGGGCGCGAACAAGTCGAGGCACGTGCCGATGTTCGAGAACGAGGAGCGCGCGTCCGTCGAGGTCGTCGAGCCCACTGTTATGGCGTTGGCGACGCGCGCGGGCGAATAGTTGCACGCGTTCGCGCCATTGCTGTTGCCGGCGGCGACGGCGACCGTCACGCCCGAGTTGATCAGGTTGTTTACGGCCGTGTCCATCGAGGACGAGGCCGGACCGCCGACACTCATATTGGCGACTGCCGGCAGGATCCGATTGGCCGTCACATAGTTGACGCCCGCAATAATGTTCGACGTCGAGGTTGTGCTGCCGCAGCCGAAGACCCGGACGCCGCGCAGAAGCGCGCTCTTGGCCACGCCGTAAGTGCTGCCCCCGACCGTGCCGGCGACGTGCGTGCCGTGGCCGTTGCAGTCCTGCCCGTCGCCGCCGTTCACGTCGAACACGTTCGACGCGCGTCCGCCGAATTGCGTATGGGCAGTGCGAATGCCCGTGTCAATGACGTAAACGCGAACGCCCGATCCGGTCCAGTTGTAAGTGTAGGTGGCGCTAAGCGGCCGATTGCGTTGGTCGATGCGGTCGAGACCCCACGGCGGATTCGTTTGCGTAGCGTCAGTCGTGTAGATGCCATCCTCTTCTACAAACAAGACGCGATAGTCCTGAGCCATCTTTTCGGCATCTTCTTCGGACATTTCCACCGAAAAGCCATTCATGGCGTGCTTGTACACATGCTTCAATTTCCCGCGATATGTTCGGGCCATGTCTTCGGCCATGTAGCCGGCAATTGAGTACTCGCCTCGCTCGCCGATCACCGAGTCGTCTAAAACGACGACGTAGTTGTTCTCGATCTTCTTTGCGCTCTTACGAACTTTCTCTTTCCAGCCCTGGCTGCGCACCGGTTCGTAAAAGAAGATCGTCGCGCAGCAAAAAAGTAGCACCGTAGCGAATAGAACTAGTTTCTTCATTTGTCTTTCCCTCCAGTAAGTAGGCAGGTTTCGTAGCCGTGCGAGCCGTCTCGTGTCGGCGAGAACAGGCGGCAAAAATGAGGCCTGAAATGAATGAAGAGATGATTAATTCGTGCCGCAGGCAGGCTTCGGCGACGCGCGTAAAAGAAAATTGCTAAGCTGCGCAATCCGAACCTTGCCATTGACATGATGGAGGTTTAGGGCGGGGGAAGGCGCAGTATAGTCACTCGCCCTTATCTGCGCAACTGCTTTTTTTCAGCAGCGTCACTCAGGGAGTTCCGGGCCGTGTTATTGCGACCACGGCGCAGGTTTTCGGACCCACCGATGAGCGCGTAGTCGCTCTCGTAATTCCACCGGCAAGGGACCGGCATCGCTCGCGGCGAGGTTGGCTTCGACGTGCGCAAGCTTGCGCATGCCCGGAATGATCGTACTGACCGTCGGATTGGAAAGAATAAAGCGCAGAGCCAGTTCAGGCATGGTGATTTGCGTAGCGTGCTCCTCGTTCCAGACGCGCAACGTTTCTTTTAGCGCTTCGGCTCGATCAACGCTCGCGCTCAAGTTCTCAGGCACAAAATATGTGTTGCGCCAATCGCCTTCGGGCCAGTGGCTGCCTTTGGTCAGCGTGCCGGTCAAGGTACCCTCATCAAAAGGCACGCGCGCAATCACGGCGACATTCATCTCTTCACACGCCGGAAACAACTCGTCTTCGGGATTCTGATCGAAGATATTGTAAATGACCTGAACGGCATCGATCTGACCGGTTCGCACCGCGCGCATTCCATTCCAGGGCTCCCAGCGATTGATACTGATTCCGATCGCGCTGATTAGTTTCTGACTGCGCAAGTCGTCGAGTTTGTAGAACCAACGATCGTCGCGCAGCCACTCGTCATTCCAGGTATGGAACTGGATCAAATCGAAGTTCTGCAGATCAGCATTCTTCAGACTGCGGTGCACGTATTCTTCGACGTGGTCGGGCGGATAGGATTCCTTCAGCGTGGCGTCCGCACGCGCCGGCCATTCCCGGTTCATCGGAGGAATCTTGGTCGCCGTGTAGAGACGCTTCTGCGGATTCGCGCGCACGGTTTGGCCCAGCAACTGTTCGCTGTGCCCTTCGCCATAAGCGTAGGCCGTATCGAAAAAGTCGCAGCCTAGATCGACTGCGGCCTGCAGTGATTCCAGAGACTGGTGATCGTCCGAGTTTGACCAACTGGCCATCCCCCACATGCCATAGCCTATTTCGCTGACTTCCCAATCGGTGCGGCCAAAGGTTCTGTTTCGCATTATATTTTTATCGGCTCCAATCCGACCCGCCGAAGCAAGGCCGCGAGCCGTGGATCGCCGCGCAGATTGTCGAACCGCGGATCGGCCACCAAATAGTTGAAGTTGATCGAACGTTCGGCCATTGCCTTTTCCAGCCAGGCGAAAGCCTGATCGCGATCATTCAGGCGCGTGTAGAACAGCGCAATATCCGCGGGCGACACATACGCGGTTTTCGAACGTTCAAGCAACACGTTCAGTCGATTCTGCCAGACGCCTTTGATCCCGGAGGCGGCGAAAACCTTTCTCAGCTCGGCCACGGTTTCGGGCGACGAACCTTTCAGTCTTTCTTCGAGCAATTCTTCGTGTTTGCCTTGCGCCTCGTACACTTTTGCGAGCGTGCCGTGCGCGACGCCATAATTCGGATCCAACTCTAAAGTCTTCCGCAGTTGCTCGATCGCTTCGTCGTACCGGCGCGCGAGGTACAAAATGTCACCCAGGTTTTCGTTAACCGGCAATGCAAGTGGATCGACGTCCCGAGCTTTTCTGGCTTCGGCAATCGCTTCGTCAAAGCGGCCGAGCGCGGGCAGGAAAAGTGAGTACCGCTGGTGCGCCGTCGCGTAGCTCGGATTCAGTTCAATGGCGAGTTTGAACTCGCGCTCCGCGCCCGCCCAATCCCAGTCATAGACCGTCTTAATGGCCGCCAGAATCGCGTGCCCCTCAGCCAAACGCGGATCGAGTTCGAGGGCCCGGTTCGCGGCCACCCGAGCCTTTTCATACGCCTGCTTTGGTTCGACATACCGGTACCAACCGCGCGAGTACCAACTATCGGCCAGCCCTGCATACGCCAGAGCATAGGTGGGATCTTTTGCGATCGCCTGATCGAAGTACTCGACAGATTTTTCCAGTGACTCGCTCGTGCGCTTATTCCAAAGAAAGCGGCCTTTTAGATAGAGCTGATAGGCGTCGGTGTTCTGCGTGTAAACCCGCGTGACCCGGCTCTGATCCGATCCGGAAAGTTTGAGCCGCAGGTGATTGGAAATCTGGCCGGCAATGGCGCGCTGCATCGAGAGAATGTCGGCTACCTTCTCGTTGTATTGCTCGCCCCAGAGCTGTTTGTTTTCTCTGACATCAAGCAGCTCAGTGCTGATTGTCAGGCTGTCGCCCCGTTGCACAAGCCTGCCGGTCAGCACCGCATGCACACCCAACTCTTGTCCGGCTTTCAGCGGATCGATCTTTTGTCCCTTGTAACGAAACACTGAACTGCGGGCGATCACTCTGACGTTTGGCAGCTGGGCCAGGCTGTTGATGATGCTTTCGGTGACGCCATCGGAAAGATATTCGGTTTCGGGATCCTGGCTCTGGTTTTCAAACGGCAGCACCGCGATCGACTGAATGGCTGCCCCTGAATTACGCGAGCGCTGAAGAAGGATGACCAGGCCCACCAATCCGAAGAACACCACCAATGACGTGACGATTGCCGCGCGCTTGTGTTGCTTGATTCCGGAGACCACGTATTCGGCGCTCGAGGGAGCGGGCAGAGCGGTCGCCGGCGTTTCGCGTGTCGCAGTCAGCGGGCCAACCAGCCGGCTGCTGTCGGAAGTTGACCGGCGGAGCTCAGGCATGACGCCGGACGTCTCAGCCGTAGCTTCCAGCTTCCGTTTCAGGTTGCGTAGGTCGGCGACTAATTCTTCGGCGGCTTGATACCGGTCGTCCAGCTTCTTGGTCAGCGCCTTCGAAACAATACGCTGCAACTCAGGCGGCGCCTCATTGACGTAGCTGTCCAGCGGTGGTGGCTCCCGCTGCAGGATCAGCGAGATTATTTCCGTGGGCGTCTCGCCCCCGAACGGTTCGTTGCGCGTGATCATCTCGTAGATGACTGCGCCCAGGCTCCACAAGTCAGTCCGCCGGTCGACCGCGATCCCTTTTGCTTGTTCCGGTGACATGTACTTCGCCGTCCCGATCACGGCGCCGGCGCTGGTATTTATCATCGCCAGCGTTTCGGCCTCAGCATCAGTCGAAGAATCAGAGACAATTAGTTTGGCCAGTCCAAAATCCAGCAGCTTAACGTAGCCATCACGGCGCACCATGATGTTGTCGGGCTTGATGTCGCGGTGAATGATTCCCGCGGCGTGGGCCGCAGCCAGCGCGCTGCCGGCCTGAATCGCGATTTCGAGAATGTCGATCAGTTTAAGGCCCGACTCGATGCTTCGCCGCAGCGTCTGGCCGTCGATGAATTCGGTAGCAATGAAACGAATGTTTTCGCTGCTGCCGATCTCGTGGATGGTGAGAATGTTTGGGTGATTCAGAGCGGAAACAGCTCGCGCTTCCTGAGTAAACCGGTGCAGGCGTTGCTCATCCCCGGTGACGTCGTCCGGCAAAATTTTTACCGCCACCGTTCGATCCAGTTCGGTGTCCTGGGCCAGATAAACATCGCCCATGCCGCCCGCGCCAATCTTCGAGCGAATTTCGTAACGGCCGAGTTTTGTGCCGGCTTCGAGACTCATCAAGTGACGAAGGTGAATCGCCGAGCTGTCTTAACTACTCTGCATCACTCTGAGGACACTGAAACATATTTCTTTTGAGTAGCGTCTTAATTCAGAATCTCTGTGCAACTCGGTGGAACTCCGTGTCTCTGTGGTGTATTTGTCTCAGAAATTATCACCACAAAGACTCCGAGAACCACAGAGTAGGCACGGAGAAAAACAATTCGACCCTACCATCTTTGATACAGGTTAGCGATCCACATTTTCTAAAATCCAGATACCGCCCGAGACCTCCATAATCGGCACCACCAACCGGTCCTGAACCAGCGACATTTCCAAGGGAACAATTCGGGGCGGAATCATTCTCCCGGGGCTGTCGAAGTTTGTCAGCCGGCGCACCTCTCCCACGGGTTGACCGTTGACGGGATCAAAGCTTCTGGCCCAGAGATTGAAAAATCCTGTTCGGTTGGAAATGAAATAGATGGTGCGGCCGTCAGGTGACCATCGCGGTTTGTCGTTAAACTCACGGCCTTCGGTTATGCGTATCCACTCTCCACCCACTGCGGGCACCACATAAATCGCCACATCGCCGGCGTCATCGCTCTTGCCACCAATGAAACAAATCCACTTCTCATCAGGAGAGAACCGCGCATTGAAAGCGCCAAAGCCCGGTCGGCTGGAAACGAGCCTCACTTGGTTCTCAGCATTGGGAGCGGCCCCCAGCGGAAAGAGATAAAGACCCCACTGTCCGGGCGTTTGACGCGAAGAGCTGCCGAGGATGTATTGTTCGTCCGCCGTCCAATCCCAACTCCACCCCTGAAGTTGATGATGCGAAGTCAGCACCTGTTCGTTACCGTTGCTGAGATCCAAAACCATCATCGAATGTTCGAGCGTATGTTCATACTGTCGGCTTGCCTGGTTCAAAGCGCGGCTGCGAACGTAGGCCAGGCGTTTGCCATCTCGCGACCAGCGCGCAGCCGAAAACGAAAACGCGTCGGCGGCCGTCAGCAGTTTTTCCTTACCATCCGCGAGAGTGCTCTCGCGCAACTCATGCCTCCCCGCGCGTGTCCCGATGAACGCCAGCCGCTTGCCATCACGCGAAAGGTCAAAACTGAGGGTCTCCATTCCGGTGGGCGTGATCGGCTGGCCTGCGTCTTTGACTTGACCAGTAAGGGCGTTGAACTTGAATGACCACAGGCGCGTTTCCTGTGTGCGCGTCGTGAATGCCAGGTTGTGACCGTCAGGCGAAATCGCTATATCGGTATCGGGACCTGCGGCAGTGGTCAATCGTTCGGGACCGGCAATCCAACGGAGACTCTGCGGATCGACTTCGACCTTCCAAAGATTGCGAACCTCGCGCGAAATACCCTCGAAATAGAGGACGCGGCCCGACGGCCCCCAGCGGAAATCGAATAAGTCGACGCCTGCCGATTTGATTTGCTGGACAACCTCGGGATTGATTTCGGACTTTGCCCGGCCACCGCCCACCAGCGCAACTGTTTCGAACGCAAGTTCACCGCTGTTATCCGACCAGAGCGAGACGCGCTTTCCGTCCGGATGCCACGACACTCTAAGGCGTCCTGTCATCCCGCTGAGTGCTTCACTTAACACTTCGCGGGGCGGAGCGCCGTCCAACCCCACCAAATAAAGTTTCGGAGGCGACGGCGTGTTGTGAAAGTCCACGCTGTAGAAGAGGATCTGCGAGCCGTCGGGCGACCAGTGCGGTCGATATCCAAACGAAGAGATTTTGCGTTCGTTGCCGCCGGTCGGCGCCGGCACGACGAACAAACCGCCGCCATCGCGCTCAGAACGAAACACGATTCGTTTGCCATCCACAGACCAGTCCGGCTGCCAATCGTGCGCAGATGATTTTGTCACCTGGACCGGATCGCCTTCACCCAACGGCTTTACCCAAATATCAAAATTGCCGCTGCGGTTTGAGCTGTAAGCAACGAACTGCCCATCCGGCGACCAACTGGGCTCGCTCTGTAATCCCGCGTCAAAGGTCAGGCGCGCCAGCGCTCGCTGCGTGGGCGGGCGAGCAACCGGTGATCTTCGACTTAAGAGGACTGCGGTCGTGACGATCGCGATTGCGATCAGAGCGGCGCCGGCAATACCGATATACAGCTGCCGTCGTTTCTTCCCGTAAATCTGATCTTCAGCATTCGCAACCGCGCGGGATTCCATCGTGGCCGAACTGAACGAGCCGCTCGCATATTGCGCCGCTCGATTCTCAGTTCCCGTAGCTGTTTTGAAGAGACTGGCATCCGTGCCCCGGCTTCGTTTTATTTCCGATTGAAGGTCGAGATCGCGTCGCAGGCTGTTCAGATCAATCAGCAGATCCCGGGCCGTTTGGTATCGCTGCTCACGATCTTTCGCGAGCGTCTTGCGCACAATCCGTTGCAGTTCAGTCGGAACGTCTTCCGCTAATGTCACCAACAGCGGCGGCTCGCGTTCGAGTATCGAAACGATGATGTGACTGGACGTCTGGCCGGAAAACGGTGGATGTCCCGCGAGCATTTCATACAGAACTACGCCGACTGCCCAGAGATCAGTGCGTTGGTCAATCACGTCTCCGCGCGCTTGTTCCGGCGACATATATGAAGGCGTTCCGATGAGCATACCCGGTTCAGTTTTCAGTCTGGTCGCGGTCGGCAACTCGGATCCGATGTCCAGCGTGCGCGGTTCATTGAGTTTGGCCACACCAAAGTCGAGGACCTTCACCAGGCCATCGCGGCGAATCATGATGTTCTCCGGTTTAATGTCGCGGTGAACGATGTCCGCGGCATGCGCGGCCGCTAAAGCTCCGGCAACCTGAGTCGCAATATCAAGCGCGGTCGTGAGCTTAAGGCGCTCTGCCAACATTCGTTCGCGCAGCGTGTCGCCGTCGATAAACTCAGAAACGATAAAGCGCAGGCCATCGGCTTGAGCAATCTCATGGATCGTTATGATGTTCGGGTGATTCAGCGCTGAGATGGCCCGTGCTTCCTGCTCAAAGCGTCGCAGCCGACTTTGGTTCGTCGCCAGTTCGGCAGGCAATCGCTTGATGGCGACTTGGCGATGCAACTCGATGTCTTCCGCCAGATAGACTTCGCCCATGCCGCCTTCGCCGATAAGCGCGCGTATCACGTAATGCGTTATCTGCTGACCGACAGAAAGCTTCCCGTCACCGGCCAGTGAACGGGCCGCTGATTGCACGGCGGGCGTCTCCATGAAACTCTCCGCGTCTTCGTAAGAGCGCAACAGCGATACGACTTCTTGCCGGAGCTCCTGGTCATCGCCGCACGCATCGCGTACAAACGCCGCTCGCTCGCCCGCCGGCCGGGCCAACGCCTGATCAAAAATCTCTTTTACTTTCGGCCAGTTATCAGGATTCACTGGGGCCGTTCTCCGGTGATCTCGCGGTATAACCAAGCCTTCGCGACGCTCCAGTCGCGCTTGACCGTGGCCGGTGAAACGCTGAGCGCCGCTGCCGTCTCTTCCACGTTGAGGCCGCTGAAGAAACGCAACTCGACCACTTTGCTTTGCTGCTCGTCGATTTGCGCCAATCGATCGAGAGCGGCGTCGAGCGTCACTAGATCGATCTCTCGATTCGCCGCAATCGCCATCGCTTCGTCGAGCGTGACGCGGAGATCCCCGCCGCCGCGCTTCACGCGCTGCTTAGCGCGCGCGTGATCAACCAGAATCCGCCGCATCAACTGCGCCGCGATGCCGAAAAACTGCGCCCGATTTTGCCACTGCACTTTTTTTTGATCGACAAGACGCAGGTAGGCCTCGTTTACCAATGCGGTTGTCTGCAACGTGTGCCCGGCGCGTTCGCGGCGTAAGTATCGCGAAGCCTGGCGTCGCAGTTCGTCATGGACGATCGGCAGCAACTCATCCAGCGCAGCTTTATCGCCGTCGCTCCAGGCGTGCAGGAGTTCCGTCACATTGACGGGGGATTTCGGCATCGTGGGCCTCTCTATTGAGCCGGCAATTCTATCCTGATGACGCGGCGAGCGGTAGCGGATTCTTTCCCGCCTTCGGCAAACTTCAATAGCGTTAAGTCGTTGCTGTTGTTCGGCTAAAGTCCCGCGCGATCCTCTGAAAAATTAATTTGAGCCCGTTTCTCGATTGACGTCGCGTTAGCAGATGAAGGCGATAACAGCTCGCCCAAACTAAAAGGAGATGAAGATGAAAAAGAACACCCTAACAATGCTCGCTCTGGCGAGCGGATTCTGATGATCGCTTGCGTTTCGGTTCAGGCTCAGTCGAAAACGACCCGGGCGAGTATCTCTTTCGATTTCGCGGCGGCGAACAACCCGATGAAAGCCGGCGAGTACACGGTCCAACACGTCAGCGCGCAAACCATCCTGCTGAAGAGCGCCGACCGGAAGTCGCAGGTTTACGTGATGACGCCGCAAAGCGTCAATTCCACAAACCGCCGGCCTCAGCGATTGGTTTTCCGTCGCTACGGCAACAGCTACTTTCTCGGTGAGATTTGGACGACGGAATTTTCAGGCATGCGAATCGCCCCGTCGAAGGAAGAAAAAAGCATCGCTAAGACCAGCGATCGACCGCAGACCGTCGAAATTGCCCTGCGATAAATTCCGTCAAAACCGAATCGATGTGGCGACCTGAAGCACGACGCTTCAGGTCGTCGCGTCTTTAGAACGTGCTTCTCACGCGGCTACCGTGGTGGCTTTGCCTCAAAAGTCATAGAGTACCAAGTCTCTCAGGCGGAACCTTCAGGCCATGAACTTTCGATTTTTGACGCAGCTACCTGCGGTAGAGGACTTTGCCCGGCCGCGCCCCAGTCATGGCGCCGGACTGGAAAATAATCTGCCCGTTAACAATCACGAATGAAAAACCTTCCGCGTATTGATGCGGCTTTTCGAAGGTGGCGAGATCGCGCACGATGGCTGGATTGAAGATCGCAATGTCGGCTTTCATGCCGGGACGAAGCAATCCTCGATCTGTCAGCCCGAGCCGCTGCGCCGGGAACGACGTCATCTTCCGCACCGCTTCTTCGAGCGGGATCACTTTTTTTTCGCGCACGTAAACGGCGAGCACGCGCGCGAAAGTGCCGTAGCTGCGCGGGTGCGGACTGGCGGCGCCGAAGATTGGAATCTCGCCGTCCGATCCGATCATCGTGGCCGGATGACGCAGAATCCGTTTCAAGTCTGCTTCGCTAATCGCGTGAAATATTCCGGAGCATCCGCCCTGCTCCACCAGCCACAGCGTCGCTTCGGCCGCATTGGGAATCGTCACGGCCAGCTGGCGCAGACGCGTGATGTCGGAAAGATTTTTGCCCGCCAGCGAAGCGTCCCAACTGCAACTCGCGATCTGCACGTTGCGAGGATCTCCGCCGCCGCGCTCTTCACGAATCAGCCGCATCGTCTCAGCTTTAATTTTTCGTCGCGTGGCCGGGTCTTTGAGCCGCTTCAAGAGCTCTTCGCGGCCGCCTTCCTGCGCCCATGCAGGAAGTAGGGCGGCGGTGACACTGGTGCTCGAAGCCGTGTAGGGATATTGATCGATAGTGGCATCAACGCCCCGCGCGCGCGCTTCATCGATCAGGCGCAGCGTGGTGATGCTCTTACCCCAATTTTTCTTGCCGATGATTTTGTGATGCGTGATCTGCGTCGGCAGGCCGCCACGTTCGCCGATCGCGATCGTCTCTTTTACGCTGTCCACACTGCGGGTCGCTTCGTCGCGCATGTGCGAGATATAAATGCCACCGTAACGCCCCGCTACTTTTGCCAGCTCAATGACTTCATCGGTTTCCGTGAACGTGCCGGGCACATAGAACAGTCCGGAACTTAAGCCGAACGCGCCGTCTTCCATTCCCTGCTTCACGAGGGCGCGCATCTTGTCGAGCTCTTCCGGCGTCGGTTTCCGATTCACCTCACCGATCACGGCCGCGCGCACTGAGCCCTGACCAATGAACATGCCAAAGTTCACGGACTTCGGCAGAGCTTCAAGTCGCTTGAAGAACGGTGCGAGCGGGACCGGTGATCCGCCATCGGGGCCTTCGATCAAAGTCGTCACACCCTGCCGCACATAATTCTCAGCCGTGGGCACCTCGAAGATCCCGCGCCGCGCGTGCGTGTGTATGTCGATGAAGCCGGGCGTCACCACCTGGCCTTTGATGATGATGGTATGTTTCGCGGGTTCGGTAATAGAGGGCGCAATGCGCACGATCTTGTCGTCCTTAATGGCCACGTCGGCGCGATACCACGGGCTACCGCTGCCATCCACCACCAGGCCGTCGCGAATAACAAGGTCGTAGGTCGCGTTCTGCGCACTCGGCGTTGCAGAAAAGCCAAGCAGCGCGATTGTGGCGATGGCGAAGAGGATTAATTTCCGCACCGGTAACATTTCTTCTTTCGGCGGCGGAGATTCTACTTCATGTCTATATCGGCTAATAGTCATTTGAGCTATTGCCGGTTCTTAGTTCTTGTCCGTGTCTCTGTGAGTTCTCTGTGACTCTGTGGTGAAAGTCCTGGACAACACCCACCACAGAGACACGGAGTTTCCACAGAGACAAGAGCAAAGCCGCCCGGGCGCTCTTTACTGGCCGCTGATGTTCCTGTATTTTTCGTCGCGATTCGCAAGCAGCGAGGCTCCCCGAGGTAGCCCCCCATGCCCTCTCAAGCACTGCTTCCTTCACGACGCTTTGTCCTGCATCTGCGCGCTGCGTTCTTGATACTTGTCGGTTGTTTCCTGTTTGCGGCGTGTGCGCCGGCTCAAACACCTGCGCCAACGCCGCCCCCTGACGCAACGCCACACGCGTCGCGCGAAGATCAACAGCTCAGCGAAGCACGCCGCCAAAACGAAGAGGCCCTGGCCGAGTACTACCGTACGCTAACCAAGAAGGTCACTGAGCAGACGACAAGAACTCTCTGGCGCACTCTTCTTGATAATGCAGCCCTCCTCGGTGCGCTCACCGCTGCGTTAGTTGCCCTCTCCACACTCCTGGTTAACCAGCGCACAGCACTACGGGCGCGAAAGGACACCGAATTCTACGAGGCGTTGAAGCGCTTCGGCGACAAGGACAGTCCTACCGTTCGCGCCAGCGCCGCCGCGATGCTGGCGCAGATTGGTGATACTTGGTTTTACACCTTCCCGCGCCGTCGACCAGATAAGCGCTGGAACGTTCTCAAAGGCAAACCGTGGTCGAAGGCAAAAGAGTGGCTGAAGAAAAGGGTTAGAACTTATCCCTATTTCAATACCGCGCTCGACCAACTCGTTACCGGGTTACTGATCGAAGAGCACACCGTGGTCAACCATGCCATCGTCACCGCGCTCAAAAGCATCTGGCCGAAAAGCATTAAGCGCGCAGCGGAGCGCTTGTACGACTCAAACCTCCGGCTGACGGCTGATCTGAAGACCCTTCTGACGGAATACTTCGCCGCCAAAGGCTCGACTAAACCTGACCAGGTAGGAGAGGAAGCTTGGAAGGAAGCGACAAACCTTACACGGTGTTCGCTCGAGGGTCTCAAGGCCCTTGTGACTCAATACAGCTCCTGGGAAGAAAGCGAAAGGATTACGAGTGCTGCTGAAAAGCGACTACGAATGAAAACAATTAAAAGCGGCCTCAAAGACCTGGGTCGACGCCTGAATCAAAACATCCGAATGTTTGAGATGGTTTTCCGGGAGCGGCCGGACACGGCGAACGATTCCCTGAATTTCTTCAGCGCTTATCTTGCCAACGCTAGTTTGAGCGGCGCTAATTTGCGAAACATTAACTTCGCCCGCGCTGTAATGCCGGGGGTGTTCTTAATGGGCGCGTCACTGGGAGGCGCGAAATTAGAGGACACTAATCTGGAAGGGTCTCATTGCCATAGTGTCGACTTTACTGATGCAAAACTGTACGGCGTGCGCGTTAACCGGGAGAATTTACCGTTTGAATACACAAATTGGTGGCAGGCAAATTACGAAGCCGGCTGGTGGAAGGAAACTCCTGCCGTCATAGACGAAGATTTGATCACGAAGCTGATAGAGCAGTTCGGAGAGTTATCTCCAGACAAACTAAAGGCAGCACACCGCTCGGTTAAGGCATACGTCGAAAAGCGGAACCGTCTGAAAGATGACGAGGTAGCGAATCAGAACACCTAACCTCCTCCTTCCGCGACCTCCTAACTTTCTGGCGCAGATCCAACTTCTCTCGCGAGATTCTCCCTTTACTGTGCTCCAAGCTTCCTGTATTTTTTGCTACTCCAAACGAACAGGAAAGCCCGGTCGAGGAACCTACGGAATGCGAAACAACACGCGCTCGTTAGTTGTCATCATTGTTGCCCTTCTCGCTTTTGTCACGGCGTCGGCCCTTCGCAGCGGCGACGCTCAACGGCGCACCGGCACGGACACTTACGCGATCACTAACGCACGCATCGTGACGGGTTCCGGGTCGGTGATCGATCGCGGCACAGTCGTGTTTCGCGATGGGTTGATCGTCGCTGTCGGAGCGAATGTCACGGCGCCGGCTGACGCGCGCGTGATCGACGGCACGGGCCTGACCGTCTATCCGGGCATCATCGACGCTAACACCACGCTCGCAATTCCGCGCCCGTCACCGACGCCCGGCGGGGGCGGAGGCGCATTCGCCGGTCTGTTTGGACAGAGTGCACCTTCAGCGACTTCGCCAAACTCGCCCAACCTGCCGGGAATGCAGCCGGAAATTCTCGCTTCCGATCTGGTTCGTCCCGGCGGCCCGGAAATCGAATCAGCTCGTAACACGGGCATCACTGCGGCGCACACGGCGCCGCGCGGCAATGTGTTTCTGGGACAGTCCGCGCTGATCAATCTTGCCGGCGATTCGCCGCAGCAGATGATCGTGCGTTCGCCAGTAGCACAATACATCGGACTGCAACCGCTCGGCGGCGGCCAATATCCAGGTTCGTTGATGGGCGTGTTCGCGTCCGTGCGGCAAATGCTGCTCGACACGCGTCGCTATCGCGAGATGAACGAGATTTACGACCGGAACCCGCGCGGACAGAAGCGCCCGGCGCAGGACAAATCGCTCGAGGCTTTGTTGCCCGTCGTTGCCGGGCGAATGCCGATCGTCATGCAGGCCGACAGTGAACGCGAGATCGAACGCGTGCTTGATCTCGCGCGCGAATTCAATGTGCGCGTAATAATTAATGGAGGGCGACAAGCAGATCGGGTTGCGGCACGCTTGAAGAGCGCCAACATTCCGGTGCTGCTGTCACTGAATTTTCCAAGACGCACGACTGCGGCTTCACCCGATGCCGACCCTGAGCCGATGCGTGTTTTGCGCGAGCGCGTCGAAGCTCCAAAGACCGCCGGTCGACTCGCCGCGGCTGGAGTACGTTTCGCGTTTCAATCGGGTGGCATGGCTTCGATGAACGACTATCTGGCGAACGTGAGCAAGACTGTCGAGAACGGTTTGTCGCGTGACGATGCGATTCGGGCCCTGACGATTTGGCCCGCTGAGGTGCTCGGCGCTGCGTCACAGCTTGGCACGATCGAGGTCGGCAAGATTGCTAACCTGACGGTTACGCGTGGCGATCTGTTCGCGAGAGACCGTCGCATTGCGCACGTCTTCATCGATGGCAAACCAATCGATCTGCGACCGCCGGCAGCTCCCGCCGATCGAGGCGCCAGCGCGTCGGGCACCTGGTCTTTGACTGTGAGTCTTACCGGGGCTGGAAACGAGAAGCAGGAACTGACGGCGACGCTGAGCCTGCAACAGGAAGGCGAGCGTCTGACGGGATCGCTTCAAGGACCACTCGGCTCCGGCAGCATCGCGACCGGATCGATCTCCGGCGCAGAAGTGAATTTCACAGTTCCAATTACATTGCCCGCGCCGGCAAGTCAGACAACCGACGCGATCTTCGTCGGCACAGTTAGAGGAAACCAGATGAGCGGCACGGTTCAGGTTGTCGGCCGCGGTCCAGGAACATTCACAGCCACACGTGCCGGACGACCAGAGCCCGCAGCGTCACCGAGCCCAACGCCTTAGGTACCTCATTTGGAGTGGGCGGCGGCTTGACGCCCTTTGACTTATTTGCGTTTAGAGGCGGGCTACCGCCCGCCAGCGGAGGGCAGTAGCCCTCCGCTAAACTTTGTCGGGAAGATTTGTTATTCTCGACTCCGTCGCAAGCAACTTCTCAAATCCAGCGTGCTTGCGCCTTTGAAGTGGGGCAGTAGCTCAGTTTGGCAGAGCGCCGCGTTCGCAATGCGGAGGTCAGGGGTTCGATCCCCCTCTGCTCCACCAAATTAATCAATGATTTAGGGCAAGGCAGCGACCTTGCCTTTTTCATTTGTCACCGATTCGGCACTCATTGTGAACTTCCATCGATTCATTAGCTGATCACGTCTCACTTAAAGGGCGAGATGCAAAGTTTTGTGCAGGGAAGCGCAAGATCAGAATCGCACTGAACGGCTTCTTCTTACGCCCGGTAGCGAATCTTTTCATTTTCCTTCCACTTGTCGGCCACAGACGAGAGTCCGCCATGAGTGAAGTACGACTCAACCTTATCGATTCACAGCAGATTCTCATGATTCATCCGATAAAAAGACCTTGAAAAAGTTTTAGCAAGACCCCCGAAATTGCTTGACAGGTTTAGGGTGACTTACTAGGATGCGCGGACATAACGGATCATTAGACTTGCTCAATGCTCCCTGCCGAGAAGTCCCAATACGACCTTGCGAACTTCTGACCCCCGGCTACGAAGAGCATTCGATTATTAACCCGAGGCCGATGTCTCGGCACAGACCGCCCTTCCCTCGCAGAAGGAAACCTTTAGATGTCCGACTTGAGGTTTCAATTATTCGGCAAGTTTACGGCCGAGCTAGATGGGTCGCCCCTGAAAGGTCTGGATGCGAGTAAAGAGCAGGAATTACTTTCTTACCTCCTCGTGGCTCGCGGACGTCGCCACTCTCGCGAGTCGCTCGCGAGCTTGCTTTGGGGCGAAGTTCCCACCAGCAAATCAAAAAAATACTTACGTCAGGCACTCTGGCATGTGAAAACGGCCCTTGAAAGTAACGGGTCTCCGCAGGAACCTGTACTGATCGTAAGTCGGGATTGGGTACAGTTGAATTCGCAATTCGAATGGTGGGTTGATGTCGATCCGTTCGAGCAGGCCGTGGCCGCCGCCAACGGCGTGCGCGGCGAGTCTCTGGACGAGTCAAAAGCCAAAATGCTCAAGGAGGCGGTGCGGCTGTACCGCGGCGACCTGCTCGAAGGCTGGTATCACGACTGGTGCCTCTTCGAGCGCGAACGCTTTCAGAATATGTATCTGTCAGTGCTCGACAAGTTAGTTAACTATTCCGAAGTGCACTCGGAATACGAAGCCGGCCTGGACTTCGGGACAACAATTCTCAGATACGACCCGGCCAGTGAACGTACCCACCGGCAATTGATGCACTTACGTTACCGATCGGGCGACCGCACTGGCGCGCTTCGCCAATACGAGCGTTGTGTCAAAGTGTTGGACGAGGAATTGGGGGTCAAGCCCGAACGTTCAACGACGGCGCTCTACCAGCAAATCCGTGACAGTCGACTGGGCGATCTCGACTTGCCTCTCTCTCCATCGCAATCCGCGCTGTCGTCAGTGTCTGCGCCGGAAGTTCTGGGCCTGCTGAAACAGCTCCAATCAGTTCTCACGACCGCGCAGAAATGCATTCAGCAGGACATCCAAACAATCGAGCAAAGTTTGGACACACTCAAGCGTTAAAAACGAATCCCGAATGCTTGGTCCACGGCCGGCTGCGGTCTGCGTTCCGAGATCCTGCACGTCAAACTTCCGCTAAAACACTCAAGACGCTTCGCTGACGCTCCCGAGACGTTCCGACAACATCGCGTCTGTTAAGACAGTCCAGCATTGAAGGGTGGCATAGGAAAATGCGCTCGGGCTGTTTAGGTCTGCGTACATCTTCAATGTTTTATCTGTTCGAGTAAATGGATGGAAACACCCGAGTCGAAGGTGCATTCGTTCATTGTCAAGCTTTGGCTTGAGGTTCCAAACGACCGCAAGCGACCGCCGTCCTGGCGAGGGCAGGTAACCCACGTGCCGAGTGGCAAGCGACGGTACCTGCAAAGGCTCCAGGACATCGTGACGTTCGTCGGGACTTATGTTCCGGAGCTTAACTGGATGCACGGTTCGCGCGATCGACGATGGTTCCGGTCATGGAGACGCAAAGAGAGATAGACGCGCGGCGCCATCGTTAGCCGACATCGATCAGGGAGAACACAGTGGCTGGTTTTGCCGGAATTGCGGCCGCAGGCAAAAGCATAGAGATGTTGGTGAGCGCCGGGTTTGAAGAATTACAGCCGGTCGGCAACCCAGCGCTGCCGGGTTTTAAGAAGACAAGCGTCCGATTGGTGAACACGGTAGATTTTGAAAAGTCAGCGCTCAATATCGGAACTCCCGCGTTGTCGATCTTTCTTTATCGCGTCGACTTCAACAAGGTGATGCGGGCAGCGCTGTCGGCAGCGGCCCTCGAGGATGGACGTTCTCATCTGGGGTTGGACCTTCATTACATGATTACGCCATGGGCCGACAATGCCGAGGACGAACACCGGATTCTGGGACGGGCGATGCAGTGCATGGAGTCATCGCCAATCCTGAACGGTCCAATGCTGCACTCCTCGGGTGAATGGCAAGCCAACGATTCGATCCAAGTTGTGCTGGAAGAAGTTTCGACGGAAGCACTCATGCGCATCTTCGATTCGCTGCCGACGGATTACCGTTTAAGCGTCCCGTACATCGCTCGCATCATGCGGCTGGACGGCCGAGAGGTGCCGACCGAAGGGCCGGTGATCAAAGCCTTTACCGGATTAGTACCGACCACGCAGTTATGAATCAGTTTCTTCCCGAACGATTCGACGAGATCATTCACCGGCTGGCTCTGGGTATCGAGCCCATCGATGCCCAACGCGGCCGTCGCCTGAGTTACGAACTGCAGGTGGGTTATGACGCTACTCTGGCGGGACTAAGACGCCCACCTATCGAGCGACATAATTCAAATCTATTCGCTTTGCGTTACCAGCCTGGTGTTCCTGACTCAACCGGACGAGTCGATCTGCGTTTCTTTGATCAGGGCGACTCTACCTACCGAGCCGAAAAGGACCGGCGCCGGATTGTGCCGCGGCGCTTGCGAATCCCGATCTTAACAGAGTCTGACGTCGAGGCGCAGGAACAAATTAGCCGCCTGGATTTCCGGCGCCGCACCCGACGTCCCCAATTTTTTCCCGGGGCCGCCTATGACTTTACCGGCAGCTCAACCTGCATGAGGGGGCGCGTAGTTCGCGCGGGCGCGGCGATGCGCTGGGCGCGGGTCGTGGCGAGGCTAGCAGGTTCGCCGGTGGTTGTGGGCCGCGCGCACGGCGACGATCGCGGCGAGTTTCTGCTGCTGATCAATGCCGCGGTCACCAGCGGTAGCGCCTGGCCCGACCCTCTGGAGATCACGGTCTCAGTCTTTGGTCCGGATCCTTTTCCACCGGTCGTGGCCGCCGATGTCAAAGCGCGAGATCCGCTATGGGACTTGCCGCTGGAAGCGCTGAGCGCACCCGGTGCTGCAGTGGACAACGTCGCGACCGGCGACCAACTGCCGGGCGAGTACACAAAGAGTGTCACAGATACTTTCACGTTCAAGTTAGGGAAGTGCCTTTACCAGGAGTTTGAAATCACCTAGCGCCGCGCGCGCCAAAAAAGGAGTGCTTCAATGCCTGAATACTTAGCTCCAGGAGTTTACGTCGAGGAAGTCAGCTTCCGATCGAAGTCAATTGAAGGCGTGCCCACGAGCACGACCGGATACTCGGGAATGACGCGTTACGGGCCGGTGCAATACACGGGCGGTCCAAAAACCAGCGAGCCACGGCTGATCACAAGCTTTACCGAATTCGAGCGGGTCTATGGCGGTCTGGAACCGCTGGGCGTCGGGCCCACCGGTGCTGACGAACATCTCTGCTTCATGGCCCACGCGGCGCGCGCGTTTTTCGACAACGGCGGCAAACGGCTTTATGTCTCGCGGGTCTTTACTCCACGCACACCAGCCAGTCCGACTTCCGGCGGCATAGCCAGTCGGATTGTGAACGTGGGCGCATCTACGGCGACATGGACGGCACGTTGGCCGGGCGCTTATGGAAATGTAGTAGTCGAAACCATAATCGTACGCGGCGGCAATATTGCGTTTCTCGACGGCGCCACGGTCAAAGTGAAAAGCGCAAAAGCCGGCGCCGTGGTCGAGATCTTGCCCGCACCCCCGCCCGGCACGTCTTTGCCGGCAGGCAATGCCGTGCCCAATCCGGCAACACTGGCCGTACTCGAGATCGATAACGTCGGCAACCAAACGTTTCAGGGGACCGGCGGCGCGATCGTTCCCGGCAACACCGACGTGATCCGGTTGATCGAAATGCAGGTGTTCGTGACACCGGATGGTGAAAGTCCCCTTGTCTACACCGAACTGGCCGCCGATCCGCGTCAGAAGAGATTCATCGGCAAGATTCTTCAGCCCGACGATCCGGAAGATGAAAACGGGATCGTCTGGCTTGATTATGATCCCGCCACCGCGTCGGCGATAGAGCTCATCGTTGGTTTGCGCGGGACGGACGTGAACGGCACACCTCTTCGTTTGCAGAATGGGCACGACGGCCTGCTCGTCACTCCGGACGATCTAGCCGGTCAGGAAGCCGACCCGGACGATGCAACCAAAAAAGCCACGGGTCTCGCCGCGCTCGGCGAGATAGACGACATCGCCATCGTGGCGTTGCCCGATGGCGGAGGGTTTGACGATTCAGAGACCTGTGTCCAGGCGGCGGATCGGTTGATATCGCATGCTGAACGCCTGCGTTATCGGATCGCCGTAGTTGACGCGCCGACCGGCAGCTCGATGACTGAGATCCGCGCTTTCCGCGGCCGGTTCGACAGCAAGTACGCCGCGCTTTATCACCCGTGGATTGAAGTGTTTGATCCACTCGAGCGGCCGACGCAGGGAGCTCCGCCCAAACGTCTCTTGTTACCGCCTTCCGGCTTTGTCACCGGCATTTATGCGCGCTCAGATATTGAACGCGGCGTGCACAAAGCGCCGGCCAACGAAGTCGTCCGCGGTTTGACGCGCTTCGAAGCCAACATCAACAAGGGCCGCCAGGATGTGCTCAATCCTGAAGGCATCAACGCGCTGCGCTTTTTTGAAGGGCGCGGCAATCGCGTTTGGGGAGCGCGCACGATGAGCTCCGATCCCGAATGGAAGTACGTCAACGTGCGCCGGCTGTTCATCTACATCGAGCACTCAATCGACAAAGGCACCCAGTGGGCGGTGTTCGAGCCAAACGGGCCACGTCTTTGGGCCAACATTCGGCAGACGGTTGAAGACTTTCTGCTCGTGTTGTGGCGCGACGGCGCGCTGCTCGGCGACAAGCCGGAACAAGCCTATTTCGTGCGTTGCGATCGCACCACGATGACCCAGAACGATTTGGATAATGGCCGAATGATTTGTCTGGTGGGAATTGCGCCAGTCAAACCTGCTGAGTTCGTGATCTTCCGCATCGGCCAGTGGACGGGCGACGCAAAGGTTTAGGGCCCGCGCAGAGGAGGAAAAACAATGCCGACAGAACGTGCAAATCCCTACGGCGCTTTCAATTATC
Source organism: Pyrinomonadaceae bacterium (assembly GCA_036277115.1). Lineage (NCBI taxonomy): Bacteria > Pseudomonadati > Acidobacteriota > Blastocatellia > Blastocatellales > Pyrinomonadaceae > Pyrinomonadaceae bacterium. The sequence continues at coordinate 746,696 of DASUNM010000023.1, forward strand.
TAGTCTCGCTAAACGACAAGAACGACGATCCCGCGGATGTCTTCGGCGGCTTTTCGGACGCCAGCGGACTGGGAATGGATGTCAACTATTCCGAGTATCGTAACGGCAACGAAAAGTTCAATACCGCGCGAAAAATTCCAAACACTCACAAGCTGGATGACGTCACGCTCAAACGCGGTCTGGTCGGAAAGACGAAACTATTCGAGTGGATCAAAGCGGTCGCCGACGGGGCGTACGCGCCGACTAATGTGACGGTCACCTTGCTCGACGAAGCGCGCCAACCCGTAGCGACCTGGGTCTTACGCAATGCACAGCCCAAGAAGTGGACCGGGCCGACGTTGGCGGCCAAAGGTGGTGGTGAAGTAGCCATGGAGGAGCTTCACCTGGTGCACGAAGGAATTGATTACAAGTAAGTAATCAACGTCGCGCGCGAACGCTGTTTCCGTCAGTCCACATTTTTGAGTGGGCAACTTCGCCGGCGCTGCTGCTTAGCGCGATTTACGCCGGCTTGTTGCAGGTCCATCGTCCATGGCTTCTCCGATTCACATACCTCTCGGCGCTCCGGGAATCTACCATGTCCCGACTTCACCTTTGCACGCGCTCACGGGCGTGCGAATGGATGTCTGTGCCTTCGTGGGAGTAGCGCCACGCGGTCCGGTGCGCGCGCCGGTATTTAACGAAGAGTGGCAGGACGATGGTCCCTGTGTCGAACCGGAGCGACCGCGTCGTCGCAGCGTCCCGGTGGCGGTTGAAGATTTCAATGAGTACCGCCGGTTGTTTGGCGGCTTTGAAGGGCCGGGGTTGTTGCCGTACTCGGTCGCCGCGTTCTTTGAACAAGGTGGGCGGCGAGCTTACATCGTGCGGATCGTCCACGACTATCGCGACCCACTGGCTCCGGCAAAACCCGATCCGGTCAAGAACGCGGGCGGGGTTGCCTGGGGCGTCGTGCCGCTCGAAAGCACAAACCATGTGCTTCTGCGACTTGGGGCACGGAATGAAGGCAGTTGGGGAAACCTGCTGCGTGCGTCGCTCAACTTTGCGACGCGACCTCTGGATTTTGAACCGACAGGTTCGGTAACGTCGATTACCGTTGCCGACGGCAGTGAATTGCCGCCGGGGACGTTATTGCGACTGACATTGGACGACGCGACGCGCGCACTCCGACTTGTTGAAACCGTGACTCGCGAAAGACGCGACGATCGGTCGGGCTTCAGAAAGGTCGGCATCTTCAATTTTGCGTTGCCGACGAAGGTCAAATCGGCCGAAGTGGTCGAGGGCGTCCTGGCGCTTGACGACGGCGATGGCCGGTTCGAGCGACACGAACGGCTCGGGTTTTCAAAACATCACCCCCGTTGGATGGCGACAGTTCTCTGCTACGAATCGTCACTCGTTTATCCGGCTGCGAGCTGGATTGACGACGCATTCATTCCTACGGACCTGGATCTACTTCCGATCGCCTCGTCGAGTTTCTTTTCCGGAGGTGAAGACCGTTATCACGAAATCGAGCCCGCGGACTTCTTCAGTGATTGGGTCCTGGGAAATGACGAGCCGGGCGACGGCGTCCACGCATTAGTCCAGCTTTCCGATTTGTCATCGGTGGTTGTGCCTGACCTGTACTCGCCGGCTCCGCTTTCGCCCTCCAAAGATGTCGCGGATCCCGCGTCGCACGCCGGACCGGAATTCGGACCGTGCGTTACTACCGCTAAGCCGGAGCAAACAAAAAAAGAAATCGATCTGAAAAAACTACGTCTGGATCCAAGGCTCCCGGAAGATCTGAAAAAGATCATCGGCCTCCAGAAGGAGCTGGTGGATCTCGCCGACCGATTGCATTCGTTCATTGTGCTGCTCGACGTTCCGCCCGGATTGAGTCAGCGGCAAATTCTGACATGGCGCACGAAGTTCGATTCCGCTTTCGCGGCCGCCTATCATCCCTGGCTGCAAACCTCGCGCAATGACGATGAACGCGAGCTTCTCAGAGTGCCGCCTGCGGCGGTCGCGGCCGGCATAATTGCCCGGCAGGAAATCAGTTTCGGAGTGCCCACCGGTCCGGCGAATGTGCTCGCGACCCAGATTGTGAACGTTGACGATGTGGTGTCGCCCGAGCGTCACGACGAGCTACATCCCGAAGGCGTCAACGTTTACCTGCGCGAGCGGGACGGCATCCGGTTAACTGCCGCGCGGACCATCAGTCGCGATCCGCAGTGGCGACAACTGAGCGTGCGCCGTCTGGTCACGATGATCGAACGCGCGATCGAGCAACAGATGCAGTGGGTCGTGTTCGAGCCCAACAACAAAACGCTGCGCACTCAGGTGCGACTCGCGCTGCAAAGTTATCTGCGGCAGCTCTTTCGTCTGGGCGCTTTTCGCGGCGCGACTGAGGACGAGGCTTTCTTTGTGCGCTGCGACGATACCAACAATCCGCCGTATGTCGCTGATGCGGGTCGGCTGATAGTTGAGATCGGCGTCGCGCCGGCTGAACCGCTTGAATTCATTGTGCTCCAACTGACGCGCGGCGGTGACGGCACGCTCACGCTCGAGGAGAAGTAAACGATGGCCGACCTACTGCTGCGGTCATTCAGATTCAAAGTCACGCTCAAGCGGGCGGCAGTGGCGGCTTCGTCTCAAGCTCCTCCCGACCGGCCGGTTGGGTTTGAGCTGGCCGACGGGGCCTTTCAAGAGTGCAGCGGGCTCGAGATTGAAATGGACGTGCAGGAGTACCAGGAAGGCGGACGGAACGACGCGACGATCCGCCGAGTCGGTCGCGCAAAGTACAGCCCGATCGTTTTGAAGCGCGGAATGTTCTACAGCGGCGAGAACGGGCCGGCGAATCCGTCGCTTTGGAAATGGCTGCAGGACGTCGTCAACGGCGTGCGTCCGGTCGAGCGCTATGACGGAACGGTCGAAGTGATGAGTTCAGGCGAAAACAGCTCGGCGACCTGGACATTCGATCGTGGCCTGCCGATGAAAGTTCGCGGGCCTGAGCTAAATGCCAAAACAGGTGAGGTCGCGATTGAAGAGCTACACATCGCACATGAAGGTCTGAGATTGGTCTAGCAATTCAAGTCGGAACGATGGAACTGCAAAAAGCAAAAATCACTCAACTTGGCGCGCAAGACCAGGCCGGCGAGTCGTTCGATGTTCAGTTCAATCCGACCTCACTGCGGCTGACGCTTACCAACAAGGCCAGCGGCGGCACCAACTCGCGAAATCCGGTGCGGCAGACCGTCGGCCCGAGTGAGAGCACGCTCGCGGTTGATTTGATCTTTGACAGTGCGGATGAAGGCACGACGTCCGAGCCGGTTTCAGTCCGTGATCGCACGCGCAGACTCGAGCTGTTTCTCTTTCCGCGCAGTAACGAAGAACATGCGCCGCCGCGGATCCGATTCGAATGGGGCGACATGATCATGGACGGCACGGTGGACAGTCTCACCGTTGATTTCGATCATTTTGCCGCCAACGGCGCGCCCTTGCGCGCGAAGGTCTCGCTTTCGATCAAGGGTCAGGATCGCGAACGAGAGTTGCAGCCGATTGAACCAGGCGCGAGACAGGGGGCGCCAGCACCGGGTAGCGCTTCGAATAGTGGCCCGGGTTCCGGTGGGCCAGGTTCCGAAGCTACCGGAGCGCCGGCGGCCAAGGCGGCCAAGGCGCTGGGCGGCGAGAGTGCGGGCGAGTTGGCGGCAAGATTGGGACTGGACCCAGCGGCATGGCGAGGATTGCAACTTGGCGGGGAGAGCTCTCTCTCTTTGTCAGCCGGCGCGGAAATCGGTTTCAGCGCGGGTCTCAATGTCAGCGCCGGACTCGGCGTCACGTTAGGCGTTGAAGCCGGTGCTTCTGCGTCACTCGAAGCGTCGTTTGGACTGGAAGCGAGTGCGGCCGTAAGTGCCGTCGGCGGCGTCGGAGGAGGAGCCCAGCGGGCGTCGGGATTTGCGCTATCGGCGGCCGGGGGCGTCAGCGCGGCAATCGAATCCGTGCAAGCGGCCAAGAACCAAGCCGCGGAAAAACAAGCGCGGACTGCTTTTCAAGCGCCGCCGAAACAATTACCTGCCCCGGTTGCCGCCGACCGCGCGCTGCCGAGCGCGGTTTCATCCACCCTGGGGTCGCCGGGCGCTCAGCCAAAGCCTCCAGAGCAGAAACGCGTCCCACTCAAACAGGGAGGTTTGCCTTCGCCGGCAGCGCAAGAGACTTCCAGGTCTGCGCCGCGGACCCCGCGCGCCGATCCGCGCGCAAGTGGGTACGGCTTTGGCGTCCCGCTGCGCGACACAGTTGGACACGCAGCCGACCGGCGCGCTGAGTCAATCCGAGGCGATGTTTCGCTCAAGCCAAAGATCGACGGCGGCGATCCGCCGATCACCAGTGATCCGACGACGCCGGGTTGGATTGCCTTGCCGGCGCATGGTCGTGGCCGGACGACGGCCGACAAAATGCAAACGCGACTGCGGCCAAAACGCCCGTGTGGCTGTGGCGGTGGATGCAAACATTGAAAGCGGAATTCCTTCGCGAAGTCTTAGGGACGATTTATGCCAGTTCACGTTGACGAGATGGTTTCTGAGGTCACTGCCGAAGCTGATGCGCCGGCCGCCGGCGGGGCCGAACCGATGAAGTGGGAAGAACTCGCAAAAGTGCGCGACATGCAGGCGCAAATAGCTCGCGATCGCTGGCGCACTGCGGCTGAAGGTTACGATGACTGAAGCGCTACTGGATTTTGCCGGTCCCATCTTCGAAGTCGATGGCCAGGCCAATGTCGAAATGCCCCGCGACATCCTGCGCCTGGAAATTGAAGAATCAACCGGCGGGCTAAAGACGCTGTCGGCCCGTTTTGTCGGGCCGGGCCCGCCTCCCGGCGGCGGCGATCAGCAGCTGCAATATCTCGACGGAGTGGCGGTTGATTTCGGGAAGAAGATTTCGGTTGTGCTCGGGGCGCCGCCTGCCGCGTTCACAGTTTTCACCGGCTGGATCAGCGCCATCGAAGGCGACTTCAAAGAAGGCGCACCTGAAGTCGTCATCTTCGCCGAAGACAAACTGATGAAACTCAGAATGACACGTCGCATGAAGACCTACGAAAACGTGAGCGACGCTGACATGGCGAGCGCTATTGCCGGAGAACACGGGCTGACCCCGGAAGTCGATGCTGACGGGCCAACGTACGATCTCGTCCAACAGTGGAACATGAGCGACCTGGCGTTTCTGCGCCAGCGGGCCCGGAAGATTCAAGCCGAAGTCTGGGCTGAGGACGAAAAGTTATGTTTCAAGACTCGCGGCAAAAGAACGGCGACAGAACTAAGTCTTATACAGGGCAAACAACTGCTGCAGTGTCGCGTGCGCGCCGATCTGGCCCATCAGCGAACGAAGATCAAGTTGAGCGGATTTGATGCGAGCGAGCGCGATCAAATAGACGAGGAAGCGTCGGCGGACGCGATTCAGGCCGAAGTCTCAGGCGGAGAGACCGGACCGGCGGTTCTGCAGCGCGCTTTCGGCGAACGCGTGTCATATCGGGTGCGCGAAGCCCCTCTGAAATCAACCGAGGCGTCGGACTGGGTGAAGGCGGAAATGTTGCGGCGTGCGCGCGCCTTCGTGACCGTCGTCGGCACTACTCGCGGGTCCGCTGACATGGTTGTGGGCAGCAAGTTAACGCTCGAACGGACCTGCCATCCTTTCGATGGCGCCGGTTACTACGTGACCAAAGTTCGTCACACCTACGATCGGGAGGACGGATTTCGCACCCACTTCGAAGCCGAACGAGCGACAGTTCAGGAGGGATCGTGAGCCAGCCAATCGCGGCCTTTGCACCAGATGGTAGCGCGCAGCGTTACTTCGGTCTCTTTCCGGCAATCGTGGTTGACATTGTCGACCCGGACAGCCTCGGCCGAATTCAGATCAAGTTTCCCTGGCTGGGCGCCGATGGAGACTCGGTGCGTGCGTGGGCAACCCTGCTGACGCCTTATGCCGATGACGATCAGGGATTTGAAGTCTTGCCCGAGGTGGACACGCAGGTCGTCGTTGGTTTTGAAGCGGGCGATTTGAGGCGGCCGTACATCGTCGGCTCAGCGTGGAACGGAAAAGAAGCGCTGCCTGAAACGCCAACCGCCGCGAACAACAAACGGTTGATCAAATCACGCGCGGGTAGTCTGTTCGAGTTCGATGACACTGCGGGCGCCGCGAAGGTGACCATCTCGATGCAGAGCGGTCACAAGGTCGTGCTCGACGACGCCGCGCAGGAAGTAACAGTCCAGCACTCGAATGGTTGCTATCTGAAGATGAACATCGCCGGCCAGGTCCAGATTCAAGCGAACGCCACGGTGGAGATCACCGCGTCAGCGCTCAATGTTCACTGCCCGGTCGCGACTTTCGACGGAATCGTGAATTGCACGACTTTGATTGCGAGCTCGGCGGTCGTGTCGCCTTCTTACACGCCGGGCGCAGGAAACATTTGGTAGTCATGAAGAGTCACCCGTGGAAACTTGTGGGTCCGTGGTATCGCTGGCAGCGTCCGGGCTTGCCCAGCGCGGGGCGTCTGTCTCGTCCCGTATTTCAGAAATATGACGGCTCGAATTTTGTCGACGAGTTTCTGAAAGATCCACAGCGATCACTCAAGTTCCTGACTGAAGACTTTGTTCATCAAGTCGGGACTTTGCCGCCCATGAACCCGGAAACATTCCAAGGCAAGACGCGGCGACTCTCGGACCTGGCGTACCTTCCCACCACGACACGCAAACTTTTCCTGGATACGCACAAGCGTTTCTACCTGGTCGTTTGCGAGCTGCACTGCGACATGACGGGATTTCCATCGGTGACTCCCGATCAGGTCTGCGACGCGGGTTTCGTCGTGCGCCGTCGCATTTTGAAAAATCTGACGAACAGCGCCCGCGAGGGTGTGAAGCCGATTTTCCTGAACCTGACCGCGGCGCAAAAGACGCTGGGCGAGTACGCGGCCTTCGAACCTGAGAAGCAATTGCCGGCCCTGAAAAAGACTCTGGCGCGGCAGGGTGAGGCGATGCTGGCGGGGGCGATAACTGACTCGCTCGGTCGCAATGAAGACCTTGCGAAAACCAGAATTCGCGAAGAGCGAACCAAGCTGGTTGAATGGGCCACCCGCTACGGCGTGTCACTTCAACTGCAGGGCTGGAAACAAATTCGCCAGGGCGTTGGGCAATGGATCAATGTCGGCGCGGACGAAAAGGCGCCGCTCAGCGAACAGGTTTTCAAGCTCTTTCCGTTGATTCCGGATCCGCGCGACGAAAAGCATTCAGCCAAAGGCCGCACGATCTATTTCGGCGTGGTGCCGACCGGCAGCGCGGATACTGACGAGTTCGGCAACGCTCGGTTTGATGAAACGACGCCGTACGAAATCCACTGCTTCGTGAGCCGGCACAAACACGAACCGCCGGCGCCAAACTGCTGTGGCGACATTGTCTGGAGCTTGCCTACTGAGACCTATCAACTGGCCTCACAGTTCGACCTCGTGGGGACCAACAACCGTCCCGTCTCGATGCAGCTTCCCGATCTCAAAGCTCTGCAAGCCCAGGCGAGCGCGTTGCCTCCCAACGAATTGGCGCCTTTCCGAATGGTTTCGCCGCCCGATTCGAACCTGGAAGTTACTGCCGACAAGAATGGCAAGGTCCTGAGCAGCGGCATGTCGAGCGAGATTTGCTCGTTCTCAATTCCGCTGATCACGATCGTGGCAACTTTTGTTTTCAAACTCTTCCTGCCCGTCGTCGTCCTGCTCTTCGGTTTGTTCTTTTTGCTCAAGCTGAAGTTTTGCATCCCGCCAACACTGAGCCTGGATGCGGGCGTCGCCGCGGAATTGGACGCGACGCTGCAGCTCGGGCTGGACGTGAGTGTGGATGCGAAGCTCGCAGTGGGAACCGATCTTGGCAACGCGATCGACGCCGGTTTACAAGCCAACTTCGGCGGCGATGTCATGGCGGGTTTGAAAGGCGGCGTCACTGCGCCTGATGGCACCGTCCGGAGTCCCGCCTACGGCCCGCGACCGATGGGCGAGATGACAGACAGCATCGTGAAATCCGGTAACGAGGCAAACGCGCCTTCGGTAACGGCCAGGATTCAATTTGAAGAACACGTGGAGGCGGTGGTGGTCGCATGACAACGCTGACTTTTCTGGGCACGGGTTGGAACGCGCCGATGCGGCCTGACGATCGCAGCGGCCGGTTGGACTACGCCGGCGGGCCAGAGAAAGTGCGCCAGTCGATTGAAATCATTCTCGACACTGAACCCGGCGAGCGAGTGATGCGACCGACGTTTGGTTGCGGGCTGCGCCGTTTCCTGATGAAACCAAACACCACAGGGACCCGCGCTTTGATTCAACGGGAAGTTGGAATCGCTTTGAAGACGTGGGAGCCGCGGATCGAAGTTCAGCACCTGCAGGTTTCTCCGGGCGATGACCCAGCGTTGGTGCTGATCGAGATTCTATACATTCACAAACGTGACGGAAGTCCGGGCAACTTGGTGTACCCGTTCTACCTGGAGTAAGCCGGCGTGGCAATCCCGAATCCCATACTCGATGATCGCTCGTATCAGCAACTGCGCGATGAGCTGGTGCTGCGCATTCCGGTCTACACACCGGAGTGGACGGACCACAACGCCAGCGATCCCGGGATCACGCTCATTGAGCTGTTTGCCTTTCTTGGCGAAAACCTGCTCTACCGCTTTAACCAGATTCCGGAGGCGGCGCGGCTGGAGTTTCTGCGCTTGCTGCAGATTCCGATGCGGCCGGCAGTCGCGGCGACCGCCCTGGTCACCTTCACCACCGACAAACCCAAAGGTGTGGTCGTTCCGGTCGAAGCAGGATTATGGGCCGGCAAGCTGTCATTCGAAACAAAAGTCGAAGCTAAAGTCTGGCCAATCTCATTTATGGCCGTGGGCCGCGTGAGAACCGCCGATCCTAACCCGGAGGCAGAGCCGGAAGTAAGCCAATCGGCCGCCAACGTGATCGATGCTCTGCGGCCGTTACCGCCGGGGTCCGCGCCGGTTTATTACCAAAACCAAACTGTTGATTTAAAGAATCCGCCGGTTGATTTCAGCAAGACCGTCGACGGCAAGCTGTGGATCGCCGTGCTGAAAGAGAAAGGTTTTGACGAGGCCGAGATGGGCGGCGCCTTGTTGAATATCGGTCTGACGCTCGATCCCGTTTTCGCGTCAATGGATGAGGTGGCGGCTTGTCCTGGCGCCGGCGCAACGACCAAGGCGCCGGCAGTCGAGTGGAAAGTCTCGACCGGAAAAATCAATGCGGGTAAGCCACAATACCTGAGTATCGCTCAGGAAGCAGACTCGACGCGCGGGTTGAGGCAGGACGGTGTCGTGCGCCTCCGGCTACCACAGGATACAAAGCAGTTCGGAAAGTTCACGGTCGATGACCCGGCCAAGCTTGGCACCGGTGATTTCCCGCCGGCTCTGGACGAAGAGACTGAAGAGAACATCTTTTGCTGGCTGTCAGCGTTTCGACACGACGGCAGTTTGTTCGATCGAGTTCTCTACGTCGGCGCGAATGCTGCGGAAGTCGATCAAACGAAGAAGGCTGGTTTGGAATTCCTCGGCATCGGAACGGGCCAACCGGATCAGCGTTACAAACTCGTCAACAAATCAATCAAGCCGAGCAGCGCGAAGCTTGACGTGGACGAAGGACCGCGTTGGAGCGAATGGACCGAAGTCGACAGCTTCCACGCCAGCCAACCCGACGATCATCACTTTGTGATTGATGTCGAAGCAGGCGAAGTGCGGTTCGGCAACGGCCTGCAAGGGCTGCCGCCGCAGCTTGGTCAGCGGATTCGTGTGCGCGAGTACCGGTTCGGCGGCGGCGTCGAAGGCAACGTTCCGGCAAAGGCGATTAGTAAGGTCGCCGAATTTCCCGAGGTGAAGGTCAGCAATCCTTTGCGCGCGCATGGCGGCGCCGATGCTGAGTCCATCAGCGACGCGCTTAGCCGAATTCCGGGAGAGTTGCGCCGCCGCGATCGCGCCGTAACCGCGACTGATTTTCAGGAGCTGGCGTTGGCCACTCCCGGGGCTGATGTGGGCCGCGCTGAGTGCCTGCCACGGTTCTATCCACCAACCAAACAAGGCGGCAAGGCCGGCGTCGTGACCGTAGTTGTCTGGCCCCGCGAGGACGCCGCGAATCCGAATGCGCCTTCACCCGATCGTAATTTGCTCCGCGCGGTTTGCTCGTGGTTGGACCAGCGGCGACTGGTGACTACCGAGCTCTACGTCGTGCCGCCGACTTATCGCAAAGTCGCGGTCGCCGTCGCCCTCGAAGTGAAGGCCGGCTATGGAATCGAGGCCGTCCGGCACTGGGTTGAGTTAGTGCTGCGGCAATACCTCGCGCCGTTGCGGCCGTACGGTCCAGAAGGACAAGGCTGGCCACTCGGGCGACGGGTCCATGGGCCTGAGCTGGAAGCGGCCGCTTTACAAGTCGAGGGGGTGAAGTTCCTCAACGAACTGAAAGTCGCGCGTTTGGATGAGAGATCCAATTCGTGGATAGAGGGCTCAGTCACGCTGGAAGACTACGAAGTGCCTGAGCTGGCACAGATCACGGTGGTCGAAGGCGCGTCGGTAATTCCGTTTGATGCTTCCATTGAACCGCCGCCGCCTAAGGACGGGCCCGTGCCTGTGCCGGTCCCAATTCCGATCATTCGCGAGGAGTGTTAGTTAATGCCTGCACCGCGTCCATTTGCGCTAATTCGCACCAACGACCAGTGGCTTCGTGCCTCGCACGAAGACACGGCGCTGGAGGGCGAGGTGGTGCGTCTGTTTTGGCGGGACAAAGTAGAGATAGAAACCGGTGAATCGTTTGACGCGGCCGGCGCCGGGCTGGCTTTCGATGGCCACTGTCGTCTGTATCACATTAACGCGAAGGAAGAACGCATCGAACGAACGCGGTGGTCGACCGACGACTCGCTGAAGATAAGTGAGCAATCTCTGACGGTGTTACAGGTAGATCAGTCCCGCGGGTTGCTGTTGTTGGACGCCGGCAGAAAACATGGTTTCTACGCAGGGGCTTACTTTGTCGCTTACGAGCTGGACGAAACTTCTTCTGGCACCAGCCGACGGTTGACCGATCTTCGCATCGTCTCGGTCAGCGGCGAGCAATCGTGGGCCGAAATATCGATGGCCGCCGACGCGCCATTCGTTGCGGGCCAGCGGGTGCTGCTGGTCGATCCAGGGAGTGAGCCGGTTTCACTTTTTGAAAGTGAGCGACACGAGAAGCTGGGCGACTTTGTTCCTGTGCAGCCCCTCTCTCCGGGTTTTCGGCCACGCGCACTCGCGATTGACGAAGACGAGCGGTTGTTCGTGGCAGACGCAGAGGGCAGGCGAATACTGATTTATGATCTCTGGTCAAACCGACTGCTTCGTCAAGTGCAACTTGCCGCCGACCCGGTTGATCTGGTTGCCGACGGAAAAAGAGTCTATGTGCTGCTGGCCTCACCGCCGGGATTGGTTCGGCTCGACGCGCGCAGCCGTTTTCAAACGGTCAAGCTGCCGTCGGAAATTACAAACGCGCAGCGAATCGCGCTTAGTCCCGCGCGCGAGCTGTACGTGCTCGAGAATGCCGGCCAGGCCAATGCGCGCGTAGTGAAACTTAGCAATCCGACCTATGTCGTCGATGAAAAGTTTGCAACCGATCTCGATTTTCAAACAAGCGATCCGACGCTGACCGGAGTTTGCACCGCCAAAGACAGCGTGATGGTGATTGCGCGGCGTCCCGCTGACGACTTTGCTCGCTACTGCGTCGGCGAAAAGAAGCCGATCAAATTGCGGCCGCTTACCGCGCGGGGCTACGACGGTTTAGGCATCGTGCGCACGCCAGACGGACAGATTGGTTTCAGGACCGGACAAGCTTTTCGCCAGGCCGTGGCCGCGCGACTCCGTTACTACACAAAAGGCAGCGTCACAACTTTCGCGTTGGACAGTGGTGAGTTTCAGACGATTTGGGGACGTCTGTTTCTGGATGCCTGCATCCCGAAAGACACGGAAATAACCGTCAGGTGCATTACGGCCGATGAGCCGCCGCAAGAACCGACGCCGCCGTCCTCGCTGCCGAAAAACATAAAAGATCCGTCACTGCTGCCGCGGCCGCTCGACAACCCGCCACTGATGGCGCCACCCACGCTAGTGTCGCAATTGAAAGCCGCGCCCCCGCAGACCCTGCATCAACGGGTGACGGGCTACGAACAACCGTGGGTGCGGCGAGCAGAACATGATTCGTTTGAAACCTACGAAGCACCCATCATCGCCGGCGCCGGTCGTTACCTCTGGGTGCTGATCGAAATGGTGGGTAACACGCGCGGCACTCCACGGGTGCGCGCGCTGCGGGCGGAATACCCGACTCACGACTACCTGCGCCGGCTTCCGAAAACACTGTCGCGCGACGAGCAGGTGGCGGATTTCCTGAGACGTTACCTGGCGATGTTCGAAGGACAGCTTGGCGAATTGGAAGGCAAAGCTGATGCACGCGCCACGCTGCTCGATCCACGCAGCGCACCGGCTGAGATTCTGCCGTGGCTGGCGAGCTTTATCGGGCTCTTGGTTGACGAACGCATGGCCCGCGCACCGCGCCCCGGCGGAAAAGTCGCTGATGTTCGCCGCGTGCTGATTGCGGAAGCCATTTGGTTGTTCCGTTTTCGCGGCACCGTGCCGGGACTGCGCCGGTTTGTGGAGATCTACCTCGAAATCGAAACGATTCTGATCGAGAAGTTTCGCGTGCGCGGCTTGGGAGGCGCGCTGCTGCCGGACTCGGCGGGCGTGGCGACTAACTCAATTCTCGGCGCCGGGTTTCGCGTCGGCGGCGCCGTTGGCGAAAGCGAAACTCAACTGCTCGGCGCCACGATCGACGATGCTTTTGAAACGCATGCGCACCGGTTCTCTCTGATTATTCCGGGCGCGCTTACTTCGGTGCAATTGGATGTAGTGAACCAAATTCTGGATTTGCATCGTCCGGCGCACACGCTGGTCCAGGTCTGCACGGTAGACGCTGGCATGCGCGTGGGGCGCGGGTTACATGTCGAACTGACTTCGATCATCGGCCGCAGTGAAGGGTTCAGCCAGTTGCAATTGGGCGGTTCGACGTTGGGCCGCGGCTCGATACTCGGTCGGCCGGACGCCGGCACCGTAATCGGCGGCAGTCACCTGGGCGGAGACAGCCGAGTAGGTTGAGAGGAACGTCGTGGAAGTAGCAATTCACCGATTTGAAGCGCAGTACCGGTTGGCGCCGCCGACGGCGGTAGCACAACGCAGATTAGATCAATTGAGCACCGAAGTTCTGAGTAGGGCGTTCCAGATCGCCGTTGAGCACGAAGGTATCGACGACGCAGCGGAGGTGTGCATGCGCAGTCTATTTGCGCAGGTGCGACTGCGTTTGGATACGGCCGACGAGGCGATCGTGTCGAGCTGGGGCGCCGCCCTGGCCGCGGAAATCAGACGGGTTTTGCGGCACGGCCCAACGACAAACGTGGCCGTCTACCATTCTCGACGTCAGGCACTGGTCGACATGGCATTGGGTGTCGCGCGCGGTGATCGAAGCCGCGCATGGGCGTGGCGGCAACTTGGATTGTGGACCGCGGGACAGACTTCCACCGAGATCGCAGTCAGCGAACTCGTGAAGGCGCTGCAACGAAACCCCGCAATGGTGGTTGCCACCTTGCGGGCAATCGCTCAGCTCGGGTGTCTGAATTTGTTGGCGGCGCGTTTAACCGCCGTGCATTGGCAGGAACTGGCGCGCGCAGCTCTCTTCGAATTTCGCGGGGTGACCTCGGTTGAGCCCGGTGAGTCAGGGCCGTCGCCGCGTGCGGTTCGCGCGGCCCGAAACGTGCTGAAAAGATCCTCGGTTCTCAACGCGATCATTTTGGAGGGGCCGCCGCAAATGGATGCTGCGCGAGCTGTCGCCGCGCTTGCGATTCTCGATGTCGACCCGGGCCTGGTGCGGAGCGACGCCGCGGCAAGCGTCATCGACCTGATCGCCGATGCCGTTTGCGCAGCGAAGGTCGAAGCTCGAGATGGCTTGCGCGCGACCGATTCGGAAGAGACGCGATTCCCTTCCCAGCGCAGATTGACAACGGAGCAAGCGGCGCGCGATCGCGACAATAACCTGATCCGAGCCGCTGAACAAAGGTTGCGGGGTCCGGAAGATTCACGCGCCGGTCGCAAGCAGTTCGGCTCTCCATCCTTGTCGAAAGAAACGATCGCGGCCGAGCTCTCGCAAACAGAAACCGGGCGCCGGGTCGCCGATTATTCTTCAAGAACACAACGCACAGATGTCAGCCGCGCATCTTCCGCCCAACAGCGTTCGGACAAGGAAGCAGCACTCGTCGATCTGCGGCGACGCGCAATCTCGCGTTACGGCGGATTGCTTTTCCTGATCGCCGTAATCGAAGCACTGGATCTCACGACCCAGATTCTGAATGGCGAAGTGTTAGGAAGTCGCCCGCTCGCCTGGACTCTGCACCAGTTGGCGCTCGTGCTCGCACCTGTCGAACCGCACGACCCGGCGGCCCTGGCATTCGCCGGTTTACCGCCTGACATCAAGTGGCCGTTCGCGGGCGAGCCGCCTCTCGAGCAACACGAAGCGCTCGAGCTGAAGGCGCTCGCAGGTCAGATTGAGTCACATCTGTCTTCGGTGGTTGAGCTTGATGAGCTCACGGAGGTTTCCGCGTTTCAGTTTGTAATTCATCGCCGGACAGAGATCGTGGCCGAGCCCGGTTGGATCGAAGCGAGATTTTCATTGGAAGACGTCGCGACCGAAATTCGACGCGCGGCATTGGATCTTAACCCCGGATTTGTTCCGTGGTTGGGCGTCGTGATCATGTTTGTTTATGAGTAATGAGAAATCAAAGCCGCCGGCCCAGGCTGACGTGACGGCCAGGCTGACTCGCGAAGTGGGAATCCTCGCGGGCCGGCTGGCGCGTTTTCTTTCCAGCTCGCGCTTGATGGGAGACGCTGTCGCCGAGGGCCAGGGCTTTTTGCAGGCGTTTTTCGAAATAGTGTCTGAAGGCCGGCCGCTCGATGCGTGGTCGTTAAATCCTCTGGACCGGCGACCCGCCGGAGAACCTCATCCGTTCGATCGGCTGACTGAAACACTTTCGCTTTCACCGATCGAGGCTGAGCTGCTCTTGCTCGGCGGACTCTGCGAAGAGCACGAGGGTTTCGCGGCGGTCTTGCGTTCACTTCACCCCCGCGCCGAGCCGCGCGTTTCAGTCGGATTGGCGGCGCGCATTCTGGGTGAAGACCGATTGGATCGGCACGCGCTGCGCCTGTTGTTGGAAACCAGCGCGGTCGTGCGCAGCCGCACCCTGCGGATCACCGGCGACGGACCTCTGTTCGAGCGATCGCTCCAATTGCCGGAAGCCCTGTGGTCGGCGCTGCACGGGATTGAAGTGTGGCCCGCGTCAGTGAACGTAGTCGACGAACCAATTGTGACGGTGGGACTCGATGAGTGGTTTGCGACTACCACAGCTCGGCGGGCGACGCTCGCGATCCAACGTCGCGAAACCTGCACGATAGTTGTGACCGGCGACAACGACGACACGGCTTTTGAGCGTGCCCGTGCTTTGGTTGCGCATTCCGGAGCGCGGTGCGCCGGCATTCTGTTGCCGGCGGCCAGTGAACCAGGTCTCGAAAGCCTGATTCAAGTCCACTCGCTGGCTCGAGGCGCGGTTCCTGTCGTCAAGCTTGCGCCATCAATTGAGCCGAGCCAACCAACCGTTTCGCTTTTCAAAGACTTTCCTGCCGTAGCAGTTGGCAGCGGTCGTTCCAGCGCCGCCTGTGCCGCGCCCGGACGACGGCTGGTTGCGGTCCCTGTCGAACGGTTGCTGCCCGCAGCACGGAAACTCATCTGGAGTGACGCACTGCCCGAACTGGCGTCGCAGGCGCCGTTTCTGGCAGCTCGTTATCCGGTGGAACCGGCTCTCGCGAAGGCCGTCGCTGCCGATCTCGCGTTGGTCGCGGACCTTGAAGAACGCGCGCCCACGGTCGACGACGCGGCGATCAGCATTCACGCGCGCGGCAACATTTCATTTTCGCCCGGCGTCCGATTGCTCCGCCCGGTGGCCAACTGGCAAGACCTCGTCCTGCCGGCAGATCGTTTGGAGCAATTGCGCGAGGCGGTCGCCCGTCTGGAACATCAGATGCGCGTCTTTGATGACTGGGGTTTTCTGCGGAACCGCGGCGGCGCGCGCGGTGTGCGCCTTTTGTTCGCGGGTCCCCCGGGAACGGGCAAAACTCTTTCGGCGGAAGTATTAGCCAACGCGCTCAAGATCGATCTGCTGGTTGTCGATCTTTCGCGCGTGGTTTCCAAGTGGATTGGCGAAACTGAAAAAAATCTTTCGGGTGTTTTTGACGCTGCCGAGCGAGGACAGGCAGCCTTGTTCTTTGACGAGGCCGACGCGCTCTTTGGTAAGCGCACTGAAGTCGTCGACGCGCATGACCGTTACGCCAATCTGGAGACTGCCTACCTGCTGACGCGTCTGGAGCAGTTCGAAGGACTCGCAATCCTGGCGACCAACCTGCGACAGAACATCGACACTGCTTTTCTCCGCCGCCTCGAATTTGTGCTCGATTTCGAAGAGCCGGATCGTGAGGAGCGGCTGGCGCTTTGGAAGTGTCATTTGCCCAACGATGCGCCCTTAGACGACGAGGTGAATCTGTATGAACTCGCCGCGCTCTATCCAATTGTGGGGGCGATGATCCGCAATGCCGCCGTGGCCGCGGGATTTCTCGCCGCTGCCGACGGCGTGCCGATCGATCGCCACCACTTTATCCATGCGATCCGTCGTGAATACGCAAAAGCCGGTCGCTCGTTTCCAGGCGCGCCTATCGGTCTTGCCGCTTGATTAAGAAAGGAAAAAATTTATGGCTGACCCAACGACAATTGTTCAGTACGCGCAACAGCGAAGTGCCAAGCTTTCCTCGGCGTTAGCCGCCGCCAAACTCCAACTGGCCGACGCGGTTAGCACCATCGGTACTGAGCGCGCCAAGTTAGACGCGGCGACGACTGACTTCGCTTCACTCGAAGAACAAATCGCCGCGATCAGGGCAAAACTTTCCGCGATTCCCACCCCGGCCGATGGCGATTTGCTGCTCGCGCAACTCGAGCAGGCGATTATCGAATCGCGCGCGAAACGGGCCGCCATCACGGCAGCCAAGACTGCCATGCAGGCGGCCCAGAGCGTGGAGACATCGGCCGCGGCGGATGTCACTAGCTTGACTGCGGAAGCCGCGAGGGCCGCGGCGTTTCTCACCCAGGCTGAGGCGGCCAGTGTTGACCGTAACAAGTTGACTACCGACCTCGACGGGCCACTGTCGTCACTAAACGCCGATGCCGCGAAAGCCCTCGATGAAACCAAACCGGCTGGAGCCAACTTTAAGAAAGCAAAAAAACGGGTGGGAGACGATTTACCTAAGCCGTTGCTGGACCGGGCGCTGAAAAGACGAGAGGCCGCCGCGGAACGGATCGCAAAGCTGACGGCCGCCCGGCAAACCGCGGACGCTGCCGTGCGGAAAGAACGCGAGAAGAGCGGAGCTATCGCCCTTGCCGCAAGTTCGTGGGTGACGCTGGTGCGCGCCGAGGCGGCCGCGCGTGAATTCGTGAACGCCGGCAAGAGTCGGTTTGATCAAGCAACCACGAAACTGGCTCAGGTTGCAGATCCAACCGTGGCTCCGCTTACCCCTGAACAGCTTGGCCGCTTAAATGCGCCCGATCCCTTGAAGACCAGCCGCAAGGACGCCGCCGACGAAGAGAAGGCGGTGGCTGCATTGCACAAGACCTTCGAAGATAAGCAAAAGGCCCTCGCCGACGCGATCGTGGCGGCGAAGGCGGAGCCGGACGATGCGACCAAGCAAACCGCGGTCACGACCGCCGAGGGAGAAGTGGCTACTGCGAAACAACTCTTCGAGACGGCCCTGGGCACTTATCGAGGTGGAAACGAACCAATCATGAATGCCTGGGAAGCAGCCGTGCCTGATGCGACGTGGCGTTTGCTACACGACTACGCGGAAGCGGTCGACACCCTCAAGAACATGCCGGACCCGGCCGTGCTCAGCAAAGACGTGAAGGACGCTGAGAAGAATTTCGTGGCGACGCAACTGGTGGCCGACAAGAGTGCGAACGTGCTGGTTGATCTAACGACCGAGCAAAGACAACGCGCGGCCCGGGAAGAAAGTGAGTTACAGAACAGCGCCGCGAATTTGTTCGGAGCTTTGCGGGGAGATAACTGAAAAGAGGAGACGCTTATGGCTAGCCCGTCTGACATCGGAACGAGCCAGGCAGCCGACACCAGTGGTGCCGAGTTACTGCCACTCAGCCCGTTCGATTCCTTGAAATATCACTTTGGGATGCTGCTTGGCGTTGATGACTTTGAAACCGAACAGGCTTATCACCGCGCCAAGATGCGATTGCATAACGCCTGGCTGCATCGGCAGGGCGTAGTCTGGGGTTACGGAGTCGGCGTTGAGAATGATCGCGGAGAAATTCGCGTCAAGGCCGGTCTGGCGTTGGATGCTGCCGGTCGCGAATTACATCTCGACGAAGACCATTGCGTTAACGTCGCGGAATGGTTTGACAAGCACAAGGGCGACCCCGGGTTTGATCTCGTACGTGATGCCTTCGATGTGCACGTCGTCATTTGCTTCAAGGCGTGTCTGGACCGGCAGGTGCCGGCACTGCTGCAGCCGTGTGATAACGGCGGCACTGGCACCACATATTCACGGATTCACGAAACCGTAGAGATTAGACTGTTGCCGGCGCTCGCTGGCGATCGGGCCGAGCCGTATCGCCGTCTACGCATATTGTTCGGCATTGAGGAACCTCAGCCGCTTGATCAGGCAACTTTCGATCAACTTGCGGCCGCAACAGAACTTCGCCCCGAAGATAAACAGCGCCTTGATACCGCGAAGGCGGATCGACAGGTTCTGACGAGCATCGACGAAATTGAAGCGCTGGGCGTCGATCAACAAGCTGCCGCATTGCTCAAGGCTTTCCACGAGTTTGCCGCGCTGGACGAAATCGACTTACAGCCCGCGACCAGCGACGGGCGTCGTCTGCTCTTTCCGGGCACGGACGACGACTGCGTCGTGTTGGCCAACATCACGGAACTGAAGCTTACCCAGCAGGACAAGAAGTGGATTCTGAGCGGCGGCAAAGTCGACAGCTCAGTGCGGCCATCGCACGTGGCGACGACCACGATCCAGGATCTGCTCTGCGGGCGATTCGGAGCGAGCACGTCGCCAAACGCGGACACCGGCCCGCGCATCGATCCTGCTTCGGTTGCTTTGACGTCGAACGCAGTCATCTTCACCAGCGACAAGCCGCTGCACCCCGCGAGCATTGCACCGATCGCTTTCTCGGTGACCTTCTTTGACACCGCGCAGGGTTGGCGGACGTCCAACGTCACCGCCGCTTCATACGCTGGTGACGAAACGAAAACGATTTCACTCCAACTGGATGGCGAAATCAGCGGCCTCGTCCGGCTAATGGTCTCTGGCTCAGGTCCCGCTCCCATTCTGGGTGCGGACTTGGTACCGCTGGCGGGCGCTAAGGGTGGACCACCTGCCTCGCCGCACAACGGGCGTGATTTCGTTTTGATGAAAGACTTTGACGTGACGCCGGAGGATCTGGGTGAAGAGGGGCTTTCCGCGGACCCCGAAAACGGCGGCGGCGGGAACGAAACTGAGCCTGTCGCGGACACCAAAAACGGCGGCGAGCCAGGGCCGAGCAGGGCACCACGCGCGGCGCGCAAACGAAGCACCTCACGGAAATAGACTCGGACCGGTTAGTAGCGAAGTTGTTCGAATAGAAAGGAACCGAACATGGCGACGAAAGAATCACAAGCTCTCGTCCTGGCGAGCGAAGCGAACGGTTACATAGTTATCCCGCAACCCACACCCCTGACGCGGCTGAATTACTTTGATGGAAAGTTTCTGCGCGCCAGCGATCTGAAAGCGGAGCAGGACTACTTGCGGCAGCTCGTCGCCTTATCTAACCAGGCTGGCGGCGCCGGCGTCGCCTACGGTTTCGATGTAACGCTGACCAAGGATGTAAAGGGTGACCAGCTCGAGATCGGCGCGGGTCTGGCCATCGATCCGAGCGGCCGCGTGCTTTATCTGCCACGGAGTGTCTCAATAGATGTCCAGCAGTTGATCGAAAAGTCGCGCTCGGACACAAAGTCCTTCAATGAGATAACCATCCGCGGCAAAGGCAAGTTTGCAGAGTGCGAGATTCCTCCTCCTAATGCGCCCGAGGTCGACAGTTCCCAACCGCGAGACGTTTACAGAATCGTAATTTCGGCTGCCGACGCCCTCTGCGGTGAAGAAGACGTCTACGGAAAGCTGTGCGAAGAAGCTTGTGCGACCAGCACCGATCGCCCGAACGCGATTGAGGGCATCCTCGTGCGCGCAGAACAGCTCAATTTGCGCACGCCCCTGCCGAATCCAAAAGTTATCGCGCTGACGCAGACGCATTTTCGTTCCCGGGTGGCCGCTGCTTATTTCGAAGACGAACGCCGCCGCATCGCAAGCTTGATATCAAAGTCGGGATTGGGACAAGAGACCTGGTGTCTGGGCGCGGACGCCGCAGGCGGAAGCGGTGTCGCGATCGGCGTGATTGCCCGAGGCGCGGCAGCCTTTCTCGATGCCTGGATCGTGCGGCGCGAACGAATCTCTCCTGAGGCCAAGCGCTACTGGCAATGGCGCATGATGATGCGGCCCTGGGACGTTTTTCTGGCCCAGGTACTTCAATTTCAGTGCCAGCTTCGCGACCTGTTTTCGAAAGACGATGCGCGTAAAGGCGACGACGACCCTTGCGGTGGCGCGCGAAGTGCGCTGAAGGACGCGGCTGCGACGATTTCCGAGCTCCGAGAATTCTATGTGTCAACGGCGCAACGCTTCACTCTGCTTAGGGAGAACCGGGAAGAGGCGACTACCTTCTCCGGCGGCATATCGAAGCTGACGACGCTGAATGACAAGTTGGCGGAAGTCATCAAAGGCCTGGGCACTTCAGTCACCAGTGATCGCGTGTTGATTAACGGCGGGATCGTCGAATTGCCGAGCGCCGGATATCTGCCCGTGGTGCCCGGCGAGGCCGCGCCCATCAACCAACAAGTGCGACGGCTGATGGGTGAAGGCGTCGACCTTCGTTTCTGCGTGGTCCGTCCCGACTATGTCGCGCACGCTTTGGAAGAAGCCCAGCACATGGAGCGTATCTCGCTGCTTCAGGGTCTGGAGGATGCCGAGCGTAAACCGGAAGTCGACATTCTGGTTCCGAACGGCGAGGTGCTCGAACAGAAACAGCTCAGTCCTGGTTCGGGTTTCGAAGCCAGCGTCGATCTCGGTAGCGGCCTGATAGCTCCTGTGAGAATTAGCGACGTAGCCTTGCCTCCGGAACAGCCGATCAATTTGAGAGGCGCGGCCCGCGTTGAAATTTTGCCGACCGGAGGCGGCGCATTCTATCTAAGTGCCCAACGGCAACAAACGCGAACAACTGTGGGTCAGATTTCCGGCCCCATGATCGTGGACTCAAAGACAGTCACTCGGGAAGACAGCCGCATAGTCGGCGCTGACAAATCCGCGCACGTTAGCGGATTCGGTGCCGCCGCCGCAGACTCCAAAGCAACCGTCAATACGGACACTGTCGGCGATTTTCTATCCGTTGCCACGCAGTCACCCCCGCGTTTGGGACTTTGGATCAGCCTGCGTTGCGACCCCAACGTGTTCGGGCTCAGGCGTGGCGACTCAGCCAACATTGATGCGCACGCGATCCTGGCCAGCGGCGCCGAGAGGACTCCCCTGCTCGAAGTGGAGTTGCACGGGATCATCCGAATCACGCAACCGACCGTTACCAGTGGAACGACCCAGAAAGTCACCGGCCATGTTGAAAACGCGCGACTTTCATTTCGCGGCACGGTGTTGGGAAACGCGCAAACAATCTCGAACGGCCTCGTTGACTTCGATGTCGTCGCCGAGCTGCGTAACAAGTCAGCGATCACAGTGCGAATTGACGGTCAGAAAGATTTTATTTTCACAGCTGATTGGGGTCAGGAGCCATTGCAGGTTTCCGCCGAATTCGCCGGCCTCTTGCTGAAAGGCAACACCCGGACAGGAGGGAAAACGTTCGCGTCCGCCAATCTCAAAGAGGATGCCGACGTCCTTTCTGACCAAGACAAGAGACATGTTCAGGCGGTGGCAGCCTTAGAGCTGATTGCCAAGATTCTCAACGATCCGGATTTTGCCGACGCGAAACGACGTCTGCTGTTTCCACCGCCGCCGAAACCGGTTGAGGAGTTGCTGGTGCGCGGCACCATGGACTGGGTCTTGTTCCATCGCCGTCGCACGCGCCGCTGTGAACCCGACGTGGTTCCAGCGCCGGTGCCGCTGCCGCCACGCCGCTATATTTTCTGGATGTTAGTGGCGGCCAATGCCGAGGCCGTGCGGACTGTCGCCGCAGATCTCGCTGCCGGAACGCCGCTCAACCGCGAACTGGTTTTCATGAAACGCGTCGATATCGTGGAATTTGAGCCGGGCCTCGCGACGTTGATTTCCGAACCAGACGATGTCGTTGAGGATTGGAAGCTCACCGATCCCGGCCCAAGGATCGCGCATGCCGCCATTGCCAGCGCCACCGCCAACGACGGCGACGCCGTTGCGAATAGCCGTCTGGGGCGGCTGGAAAAAACCGTCGCCGGGGTTTCCAGCGCCACCAACGCAACCTCGCAGGTACTGGCAACGGTGCATCCGGAGTTGGCCGTCGAGAACACGGACGGCTTTGTTGCCTTTATAACTCTCAGGGAAACCAGACCCGTATGTCACAAGGTTTCCACCTCGCGAGATCCTCGTGAATTCGAAAGAGTTCTGAAGGTAATAGCTGAAGGCAACCTGGATGACATTACGGGCATTTCTGAACTAGGACTGTTAGGCACAGCCGAATTCAAAGGCGGCACGGCTGAGGTCCTCACGCCGGACAGCGCTTCCGATCCGAAGACCTGGCGCCAACTGGGCGATACAGCGGAAGCGATGATAGTCGTCACCTCTAACCAGGATGATGACGCCGTTCCAATGGCGCAGGCTAAGCTCATCCTGGATCGCGTCGGCAGTCGGATCGAAGCTCGAAGTGTCAAAACCCCCGGTAAGCTGCCGACTACCAGGATACCTTGTCCGGCATTCTCTGTGGTGCTCGTACAAGAGGCAGAACAAACGGTTGCTTGCCGTCTGGACGCGAGGACCATCATTTTTGTGGCGACACCAGGGTCCCCTTCAACGGAACAGCTCACTATCAACAACGATTCAAAGACGGACTTCAAGGTAACCCTTACGACGACCACGGCACGCTTTGCCGTGACGTCGCCCAAGACTCCATCCGTAACCGTGGCGGCCGGGAAATCGATCAAGGTGGCAATTCAATACTCGCCGGCGGCAGGAGGTACGAGCGGCGAAGACAAGGACACACTTTCGATTATTACCGAACCGACTGCGGGCCTGTGTCCTACGGTGGCGTTGGTGGGCCAGCCAAAACCAGCTCCGCAGCCCGCGGATCTGAGCATTACAAAGAGCGCCAACGCGTCGACGGTAACTTCCGGCAGTACGATCACCTACACGATCACATTACGCAACGGGGCTTCAGTCGCAGCCACCGACGTGAATGTTACTGATCAGTTACCGGGTAAGGAGGCTTTCCTTAGCGCGCGCGTTGTCACCGGCGCGGGATGGGGCGACCCGGTCGCACCCCCAAAGGAAACGATTGGTGGCACGGTTGTTTTTTCGAAAGCAAGCATGGGCGCCAACGAGACTGCCACGTTCGAGATCGTTATTAGAGCCGGCGGCATCGGGCCAGTTATTAACAACGTGCGTGCGCAGGCCAAGAATGATCCGAATCTTAGTCAGACGAGCGTCACCGTGAATGTGGTGCAAGCTTCGGTTACGCGAAGAGCCCTGCTCATCTTTTCAAATCTTTTCGACGGGACGCGCGTTCCTGATGGAACCACGAGCACCGAATTCACCTTTGTCAACGAGCTTCCGAGCGGGACCACACTGGAAAGCACGCTCAAGGGCGCGAATATTCGTGGAACTGATGCCCGCGTAACATTGGCAACGACGGGAACCCTGGATTCAGGTGCCGCGAAACGGGCCACGGCCGTCGGCGACGCTGTGAAAAAGGTTGGCGCTGTAAGCTCTTTGAGTCCGAATTCCCAACAGCTGAGCGCGGCCGACCGGGCATGGCTCGTGCGAAACAAAATTGACATAACGAACATCGACGACGTGATCTTTGTGGATCGAGTAATCCCCGGCTAGAGCGCGGAAGGTGTTCGCTATTCGTAACCGGATCGCGCCGAGCGACCTGCAATCTATTTGGAGGTGGTTGGGCCTTTCATGAGTGAGCAATAGTTTCGTTGTCCGGACGGTCGGCCCCGTCCGCACGCACATGCACGCAGTTCAACCGTGGTGGAATGTTCGCCTCAGACAAAAAATCCGCCAGTCAGCAACCGGCGCCGGCGGAGGGAGAGAAAAGCGGCGCTCAACGCGAAGCCGCGCTGAATCCAATCTGGCGATCGCTCGCCTTCAACTCATATCCCGTTCAAGCGAAGCTCGCCGTAAGCCAGCCTGACGATCCGCATGAACTCGAAGCAGATCGCGTCGCCGATCAGGTGATGCGAATGGCAGCGAGCCCTCCCGACCGGCCTTTGATCACGCCGCTCGGTCCATTAGAAGCGTCACGCACGTGCGCTGCATGTGAAGAAAACAAACAGCAATTCGTCCAGCGGAAGTGTGCCGGCTGTGAAGAAGAAGAGGAAGGACAACGTCTCCAACGTCAAACATCCGCCGGAACTACCGCGCGTCCCGCGGTGCCATGGCAACTACTGGGAACCCTCGGAGCAGGCGGCCAGCCGCTCGATAGAGCAACGCGCTCTTTCTTTGAACCGCGTTTCGGTCGCGATTTTAGCGGCGTCCGCGTGCATACCGGAGGCGCCGCGGAGCAATCTGCGCGCGACGTCCAAGCCAAAGCTTATACAGTTGGAAGCGACATTGTATTTTCGGCGAACCGATTTGCGCCGACCACTACCGAGGGAAAACGGTTGCTTGCCCATGAGCTAACTCATGTGGCGCAGTCGCCGTCGATTACAGCAGGTGGGACGCGTTCCAACGGCAGCCCGATCATCTATCGCACGCCTGAGGAAGCGGAAGCACTTGTCAGCCGCCATACTTCATGGGGGTTTCTTAGCGAGGCTGGGCTCGGTCAGGAACTCTTGCAGATGGCTCTTCGTGGTGAGCTTGCCCTGATCGATGAAGTCTTCACGGCGTTAGGTTCGACCGACCGTGACGACGTAGCGTACGAGCTCACGCTCGCGGCCACCGATGCAGACCTTGTTCAACTCGCAGGTACCAGCCCAGGCCGTCGATTACTTGACCGAGTCTTTGACGAGATGACGGCGGGAAGCGTGGCTGCCGAAGAACAGGCGCAGGCGGATCGGATTCGCCAGGTCACCACGCGCGCAACCGTCAGCGCGAGCGACTTTGATGCCGCCGCAACCTCAGGCCGAACAAAAATCTTCCCGTTTCGCCTGCCGGGTTTCACTGTATTTAACGACGCCCCGATCGAGGCGCGGCGCGTGCCGGGCGGAATTTGGGCCCATTCGTACGTGCGCGTGCTCGGCACAAGTGAGTTCCGGCGCGAAACGTCAACTCTACCGACGGACTATTTCCTCGGCGGAATCACGCTGCCTGAGAGCGAGGTCATCGGCGTTCGCCTTTACGATCAGGGCGGAATCATCCACTACACGACGCCGCTATTCCTGATCCAGCTCGCCAATGCCACGACCCAGCAGGTTCTGGAGAAGATCATTGAAGCCGCCGGAATCGGATTGACGCTCGGCACTGGTGCGTTGGCCGGTCTCGGTGTTGAGGCAACTCTGGCCGCCCGCGTGTTGCTGTGGGCTGATCGCGCGGCCTTCATCCTGGGCACGCTTACATCCGTCTTGCGTGAACATCGAAGTTGGATAATCGAGAACTTCGGCCGCGGATTCATGGATGCGGTCGATGTCGTGCATAGCGCGGTCGCGATCTACGGAATGGCCCGGATCGCCATCGAGGCGCCGCGCATGATCAGGAGCTTGAGGGACAGCTACCGCGCATTCCGCGAGGCAGCGGAAGCCCGGGGTTCCACGTTCGCGCCAGCCGAACAAACCACCATCCGCGAAGTCACCCAGAGCACGGACGAATTGATCGATCAAGTCGATAACATTCGAGGTGCACGTACGCCTGGTTCGACCGCGCCGCGAGAGACCGCGGAGCCGTTGCCCGGTACCGCCGGGCCTGAGGCGCCTGTTCCGGCGACTGAGCCCCGACCTTCGCCAACCACCGAGCCGAGCACGCCGAGCACAACGCGAGAGCCAGTTGCCGAACCATCTGCGACGGAACCGATGGCGCCCGCCGCGGCCGGCGCCCGGGGCAGCTATCGCCCGACGCAGGCGGAACTCGAAGGATATGCTGATCGGGCCTGGAGATTTCTCGGCGGACGGGGGGCTCGTCCGGCCGTGGTAGAGACGCCTCTCCCGCCGCGAACTGCGGGACGGTTTGGATCAGATCCCCCGACGATCGAGATCGGCACGGGCGCGGAAAGCGCCGGCCACGCCATCAATACTGTTTGGCACGAAGCGACGCACGGCCGACTGCGTCAAATATTCGGATTCCTGAATGAGCATTTAGGACATTCGTGGAGGCGAACTCTGCTTCGACCCCTTGATGAAATCGCCTCGTACTTCATGGGTGGCCTTGGTCGTGTCGTCCAGGGACCTACCGTGTTCAGCCGCCTGAGGGGACTTTTGGAAATGTTCGCAGCGCCATTTTCGGCATGGGGATCGATGGCCAATCTTACAGAAAGGCTACTGTGGATACCCCACATGCTGGCTTATTTGGCGGCTTTGGTCACAGCAGAAGTTCTGATTCTATTGCGTATCTTGCGACCACGTGAACCAGAACCACGTCATCCTTCCTCTACTCCGTGAGGTGCGCCGCGTTGAGCGATTGGCGCGACATCTCGCTGAGCCTGTCGATCCCGCGGAAGCGTGGGTCGCGTTCCATACGTTCACGCCGGAAAGCAAAGATGCTCCGGGATGGCTTGATCGTCTAATGGCGCCTGCTACGCATCGCGTTCGGCGAGAACCCTACGGAGACGTGGTGCGTTTTGAGCGCGATGGCTTTTTCATCACTGGCCGGGTGCCCTTCACGGGAATCGCGTTGCCCGACGGCGGTAGTGTGGTCGCGTTTCGCGCGATGGTCCGAAAGGATCTAGCACCGGTGGTACTACGCTTTGCCGCAGAGCGGCTGTGGGCTGCGCATGGTTGGAGATTTCCGGAGGATCTCACGCACCCGATGGCGTTCGCCGCCGTGCTTGAATTGGCTTTTGCGGGTGACTATCAATGCCGCTACCGCCCGACACCCGGCGCCGCAGCGAGAGAGACCGAAGGTTACTTGCCCTTGGAAGCAATCGCTCCGCCCTACTGGCGCGACGATAATGTGCAGCTCCGGTGGGGGCCGAAATCGCTAGGGTTCTATTCGGATCGGTTCGGTTGGTTTTAGTCCCCAACCCTCGGCACTCGACAGCCGCCAACGATGCTTTGGGAGGCGAATCAAACGTTGCTTGATTGCCGGTGTCACCAGAGAGACGCTGTTCAATGTGGATCGTGAAGGACGAGTGTCGGCTCTGCATCCCTAAACATAAATAAGGAATTCGCGTGGGCAATTATTTCAAAACTCAGAAGGCGCGCGTACTTCGCAAAGCTGATGCGGCGAAAGCGGAACCAGTCACCGAGACGCCGGAACTCGAGCGTAACGAAACATGGCAATCACTGGCATGGGCGCCGGTGGCCCTCCACGCAAAGCTCGCCATCAGCCGTCCTGACGACCCGGACGAGCGAGAGGCTGATCGAATTGCCGATCAGGTAATGCGGATGGCAACTCCGCAATCGGAAGTTACCCATGGCTCGACGGCTGCTCCAAGCTCACTAAGAGTGCAGCTTAAGTGCGCTCCGTGCGTCGAAGACGATGAAGAGCAAATGGTCCAACGCAAGTCTGGTGCTTCCGGGAAGGAAGAGCTGGCGCGGAAGGAACTGAGGCCGCGTGTCCCGTGGGCAACGACGTCGCCGGCTATCGTTCGCGCCGCCCTGAGCTCGCGCGCCGAACCGCTGGATCTGACGACGAGGTCATTCATGGAAGAGCGATTCGGCCGTGACTTCGGCGGCGTCCGAGTGCACACCGGAACTCAGGCCGAAGCTTCCGCGTCACAGGTTAACGCGCGCGCTTTTACCGTCGGCCGCGACATAGTTTTTGCTGCCGGTGAGTACTCGCCTGCGTCGGACCGCGGCCGCCGCTTGTTGGCTCATGAACTAACTCACGTGGCCCAGCAGGCAGCGGCCGGTTCAGGGCAAAGCCACGGTCCCGCAGGAGCAACCGCTGCACACCCACCCTCCGCAGCGCCGGCGGTCGCCCAACTTTCTGCGCCAAGAATTCAGCGTGAAGGACCTGACGACGAAGCGCCGACAGAAGGATCACTACTTTCGCCCGAGTCACTTGAAGAACTTCGTCAGAACGCAATCGAGCTTTCGTTGGATGATGAGCAGTGGCTGGCCGACAATTTTCCGGACGGCTTCACCCTGCGCCGGCAGACCGTTGATATTTTAACAATCGGCGGCAGCCGCGCTAACGGCTACAAGCTGAGAGGCGTGCAAGTGGCCGCCCCGACTCCGCTGGAGTCCGGCGTTCAGGCGTGGTTCTTTCATGTCGACAAAGGCCGCGCGATTCTCGTGAATTCTACGCGCACGGGCGAGGGCGTGATGCTCGATCTGGGAACGGGCGGCACCGGGGGCGCGGCCCGTTTGATCGAGGCGCTCGAACGAGTCATCGGCGGCGGCTTGGGCCGAGCGCCGGAACGCGCGATTGTTTCTCATACGGACGCCGATCACATGCGGGCGGGCCGCGACTTTCTTGGGACGGCAACCTTTTCGAATACCGCGATTCAGATCGCGGCTGAACAACTCAACAGCGCGGTCGGCCGCCGCGATTGGCGAAACATGGGAATCACGCTGGCCCCAACGCAGCAGCTAATTCAAATCCAAGTAACCGGCGGGGCCACCGGAGGCGGTGCGGTGCACGAGAACCGTTTGGTTTATGACGGCTTCGTGATGACTGAATTTCGATCCGTAGCCGCGCACCGTGCCTTGACGGCCCCCGGACGGACAACTTTCGACAAGAACGCCACCAGCCCGGTCACGATCGTCACTGACTTGGTCACCGGCGAGCGCATGCTCTACACCGCGGACGGCACCGGTCGTCTTTTCAACGAGGTGATAAATGCCGTCGGCGAGCAAGCGTTCGTGAGACTGTTGGGCGGAGCCGGTCCCGGCGGCGCGCTGCGGACCGTCGAGTATCCGCATCACGGCGGCCGGGTGTCAGGTGGCCCCGATGTCTCGGGAGTATTGAGGATGCTGCGGCTATCCTTCGAGGCCAGCAACGGGCGCGTGGACTTTATTACTCAAACCAGTAACCAGTTCGCCGGCGCGCCGGGGGCTTCGATTCGCTTTCTCGATCTGGTCGGCGTCGACGTTGAAAGAATTACGGGCGGTACAGCCGCCGCCGGAACTTCAGAGGTAACGCGGTTGCGGGGCACCACAACCGAACGAGTGACTTTGGATGTTTCCGGAATTCGTAGCGCCGTCACCATGGCCCAGACTTATGAGACGGACATCATGGTGGCGTACCAACGCTTGCACGAGTTGCGCGTGGTTCAGGAGCGCGCCGGCACTTTACACGAGGGGTTAACCGGCGCGGGTGTCCCGCGTCCGCTACTCGAGTCGGTATCGCAGATACGCACTGATCTACAGAGTTCCGAAACATCTTTGCGCACGGCCGCCGGACGGGTGTGGGCGGAACTCGGCGTGGCCGCGGCGGCCGCCGGTGGAATGCGCAGCACCGCGGACATGACCGCCGTGAACGCTGAGCTGCGGCTCCTCTCGGCTGAGGTTACTCGAGTTGATCCGACCCAGGCGCGGAATGGTCTGCAAGCTCACGAGCTCAATCTTAATGCGTACGGAATGTGCTTTGTGACTTTGGCGCGAATGCTTTCGGCGCTGCACGGCGAACGCTACGAAGAGCTGAATCAGCTGCAGAGCCGCTATCGATCGCTGGTGATCGAAGCGCGGGCCATGCTCGGGCCCGCGGAAGTCGCCGAGCACGTCCGTTCATCCTGGGCCGCGACGCGCGCTGAATGGACACCGGAAAAACTCCAGCGAACCGGCGCAGCGCTCGGCTCAATGTCCGCCGCTCGGCGCGGAATGATGACCGAGTACCGGGCGGACTTGCTGCAATCACTCGGGCGGCAAATGCAGCTACAAAGGCTGATGGAAGAATCGATGGGGGGCCGGACCGTCTACGGTCCAGGCGGTACGGCGGTCATGCCGGCGAGCACCCGCATCGGGGCCGGCTTCATGGCGCTGATCGAAATCGCACGCATCGGCCTTGAGTTGGCGGTGCAACTCGAAGAGGCGAATGCCGCTGCCGAAGCAACTGCGTCGCGGGAACGCGTCGAGGGCGCCATGACCGTTCTCTGGTGGTCTGAACAGGGCGCGACCCCGACGCTCGCGCTGGTGCAGCGTGGGTTCCTGGGAGGCTACAACGTTGTTTCGAACGCCATGTCCCAGTCCGACCTGTGGGATGTCGCTCGCGGCAACTCGCCGGCGGACACACCTGAGCACGAGAAGATCGTAGTCACGAATGTGCCGGATGAAGATCTCCAATTTATAATCGCCCGATACTATCTCAGCACCTTTACGTTGGCGGATTGGCATCGCGCCAACGCGCAGAATCCTTCCGGTGAAACGTTCCGCCATTTTGAGGATGGTTGGGGCGTGCGATTGTGGGACGAAGAAGAAAAACGCTATATGTACATCATCAAAGAGGCGATTCAAACTCCGCTCGAATCGCTCCATCGAAATCTGGAGGCGGGAACGCTTGAATCCATGGAGAGAATGGAAAGTGAGTCCGAAAGCGGGGCCGCCACCCTGAGTGATACGGCCTGGGTCTTCGGACAGGATCGAGTGGCATGGGTATACAACCGCGCCGGGGGCGTGGAAGAGATTGATTTTGACGCAGTGCATCCGCGGTTTATACGCACCGGCGGGACGAACTGGATGTTTGGCGAGGAACTAGTTGTCGTGCGCGCGATCGATATGCCGACCTACAGGCGACTCAGTGAGTACTACTGGAAACGTGTGACGGGCACTTGGATCGGGGCGGGCGGCGGTGGTTACTCGTACGATGTTTATCGAAATCGGGAAGGGCTGGCTATGGTGCGATCCGAAAACCTGACCGCTGCGCCGGCGACGTCGAGCAGCGAAGGCAGCACCGGCGGTTGATCGCTAAAGCGAAGGCAGTCGAATGTTTACGCAGCAAACAAATAAGAAGTCGCCTGCCACGGCTGAAACCCATTCACCGAATCATTCGGACGCTGAACCGAAAAGCGCTCCGCAGCCTAACGAGCTTTGGCAAAGTCTCGCTTTAGAACCGGCCCAAAGTGAAATTGCGTCAACCTCCGCTGCGTCCGCGCCCGGCGGCCCAGCCAAGAACGTTGAGGGCACGGATGGAGCTCGTTTCCACACCGGTCCGAATGCGGCCGCTGCCGCTGAAAGCCTTGATGCCGCCGCGTTCACTGTGGGACGAGATGTGTTCTTCGGCCGGAATCAATTCGCGCCCGGCACGTCTTCGGGTGATCAGATCATACGGCACGAACTGGCCCATGTGGCTCAGGCAAATAACAGCACGATCAGTCCGCACCAAAGTTTGAACGTGGCGGAGCCTTATCATGCCGCGGAAGCCGAAGCCGAACGCATCGGCGCCGTCGGTGGACACGCGGCCATGCGCGTTAGCTCGCCCACCGTATTTCGCGTCAAGCCTACGGCGACGACCGTGGCGCGGCACGACAAGGATCACATCTTTGGAAACCCGGCCGCCGTGCCGCCTCTCGCCGGGCTCAACCTTAGGGATTTTGAAAAATATACGGAGCAGGAGCAGGCAGATTGGTTTGTGCATCCGACCTTGTTGCCGGCGGATCGAGCTTTTCTCTGGGAGATGCTTCTGCTGTTGGGAGAGGGATCCTACATCCGTCTGGCGATCGGCGATGTAATGTTGTCCGAGCTGAAGGCGATCCCCGCGGCCGACTGGCCAGGCCTGAAAGCTTTCTGTCGCGGCATGGGCCGGGACCAGCACACGGTTCAAATCTTTCCCCCGCTTCCGCCGCTCGCCGATCGGATCGCGCTCGGCAAGACGCTGTTCGACCTGGAACAAATCATTCCGCCGGCGGTCCTCGAAATAACCGTTTCTCACTCACAACTGCAAAGACTTCAAGCGTCGCCTGCACTGATGACTTTGCTCGCTGAATACTGGGCAAACTTTGAGCCGTTTCTGGAGGCGAGCTTTTCACCTGCTCCAGGAGGGTTGGGACCAGAGTTCGAGCGGGTGCTCGCTTTTCTCACCGCCCTCGGCGGACCAGGACTCGCACCGTTGCTGCCACTTAAGGGCGGCTCGCCCGCCGACCGCTGGGTGCGAAACCTGCACCGGTTCCCGCTTCCCATGCTGAATCAACTGGTGGCGAACCTGGGAGACATTTCAGGAAAACATCCGTTGGTCTTGATTCTGCACACCGGTCACGACGCGCCCGCTGCGTTTCAGGACGCGGCGAAATTGTTTTCCGACCTGGTGCAGAATGTCGGCGTCAGCAGCGGGATGTGGGGCCTTTGGGATATGACTAATCTCGTCCTAATGATTGAAGGCCAAACTTCGATCGCTGATATGGCACTGCGCATTCCCACGATCGCCAGTACCTGGGGTCACAAGGACAGCGGGGGGGTCCGACGAATTAATCAAACCGTCATCGCCGGCCATGGCTCAGGCCATAGTGTCGCCCTGGCGGGAGCTGGTTTGCCGGCGCCGGGAAGTACTCACTATCCGGAAGAGAGCCTCAACCCCGTCGCGAATAAGAAGCCCACCGAGGATTTGTTGGACGCGCTTGGAAAGCACATGGACCCGGCGACGGCGCGCATCCTGTACGCGGGATGTCTGGTCGGGTCACGCACTGTCGCTGCCGGAACACCGGCAGCCGCGATTCCAGCCGCGGTCGCCGCCGATCAGAGCCTGGCGCAATTCACCGAAACTCGTTTAGCCGGAGCCGGCATTCCCATCACGCCGGGCGTCACGGTGCAAGCGGCCCGTGGCTCAGTGGGACTCGCCGCACTCACGAGCCTGTACGATCCGGCGACCGGCCAACTCAAGCCAAACTATCCGAGTGACCCGAATGTTTTTGGTGCGCCGGGCGCTTATGCGGGCACCGGATTGGAGCCCGAAGGAGTTCTCAGAGCGGCGGTCGAAATCGCCGCCACGATCTCACCCGGAATGGCAGAGCTAACCTTGCGCTCGCGCATGATGATGCCCGCCAGGCCTTTACATTGGTACGACATCATTACCCGCATGCTGGTGCCATTGGTATTGCCGGCGCCAGCATTGCCGCCGACTGGGGTGAACATTGAGTTAGTCAATGAGATGGCGAACGTTGCCCAAGTGCCATTCCTGGTGAAATGGCCAAAGTTTAATGTTACCGCGCACACCTTTGTCACACGTTTGAATCCTAAGGCATTTGCCGCCGATGTCTATACCGGGTTGATCGGCACGGCGTTATACACAGGTGTTGCTGGGCCGGACGAGAAGCGTCTGCGGCTGATGGTTGACCAGGGCAACTTCCGTCGCACACTGGCGCCGGCGGATCTATTGGCAGGCATTCTCGCAACCGGTCTCAATGCCACACAGTTGCAAGTTCACTTGAATGTCACGCCGGCTGTGTTAGGCGGGCACGAGGCGACGCTGATGCCGCTCGCGCCGGCGCCACCTGTCGAACAGATCAGGCTGGCCCTGGCGTGGTTTGGTCGGGACAATACAAATGCACACGTCCAGGCTTTTCTCAAATCGCTGGTGGTCGTCGCGGCGGGGGCGCCGCCGGCCTTCAATGCGGCGGTCAGTGCCGAGGTAACCGCAGCAGGAAAAGATGAAACGGACATTCTCACGTCGCTTGGATTCAAAATGGTCGCCACCGGAGCGGCGATTGGGGGAGGACCTCCGCCTCCTTTGGCGAATGTCCGCGTCCCAGGCAGCGTAAAGAACACCGAGTTCGTCGATGCCGAGCATCCGTATGTCGCTACCGTTACCGTGCCTATCGCCAACGTCCGGCCTTCGGCGTCAACCGCAAGGCCGCCAATCGGCACGGTTAAGCTGGGAGCCACCGTCACCGTCGCCGGTTTTGCCGGCGACTGGGCAGCAATCGATTTCAACGGCAAACTAGGTTTCATTAATAGGAAGTTGATCACACCATAATCCGGAAATCAGGTGACAAGGATCTCTCGAGTGAAAAGCGCTTAAGTATGTCTTCGATCGAAATCGGAACATGGACGCCGATCGGCCCAACCGAAGGCGGCGCGACCATCGCGATCGCCGGTGACCTTACGGCGGTCGCTGGGCCAGGACATGTGGTGGTCTGGACCGGCACGCAGCGAGTCGGCCGGGCGGACGCGCCCTGCCCCGCGCCGGGCACACCTCGGTTTCGAAATGGCAAGTTGCTGTGGGGGCCAGGCGTTCTCGATCTCAACACAAACAGCTATGAAGTAATCGAAACCGCATGCCCGCAGATTTTGCCCGGCGGTGGTGAGCGACCGACCGTATATGCGTGGTCGCCGAGCGGGGCCAGGTTGGTCGCGAGTTATTCAACAGGCGACTCTGATCGCCAGACGAGAGTCACCCTCTTCGACGGTGTGGCCGGACAGCCCATTGCCGATCTTTGGCGCGGCAACGAATTGCCGCCGCAGGCCGTTTGGGTCGGACAAAAGGTCGCCGTAATAGGTTTTCGCGAGCCGCGATTATTCGATCTCGCCAGCGGCGACGCGCGCGGCATGCTCCCACTGGATGCCGGGACAATCACGCGGCTTGATGCTGACCGAGACGAGCGCTTCCTGATCGCCGTGGATCTTAATCGATCCGTTGTTTTGATCGATCAATCTCGATTGACTGTGGTGGACCGTTGGCAAGGCCGGTGGCAAGACGCCGCGATCTCGCCGGATGGAACGTTTCTTTCGGCTTTGGACATGGAAGGCAGAATGCATTTCGCATGTCTCAGTGAACGCGGCTTTCAAACCCTTGGAGAACCCGATGAGTCCATTCGGGCTGGTTCCATCGCGCTGAGCGACAGCGTAATTGCCGTCGCTTCCGGGGGCGTGGCCGCTCGAGCAAGTTTGCGCATCAATTGCGCGGATTGATTTACTCACCTTTCACCTCGCAAAAACATTTGAGCTGCGTCTCAAGAACGTGGTAAACATGCCTCGTTGCTGTGAAACTTCTGGCCGATTAAGTGACCACCGGCGAGAGACAGGCCAACCAGCATGTTTGCACTCAGCTTCGAAAAAGATCCGGCCAAGACGCTCGCGCGATCTCCGGCGACCTGCGCGAATGACTGTAAGTCGTCAGCCCAGCCCAACCAGGCATGGCAAACTTTGGCGACAGACGTGCGTGCTTTGAAAGCGCCGGGCTGCAGTTGCCGCGCCTCCTCTCCGGAAACGGCCAGTCCCGAAACACTGATGGGCGGCGATGACTATCATCGCGAGCATCAGTGCCTCAGCATGCCCGATTCTGACAAGCCAAAAAGAAAGCCATTCACCGAGCGCGAGAAAACCCGAGCAATGTTTGGTTTGATTAACGCCAAGGCCATAGCTTCCCGCGCGTACATGAACCTGGGGAATCGCGACCCCTATCACTTGAAGAAAGCCGAGACCGCTTTTGGAAAACCCGTAAGCTTCGAAACGCTCGACAAACACGTCGCGCTGATCAGATCCACACTTGATCGGGTGGTGATCGACAAGAATCTGCTGGCGGCGACCTGCGACGAGGAAAAATGTAATACCGGGCTTAAGAATGCCGTCGCCATAACGCTGGATGACTTGAGCGCCATCGTGCTATGCCCGTTTTTCTTTGTGCAGCCCGGCCGCACGTTGGCGACAACGATTCTTCACGAAGCCGGACACATGGCGCACATCGACGTCCATTTCGAGCCCGGCAAGGAACAGTATTGCTCGGGCGGCGACAACATCAACTGCGGCGACATCTGCCCGATTACTGGTGAGGACCTGCTTGAAAACGTCGATGCGTGGATGAGATTCATTTACTGCGTTGCGATGAGCAGCTAGGTCGGACGTCTTCCGAAACGGGTGCAACCTCTAACAAAATGATAAGTTATGTCACTACTTGTTACTCTTTGCAGTGACTGCTAAAGTGCGTTCGCAATGCGGAGGTCAGGGGTCGATCCCCCTCTGCTCCACCAATAAATCTCCAATAACAATTTCCAATAAAAAATCTGGCTGATAACTTATCCGTTGTGATACAAAGTTAATTGCGCCCCGGCCCCGATCATCCCTCTCAACTTAACGTTATGGGTTGGCTCACTGATCTATTTGTAGACGTTCCCCTTTCGGCGGAACTGCGCGAGAAGTTAGCTGCGGTTGAGGCTGAGAATGATGCCCTCAAGACAGACAACCTGATTCTGAGAGATGATTTGCGGGAAACGAAAGCTCAAACGCTTAGACTGCAAAAACAGCTTGATGGATATACGCACCAGGCTGAGCTTGATGAAGCCGACATCCGCATATTGAAGGAAGTAGCCCTCACTAGCGAACCTGCCGCAACATACCTTTCAAAGAAGCTGAATATCGATTTCGGCGTGATAGATTTTCGTTTGGCCCAGCTGACGGAAACCGATTACCTCAGCGCGTGGAGTATCGGTGGGGTTGAACGGTATTCACTCCGACCAAAGGGCCGGGAATATCTGATTATGCATAATCTCGTTTCCTGAGGCGCCAGTTCCGAGAACAAATATCAGCTCCTGAACCGCTGGATTCTCGGTTCCTCAGTTTCTGGCAAAGTCTCGATCCCCTCTGCTCCACCAATGACTAAAGGGGTTTTTTCAGCTAACTTCTCCGCGAATTGTCGGAGTTGTCATCCGTCTCGATAAATTCCATGTTCGGAAAGCAGCTTTCTTCGAACTCGAACTTTTCCAGAAACGGGAAGGACGACGAGACATAAAGACTAGTGATTTCCAATAACGTCTTTTTCGACGTTGAAGCAATGCCGGCACGGCATCTCTTTTTTCTGATTGCCTGGAAAAACAAGAAGTGAGACCTACCCGCGAAACGAAAACCCACATCTCGCCATATACGTTAGAACAGCGCGCACACTCCATGAGTTATCCTGGCACAGGTTCACCGGAAAGCGTTCAACCCGTCAGCGCTTCAGCCGCGGAAACAACAGCCCCGCGGCCCGGCATCGCGCTTTGTCTGTCGGGGGGCGGGTATCGCGCGATGCTCTTCCATCTCGGTACTCTTTGGCGACTCAACCAGCTCGGAATTCTCCGCAAGTTGGCACGCGTTTCGAGCGTTTCGGGCGGGTCGATCACGGCCGGCGTTCTCGGCCTGGCGTGGAAAAAACTGCGATTCGGTAACATGGACGTCAGCCCGGATCTTGAGGAGCTCGTGATTAGGCCCGTCAGAGCACTCGCCAACCACACGATCGACCGTGGGTCAATCATTAAGGGCATACTTCTTCCGCGACAGAGCATCGCGGATGAAGTGGCCGACTCCTATCGCGAATATTTGTTCGGCAACAGCACGCTCCAGGATTTGCCGGCCGACAACGAGGGACCACGCTTTGTAATCAACGCCACCAACGTGCAGACGAAAGTCTTATGGCGATTCAGCCGTCCTTACATGGGCGACTACCGCGTCGGCCTTGTCAAAAATCCGACGACGGAGCTTGCGGTTGCAGTCGCCGCTTCATCAGCTTTCCCCCCGTTCCTTTCGCCCGCAGAGCTGGAACTGCGAACGTCGGATTTTGATGCAAGCACACCTGGCGTCACCCTCAAAGACGAAGCTTACCGGACAAACGTGGTACTGACCGATGGCGGCGTCTACGACAATCTCGGTTTGGAAACTGCATGGAAGAGTTACGATACGATCCTCGTGAGCGATGGTGGAGGCGCTGTAAGCGACGAATCCGATCCCGAACGAGACTGGGCGCGCCACTCTTATCGAATCCTGAGCCTGTTCGATCATCAGGTGCGGAGTCTCCGTAAGCGTCAGGTTATCGACTCTTACAAACTTGGCGCGCGCAAAGGTGCATACTGGGGCATTCGAACGAACATTGCCGACTATGCGCTACCCGACGCAATGGCCTGTCCGTTCGCGCGCACTATTGACTTAGCAAACGTCGCAACGCGTTTGAAAGCACTCGACACGACGTTGCAAGACAGAATCGTCAATTGGGGCTATGCTGTTTGCGACGCCGCGTTGCGCAAGCACGTTGACAATACTCTACCCCCGCCCGGGAATTTTCCTTATCCGACCGCGGGAGTTTGAATCTCACCTAGAAGGAGACCCCCATGGCGACAAAGAAACGCCAGCCCTCGAAGACGAAAAACACCATTCAACGTGACGAACTGGAGCAGTTGATCTACAGGAACGCTGGTCCGAAACGCTTCACGCAGGATTCTCCGGTGATGCCTGATGTATGGTTCGAATTTGGCAAAAGTCCGAACGGCAGAGTCGATCTCCTTATGAATCCACATTTCGAAGCTTCACCGGGGCGCGTGGCCAAGTTACTCGAAGACCGATTACTCATCGAACAGCAATCAAAGACGGCCAGCAAATTCGGTTGCGACGAGAAGGGCGGCTACGACATTGCTTACAACCAATCTACAGTCGTCGTTCGACTCTGCTTCCATGAATTAGTTCGTGTTGTGTTGCCGTTGACACCGTGGTGGACCAGGT
The DNA here is from genome assembly GCA_036277115.1 of Pyrinomonadaceae bacterium. Taxonomy (NCBI): domain Bacteria; kingdom Pseudomonadati; phylum Acidobacteriota; class Blastocatellia; order Blastocatellales; family Pyrinomonadaceae; species Pyrinomonadaceae bacterium. Next base: position 785,584 of record DASUNM010000023.1, read on the forward strand.
ATGTGTGGCCGGACAACGGTAAACAGATACGGCGCTTTGTGGAAGACAAAAAAGTCCGTGATGCTATAACCCGCTTGCTCGAGGGTGACGAAGATGAGCCGCTAATCGGCCACGTTAATCCTCAGGTCTTCTGGATGATGAAAGTTATTGGCACCATCGGCGCCGTTGCACAAAGTAATACCGGAAGTCGAAGAACTGCGATTACTGCCAAAGCAATCGTCCAGGCGTGTGCCAACCTGGTCACCGATCTGCAATCGCCCGATGAAGTGAGCCCACCGCCTGTTTGGTCTGTTACTCGGAACCGCGAAGCTTCAGTGTCGGTTTGGCGGTCGACAATGGCCGTAAAAGCCGACGCCGCGCGACGACTCTTCGAAATAGACTGTAGCAATCTAACCTGGGCCATTATGGATAGCGGCATTGATGCTCGTCATCCCGCTTTTCGCATCCGTGATAAACAGGGTCAGCCGGAAGTAGACCCGTTCAAAACTCGCATCACTGCAACCTATGACTTCACGGTGATCCGTCGGTTGTTGAGGTCCGAAAAGGAGGCGGAAGCCATCGATGAAGCGGCCGCCAAACCGGGTCTCGCCAAGGCATTGAAACGTCTCAAAAACCAACCCGAGAAACTGAAGCAGTTGCGGACAAGCCTTCAGAGCGGACGTGAAATAGATTGGGACTTTCTTAAGCCACTCATCCAGGTTCCACATGACGAGAACTACCCCGTTCCCAAGCACCAGCACGGTACTCACGTGGCGGGAATAATCGGAGCCGATTGGCGACTAACAGACCCTGTGCCGCCTCCCGACGATCACGCAATGAGCGGTGTATGCCCCGATATTAAGCTTTACGATCTGCGTGTGCTTGACGATGGAGGCAGAGGCGACGAATTTTCCGTGATGGCCGCAATGCAGTTTGTCCGTCATTTGAACGCGAACAAGGACATGATGATGATTCAGGGCGTGAACCTGAGTCTCTCCATCCGCCATGACGTCTCCAACTATGCATGCGGAAGCACCCCGGTTTGTGAAGAAGCAAACAGGCTCATCGGCGCGGGCATCATCGTAGTGACCGCCGCAGGCAACAACGGCTATCTCTATTTCCTGACTGCGAACGGAATCCCAGAAGAAGGGTATCGGAGTATAAGTATTACAGATCCGGGGAACACAGAGAGCGTTATTACTGTTGGCGCCACGCATCGCGATAGCGCTCATCTTTTCGGCGTCAGTTATTTTTCGAGTCGCGGACCGACGGGAGACGGCCGCATTAAACCCGATCTTGTAGCGCCAGGCGAAAAGATAGTAAGCACCACTCCCAACAACAATAAATTGCGAATGGATGGAACCAGCCAGGCGGCGCCGCATGTTAGCGGCGCAGCGGCTTTGCTCCTGGCGCGCTATCCCGAACTAATTGGCCGGCCCACGCGCATCAAGGAGATCCTGTGCAAAACGGCGACTGACCTCGGCCGCGAGCGTTATTTCCAGGGCGCAGGAATGGTCGATGTCCTCCGTGCACTTCAATCCGTCTGATCCACACAAGGAGAAACACGATGTTATTCACACTCGAAGCATTGCAAGCCAAACATGGCGATTCCCTGATCCTGCACTATGGCAAGCCTAAAACGCCGAAAATGATTGTGATCGATGGCGGTCCAGCCGGAGTTTACAAAGCAAGCCTGAAACCGCGTCTAAACGAATTGAAAGAATCGCGGAGTCCCGACGAGGCTTTGTCGATCCGGATGTTAATGGTGAGTCATCTCGACGACGATCACATCAATGGCGTCCTCGCTTTTTTGGACGATCTAGCTGACAAGCAGGATCAGAATCAAGAGATTCCGTACAACATAGTGACGCTCTGGCACAACAGCTTTGACGATATTATCGGGAGTGAGAACGACGCTGATGAGTTGATGGCCGCCTCGCTGCATAAGCCGGTTAAGCCCATTGCCAGCGGAGGTGCAATGGCCGCGGGACTTCCCGTGAGTCTGTCAGGCAGCGCGATTGCGGCGAGTGTGCCCCAGGGGCGCGACGTTAGAAACATCGCAAACAAGCTGGGACTTTCGATCAACACTCCTTTTGAAAAATTGGTCCAAGCACCTGTCAAAGGTAAGAAGGTCGTACCGATTGGCGATGGCCTCAAGTTCACCGTGATTGGACCACTCAAGGACCGCATCGAAGAACTTCAGCTGGAGTGGAACACTGTGATCAAGGCGAAGGGCCTGGCCAAAAACGAGAAGGGACAGGCGTTGGCAGCGGCGTTTCTCGACGAGTCGGTCTTCAATCTGTCGAGCATCTGCGTGCTCGCCGAGGCTGGCGGCAAAACGATGTTGCTGACGGGCGACGCTCGTGGCGACCATGTTCTGAAAGGCTTAACGGGGGCGGGTTTACTCAAGAAGGGAACGATGCACGTTGACCTGCTGAAGCTTCCGCACCACGGCAGCGATCGCAACGTCGAAACCGACTTTTTCCGACAGATCACTGCCGATCATTACGTAATCTCGGCAGACGGAAGACATGGCAATCCGGAAGTGTCAACTTTACAGATGATCTCCGAGGCGCGCGGAAAGGATAAGTACACGGTCCACCTGACGAATCGTGAGTCACGTCTCACTAAGTTCTTTGCGGCTGAGAAGAAAAAAGGAAAGAAATACGACGTCGTGTTTCGTGATGACAAGGAATTCTCACTTTGGGTCGACTTGGGTGATGACGCGCTTGAGGATTGATTTAAGGCGCTCTCTGGCGGACGGCGGCGGTGAACGACGCGCGTCGTCGTGAGATCGGTACTTGTACACCACTTTCGAGTACTGCGACCGAAGCTTCGGTGCGAGCGTCGGAGCCCCGGTTGCTAACATGAAGTTAAGTTGACAGTAACCGCTCGGCAGTACCCAGCAAAACAGGTCTTTATCAAACAGCTCGGTACTCGCAGCTGTTGAGCCGACGTGCGCAAATTCCCGCTTATCGCACCCAGCTAACATAGCGAATGATTCAGACATGAATTCACCGCTCGAAGAAGTTGATACCGGTCATGAGTCCAGGTTGATTCTGTGACGACATAACCGCGGCTATGACTCTGCCATTTCATCCGTAACAGAAAACATCGGACGAGAGAGCGGCCAAAAACCCTTCGTGGTTAGATGTAATCATCGTTATATCGATATTTATCATCTCTCCAATCCTGTATGTATCCTTACGGGTTACGATTCTTTAACTTGGTAACCTGATCCCATTCAATGCCAAGATCTGGGCGAGACTTGATCGAAATAAGCTTATCCTCCGACTTCGATTTTGGGTTTTTTCTGGTCGCCGATAAGTTCGGATCGATGATTAACCAGAGCAACAGCTAGCAAAAAAATCTACATCCTTCTCAGCCTCCGAGAGTCATAGCCAGAATCTTAAGATTCAATTTCGCCAGGTTTGCCACAATAAACTCTCACTGATCCTTTCGCGGATCCGTCAGCCTGACGATTCACCTTGACCGGCAGTCATTCACGATGACTGAGCACAGCTTCCCGCTAAAACTCTTAATCACATTTTTCAGCGGCAAACGCGTACTCGCCGAAATCAAGAACACGGCACGATCGTTGCTCCGCGCGTAGGTGCCCCCGCGCTTTACTTTCCTCTTCTTGTGCGGTTTGAAGGAGGTTCCCCAACGTGGTTGGATTCCGGCACAAACGTGCGACGCTTATCTCGCACTTCGTAATCTTAGCCATTCTGGCTTTTACGACTCCGCTTCCCCGGGCGCAAGCTCAGTTATTAAACCTCAATCAGCTCGTGAGTACCGTCAAAGTGTCTGCCGACCTGGGCAGCCTTCTGCAGAATCCTTTGAGCGCTCGGCAAGACGTTATCGTCCAGCTTAACGGACCGCTTAGTCTTACTCTTCGAACGTTAATTGCCTTACTCGGCGGACAGATAACTGCAGAGTTCGGCAACTTCGATATGATTGCGATCAGGCTTCCGGGCACATCGTTGTTACAGCTCCTGGCGCTGCCGGGCATCGTGTATGTATCTCCCGATCGGCCCACCGTTACGATGGGCCATATAACGACGACCACGGGAGCCGATGCCGCGCGCACTGGTTCGCCTTTGACGCCGGCACTGAATGGCAGCGGCGTCGGAATCGCCATTCTGGATTCGGGTATCTACGACTCTCATAAATCGTTCACCGGAACCGCCAACAACATCCGGGTCATCGCTAACAAGGACTTCACGGGTGAGAACCGTACCGACGATTCTTTTGGTCACGGCACTCATGTAGCTTCCCTGGCCGCCGGTAACGATAGTGTAGCCAGCGGCGCCTATACGGGGATCGCTTCAAATGCAAACTTACTGGACGTGCGCGTGTTAACCGCGAACGGTACCGGTACTACGTCGGGACTCCTGAAAGGCCTCAATTGGGTGATGAGCAACCGTGCCCAATACAACATTCGTGTTGCCAATCTGAGTCTCGGCGCTCCGGCCGTGGATTCGTATCAGTCAGATCCAATCTGCAAAGCCGTGCGAAAGCTCGTGGACGCGGGCGTGGTCGTCGTGGCCGCGGCCGGCAACAATGGCACCGATGCTCAGGGCCGCAAGGTCTACGGACAGATTCATTCACCGGGGATCGAGCCCTCGGCACTGACGGTGGGCGCATCGAACAGCTACGGCACTGATTCACGTCACGATGACACGGTCACGACTTTTAGCTCCCGCGGACCGACACGCGGGTCGTGGACAGACGGTTATGGCGTGAAGCACTACGACAACTTGATCAAGCCGGATATCGTAGCGCCCGGCAACAAGATCGTTGGCGCGGAATCACCAAACAACATTCTGGTAAGCGAGCATCCGGAACTTGACGCCGGAGTCAGCAGCGACGCAGCACGCAAAATGATGCGGCTGAGCGGCACTTCAATGGCCGCGCCGATAGTGGCCGGAACCGCCGCCCTTCTACTTCAAGCTAATCCGAAGCTCACTCCTAATTTGATTAAGGCAATCCTCATGTACACCGCCCAGCCACTGGCCGGCGCCAATACGTTCGAACAAGGAATGGGTCAGATGAATATAGAAGGGGCAGCGAAAATCGCGCGCCTGGTCCGGACGGATTTGCTAAATTCGAATCAGTTGGGAGCCCCTTTACTCACGGGCGCGGTTCCTGATCCCTACTCAACCATCGGCACTTACACCTTTAGTTGGTCTCGCGGCATGCTGTTGGGCCACACGTACGGCGTTGGTACGCCGCTGATTTCCCAGTATCAGAACATTTACCGCCAAGGCGTTCTCATGACTGACGGCGTAGCCATAAACAATGGCGTTATCGCCGGCGACACTACATTAATAAAGGGGGGAATCGGATTTGGCCAGCACGTTATGACAAGCGATGGAGTGATTGCCGGCGACGGAATTATTTTCTGCAGCACGACGATCCTATTCGGAAACGGCGTGATTGCCGGTGATGGAGTCGTCGCGGGCGACGGAGTGATCGCCGGCGACGGAGTGATCGCCGGTGATGGCGTGATCGCTGGGGACACCCTCGCTCGTGGCGACAACACAGCCGGCATGGCGTCAGTCAGAGAGGACGATTAACCCGGCGACTTTAGGTCGTCAGAAAAATCTTGTTATGAACGGCCGTGCATATTTCAGGTGGCTTGTGATCGCGACCGGACTGGTATTGTTCGCGAGCACGGTTTACCAGCTACCCCACGAGCGGGTCGATTTGCGCCTCGCTCTTTTGGCCGCGATCACGCTTATCGGTGCGTCTCGGCTGGCCGTGCCCATCCCCGGAATCGAAGGTCGGATTACCGTCTCTGACACGATGGTGTTTCTTATCCTGCTGCTTTATGGCGGCGAAGCGGCGGTACTGGTTGCGGCCTTCGAAGGCGCATCTTCAAGCCTGCGCATTAGCCGCAAAGCAATCACGGTTCTGTTCAACGCCGCAGTGATGGCGATATCGACGCTGACCGGCGTGACTATTTTGCGCATGTGGTTTGGCTATGCCATTGAGACGCCACCGCACTTCGGCACCGGCCGGCTGATCGGCGCGCTCGCGATTTTGGCACTCGTTCATTATTTCGTGAACTCTGGTTTGGTGGCGATCGATCGCGCGCTCAAGACCGGCGATTCGATGGTCTCGACCTGGCAGCAGCACTATCTCTGGACGTCGCTCACATATTTCGCCGGCGCCGCGGCCGCAGGAACGGTCGCGCGATTGTCAGCCGACTTCGGCTTCTTTCCAGTTTTTCTCACGATGCCGGTCATCGCGATAGTTTATTTCACCTACCGCACGTATATGAACAGCGTCGCCAACGCGGAAGCGCAGGCCATGCGCGCCGAGCTGAGCGTCGAAGAAAAGCAGCGTTACATCTCAGAGCTTGAAATGGTCCGGAAAGAACTTCACGAAAGCCGCGAGTATTTCCGCCACGCGTCGCTGCATGATCGGCTCACTGCCTTGCCTAACCGCGCGCTGCTGGCCGATCGGCTCCAACAGTCAATAAATCGCGCACGCCGGCGTCCCGGATATCTGTTTGCGGTGCTTTTTCTGGACCTCGATCGATTTAAAATCATCAACGACAGCCTTGGTCACGCCGCCGGCGATCAGCTTTTGGTCGCGGTTGCGGACCGGCTTAACGAGGCGGTGCGCTCCGTTGATACCGTGGCCCGACTGGGTGGAGACGAGTTTGCAGTTCTCCTTGATGACATTCAGGACACAGTCGAGGCGCTACAGATTGCCGAGCGACTTCAGGCGCTGGTCCGTCAGCCAGTAATGCTGGATGGTGAGGAAGTCTTTGCCACCGCGAGTATCGGGATTGCGCTGAATGTGACGGGCTATGACGATCCGGAAAGTATCCTGCGCGATGCGGATAGTGCCATGTACCAGGCCAAGCAAAGCGGCAAAGGCCGGCACGAATTGTTTGACAAGAATATTCAAACCCGCGCGCTGATGGCCTTGAAGATGGAGAATCAGCTTCGTCGGGCCCTTGAGCGCGGTGAATTCTTCTTGTGCTTCCAGCCGATTGTGTCCATCGAGAGCGGTGAGATCAAAGGCTTCGAAGCCTTGATTCGCTGGCAGCATCCGGAACTCGGGCTGGTCCCACCGAGCGAGTTCATTTCGATCGCCGAGGATGCCGGCCTCACGGCTAAAATGGGTGAATGGGTATTAGGTGAAGCCTGCAAAGAGCTGGTCACCTGGCGAGAACACGGGCTAACCGATTGTTTCGTGAGCGTCAATCTGTCCGCTACGCAGTTTGCAGATGCCGGTCTGGTCTCTCACGTTGATCGGATTCTCAAGCGGAATTGCCTGCCACCGGCCCTGCTGCATCTGGAAATTACGGAGAGCGTGGTAATGGAACATGCCGAGCGCGCTTGCACGACTCTTAATCAGTTGCGCGCGCTGGGTGTGCATTTGAGTATCGACGACTTCGGCACCGGCTATTCATCGCTGAGCTACCTGGCTCGCTTTCCCATCAACAAACTGAAAATCGATCGCTCATTCATCGCCGAAATGATGACTTCGGATGAAACCCTGGAAGTCGTGCGCGGCATCATTACCCTCGCCTCGACATTAAAGATGGATGTGGTGGCTGAAGGAGTTGAAACCGAGGAGCAGCGACGCATCCTGAACGCATTGAATGTCCCGTACGCGCAGGGCTATCTCTTCTCACGTCCGCTGGAAGTAGACCAGGTAATTGGATTCATCGCCTCCCGAACGACCACGCCTCAAACCGCTACGCAACCGCAGGCCCAGATAGGAATCGATGCCGCGCAACTGCAAAGTATTGCCGTCAATTAACGCCCAGTTGCTTTACACATATCGGGCGCTTTAGGTTTAGCCGTAAATCGTCAAATTATGTTCGCAGCGCGTTCAGCCGTGGTGAGGGCGAGACGAACAGGCGACCGGCGAGAGCTTCATGGATGGCGAGGCACAAATCCGACGTCATTCGGCTTTTAACCACATAGCCTAACGCGCCGCTCGTTAACGCGGCTTCCAGAAAATCAGCATCGTCGTAAACGGTCAGCACAACCACTTTCGTTTTCGAGCCGCGCGCGTGAAGTTGTGCAGCGGCGTCGATTCCGCAAAGCCCCGGCATCGAGATATCAACGACGCAAACATCGGGCTGCATCGTCAGCTCAGCCTCCATCAGGGCGCTACCATCCCCGACCGCCCCAACTACCTCGAATTCGTCCTGCAAGAGGCTGATCACCCGCTCACGCATCTCTTTGTGATCGTCGGCCAACAGAATGCGTGCGCGCGTCAAATCGTCCTCTCCTTCAAATTGTTACCTTAATGGTTAGCTGAGGTCTTCGTGTAAATACAGGAAGCCACTTGCCCATAAGTCTGGCTTGGCAACATGGAATCCTATTCGAAAGACTCCCCCGAGAATACTGTTAAAAGTGACAGTGGGATGGTGAGAAGCGGGAGCCCGCGGAGCGGAGGCGTAGCTTAAAGCCATGGGGGCGTAAGCCCCAGATCGAATGGCGCCCAGCCCTAGACCGTGGCCACCAGCGAGTTGTTGATCGCAAACCGGATCAGATCCGCACTGCTGTGGAGGTGAAGTTGTTCCATCATGCTGTACTTGTGAAAGGCTACGGTACGCGGAGTGACGTCTAACATATAAGCCACTTCCTTCATCGAGCGCCCCTCCACCAGCAATTGAAGGACTTCCTTTTGGCGCAGTGTGAGATGGTTGGGGTTCTTGTTTCGTTCCACCTGATGAAAGAAGGACCCGGGTACGTCGCCCTGTGGGATTAAAGGGGTTAAGTAGGTTCGGCCCACCAGAGCCAGTCGTATCGCCTGAATCAACTCGGTCGCGGCCGAGTTTTTCACCACGTATGCCGACGCTCCCAGCCGAAAAGCTTCCGCAGCCATGTCGGCGTCGAGGTTCATCGTTAGGAAAACCAGCTTAACTTTCGGCAGTAATTGCTTGAGCCGCTGTCCGGCATTAAGGCCGTTCATATTCGGCATATTGATATCCAGCACTACGACATCAGGCTTTAGTTCTGCGGCACCGTTAACCAGTGCTCGACCATCAGTAAAGGTGCCCACCACTTCGAAGTCTGGTCCCAGCAAATTCTTGATTGCATCCAGTAATAGCAGGTGGTCGTCAGCAAGTATTATCCGGGGGCGTTTCATATCTTTTCTCCTGTTCAATAAAACTGAGCACTTGGCTCTGCCTGAGGGCAGAGACTTCGGACAGGAACCACAATGTCGATTTGGGTGCCGATGAATGGTTGGGATCGGATTGAGATTCTCCCGCCCACCAGGCGCAGACGCTCTCTCATGCTGATAAACCCCAGCCCATTTTTTGTTCGCGATGATTGCATATCGAATCCGCAGCCGGCATCCGACACGTGCAGGTGCACTCCCGTTGAGTTTTTTCGTAAGACAACCTGGGCCCCATGTGCCCCGCTGTGCCGGGTCACGTTTTGTAGTGATTCCTGGGCTATCCGAAAGACGCACAACGTTACTTCCCTGGACAACGGGGCGGGAAAACCATTCTGATAAAACTCGATCTTGATCTCGCACCGTTCGGATAGTTCGTCGCACAGGCTTTTGATCGCAGCGGCGAGTCCCAGATGATCGAGCTTGGCCGGGTGTAACTGATAAGAGAGGCGATGAATCTCTGAAGATATTTCCTGGGCCTTTGCCCCGAGCCCGCTGACCAGCGCGCTTAAGTCGTGAAGGCCTTCCGGTATCTTCCGCCGCAGCTGTTCAAGTTCGATCGACATGATCGCGACTTGCTGATTTAGATCGTCGTGCAGTTCTCTCGCGACTCGACTGCGTTCCTCTTCCTGAGCGTTGATTAGCCGGCCACCGAGGTTGCGGAGCGCTTCCTCTGCCTGTCGGTGCCGGGTGATGTCCTCACGAGTTAGCAGAACGCGAAAGCGATTCGTGCCCGGCAAATCGAGCCGGGCCGCGTGCATCAAGAACCACACCGGCCCCTCGTTGCCGGCAACCGAATATTCGCGATGAAACTCGCGTTCGCGGCCTTCGAGAATCCCCTGAATGTTTTCGGCCAGCGCATGGAACCCTTCGGCAGAAGATTTACCAATTCCCAGAAAGCTGCTCTTCCAAGGCGTGGATCCGCCACGATCATCCGGCTCCACTAATGGGCCCCACGCGGGACTGACATACAGCAGCGTCCCCAGTTCATCCAGAACCGCGACACCCGCCGCGCACGTGTCCACAATTCTTCGCAGAAATACGTCACCGTCGACTTCGCCCCCTTCAACGGTCGCAGCTACCGGAAAGCGACAAAGCCGAGGTCCAAGTTCGCTGGCGATCACGATTTGTGCAATGCTCTTCGACATTATGTCTAAGTCATCGTCTCTGCGGTCGTGCCGCTATTTAGTTCTGCACGCGATTGGTTGGCTCAGCGCCAGTTCAATGGCGTCGAGCAGTGCATGATCGTCGACAGGTTTGCGGAGATAAGCCACGGGCATTCCGTCCAATGCTCGGTTGCGCGTCTCATCGGAATCGTGGCCGGTTATGATTATTACGGGCACTCTCGCGCAGGACTCGGCCATCCGCGTTTGGACCTCGAAGCCGTTCACAACAGGCATGTGCAGATCCAGCACGATGCAGTGGGGCCGACGGTCCGAAAGGGATTCGAGGAACTCGGCGCCGGACGGAAAGGTTTCCACGTCCATACCAGCCGAACGTATCAGTCGGCTCAAAGCTTTACGGATGGGTTCTTCGTCGTCCACGACAGCAATTAGTGATCGAATCTTAGTCAAGATGGGCGCACTGTAGCGGGAGCGGGACGAAGAAGATATTGGACCTTGGGTTATTAGACTTTAGGTCAATAGGTGAGGAGACGTCGTCATTTGATTGAGTTGAAAAGGAAACGCAGGAATGAGGCCGAAGGGCCAGGAAGGAATAGCCGCGACCGTTAGATTGTGGTCCCCAGCATTGAAGTGATCCAACGAGGTCCGAAGGACCGGCATGAACATTGATATGTCGGCCCGTCGGGCCTCGTTTGTTTCGATTGGCGATTGTTACCCCGACCTGACGGTCGGGGCTATTCCATCGCGGCCCTTCGGGCCTCAGGTAATTGACGGCTGCTTCGCGCCTGGTGACGAAGATCAACGCGACTATTCGATCATCCGGTTCGTTCCCAAGCGCTCGGTCAGGCGGACAAGTTCGGCCACGGAATTCACCTTCATTTTTTCCATCACGCGGGCGCGGTGGACTTTGATGGTCTGTTCGACTGTACCGAGATTAAGGGCGATCTGCTTGTTCAGCTGTCCTGTGACCACATGGTTGAGAACTTCACGTTCGCGCGGCGTCAGCGTGGCCAGCCGTTCCTGGATGTCATCCATCTCGGCGCGGTGCTGCCGCTCAATGCGATCCTTTTCGAGGGCGGTGTGAACGGCTTTAAGCAGGTCTCCGTCATGAACGGGCTTAATGAGGAAATCCGAAGCGCCTCCCTTCATCGCCTGCACGCTCATGGGAACGTCGCCACGGCCGGTAAGGAAAACGATCGGAATCTTGCTGCCTATCGCCTTTAGCGCCGCTTGCAGCTCAAGTCCATTCAAGCCGGGCATCGCGACGTCGAGCACAAGACAACCAGCGCCGCGAGGAACGTGCTGCTCCAGAAACTCACTGGGCGAACTGAAAGTGGCGACCTTCAAACCAGCCGATCGCAGCACGCGCGCCAGACTCTTAAGCACGTCCAGATCGTCGTCCACCACAAAGACTACTGGCGAAATATCGTTCATGACCGCAGTTCCGGTTTCACGGGAATCGTGAAATAAAATGTAGTCCCGCGCTCCGTATTGTTCGCCGCCCACAATTTCCCGCCATGCGCGTCAATGATCGTGCGACAGACGGATAAACCCAGTCCCATACCATGCGGTTTGGTGCTGAAGAATGGCTCGAACACCTTCTCAAGATTATCCGGCGCCAGACCAACCCCTCGGTCAGCTACGGAAAGGCAGATCCCGCCGTTATTCATTTCAGTGCGGATGATGAGTTTGCGATCGGCGGCCGGACCGCTGGCAATGGCGTCGCAGCCGTTCATCACCAGGTTCAGCACGACCTGCTGCAACTGCACCCGGTCTCCTACAATGGCAGGCAGTTGGGGCGCGAGATCCATTTGCCCGGTTACTCGCTGATTGAGCAAATCATTGCGCACGAGCTTGAGAACTTCACTGACCACCTCATTGAGATCGAGAGGTTGATGCTCAGCCGTGCTCTTTTTGAGCAAGAGGCGCAAACGATGGATTACCTCACCAGCTCGTTTGTCCTGATTCACGATGTCGCCGAGGATATCGCGCACTTCGTCAAGATCGACATCGTCGTGCGCGAGAAAGCGCTGCGCCGCCTGCGCGTTGCTGAGAATGGCGGTGAGCGGTTGATTCAACTCGTGCGCGAGTGAGCCGGAGAGTTCCCCCAGCATCGTCACTCGCGACAGGTGCGCCAGTTCCGTTCGATGCTGTAGTTCCTCGGCTTCAGCCTTTTTGCGGGCCGTTATGTCACGGGCAATAGTCGAAGCGCCCATAATTATGCCGCGCTCATTCTTGATGGGCGAAATTGTCAGAGAGACGTCGATGCGGATTCCTTCTTTGGACACACGCTGCGTTTCCAGATGATCCACGGTGCCGCCGCGGCGGAGTCGTTCAAGAATTTCCTGCACTTCACCTTTCAGTTCAGGAGGAGCCAGGATCGAAACATGCTGCCCGACAATTTCGCTGGCAGTGTACCCATAGATCTTTTCGGCACCGGCATTCCAACTAATGATTATTCCCTCCAGCGTCTTACTCAAAATCGCATCATCCGAAGTCTCGACGATCGTCGCCAACTTACTGTTTGCTTCTTCGGCTTGCCTCCGTTTGGCGCGTAAGAAGAGTAGCCAAACGATACCCAACGCCTGGAGAGCTATGAGTGCGACGGCTCCAACAATGCGCCATTTGTATAGCTCCCAAACCGAAAACTCCTTGTAACGGACAATGCTTCCCGGTGGCAGCCTGGATTCGTCTATGTTCCACCGGCGTAGTTGTCGCCAATCAACAATGTTAACGCTGGGAATAGTTTGCGGCGGAATACTCTGAGCGCTCTCGCCGGCGAGAATGCGTAAGCCCAGTTTTCCAGCAGCGAAGCCGAGCGCTTCATAACTGAGCAATCGCCCACCGACAATTCCATGGTCAAGGTAAATCTCTGACGATGCATAGATTGGGGCCTGCGAGGTCGAGGCTAGTTGAGATACCACATCCGGGCTGAAGTACCTTTTACCGTTGCGGTCAACATTGAAGTTAAGAAAAATTACGACAGTCTTGTCCGGCAGCACTGCGAGGTGCTGACGTGCCTCCTCGACAGTCATGTCGGTGAGATAGGTTACCGACACCCTGCCTTCATACGCACGAAACTCCTTCTGCGCGAGCGTCATTAGGTCCCTGTCTATAGCCGCGTTACCAGCCGTGACCACAACTCTTTGCGTTCCGGGTTGGGACGCGAGCGCCATGTCCAGGGTTGGAGAAAGCTCCACCCTTCCCCAGACGCCGGTAATGTTTGATCGCAGGTCAAGGCCTGCCACCCGTCTTTCGTCATTGACGAGAAACACGATCGGAACGTTTGCGAAGAGTTCGCTTCGATGCTGCACCAGAAATTTCAAGGCTGGGTTTGACATTGAAAAGATCAGGTCAAGTTGTACTCCTCCATATTTCCGTTGTAGTAGCTTGACCATTTCCGCGTCATATTCTTCGGTGGGCACCCGAAAACTATCCAGGCTCTCGTAGTAAATTTGGATCGGAGACGTCGAACCCTCTTTGAGAGTTGAGCGGATAGCGTTATTGACAAGCACCGCGGGAGGTCCAGTAAGCCCGTCTGAATAGAACACCAGAACGTTCTTATTCGGCTCGTCACCGAGAGCAACGGAAGGACGAAGGAGAAGTAGCAGGGAGCAGCCCAGAACAACCAGCAGCTTTTTACTCACCAACGGCCGGAAATTCAGTTGACCAATTCTTTTGAGCGTCGTTTGCAAAGGTTTTTGAGTTTCGCGGCGTTCCGACACCGTTGCACTAGAACAGGAATTTCAAAGCAAACTGCAACTGGCGCGATGAACCCGAATCGCCAGTGGGAAAACGAGTATTGGAAATCTGCCCGAAGGTCGCGCTGCCGACTACCCGGCCAGGCTGTCCGAAACTAGCGTGATTAAGCAGGTCGAAGACTTCTGCGCGGAATTGCAGACGCATCTTTTCGTCGAGCTTGATGTTCTTGAGTATTGAGAAGTCGACGTTACTAAAGCCGGGACCGATGATGACGTTGCGCCCGAGACTTCCAAAACGGGGAACCGCCGTGAACGCACTGGTATCCAACCAGCGATCGACTCGGCCAACATTTTCAACGGGCCCCCTGACGTCCGGACGGAGTGTGTTTGCCACGCCGTTGACTGCGGTGTTCGTGGTAATGATGTTAACCGGATTCCCAGTCTGCGCTTGAAGGATCACCGAAAATTGCCAGCCTTCCTTGAGGCGATTCCCCTTGAACGGCAGCTCGTAAATTCCGCTTACGACAAGACGATGACGAGCATCGAAATCCGACAGCCCGCGATCATTTCGCAGGTCATAACTGTTCTGCACCGTGATAACCGTCGGCGGTGCGTTTATTGAGTTGTAATCGATTGACTTGGACAAGGTGTAAGAAGCACTGAATTGCAGGCCAGATGAGAAGCGGCGGCTGACTGTGGTCCAGAGCGCGTTGTAACTGGAGTTGCCGGTGCCCTCAATCTGGGTAATGTTGCCCAGGCTCGCGCCTGGCAGGACTGGACTCGAGGCGGACAAGAATGGATAGGGTCGAACGCCACTGGTCGGCTGATTGAGGTTGCGCGAGATGCGCAAGTGCGTGCCCTTCGAACCGAAGTAGCCCACCATCACCGCCAGACGGGGAATGATTTCGCGTTGGATGTTCAGGTTCCAGGATTGCACGTAAGTGTTCTTATAGTTGTGATCAACGCTTACAAGTGAAATGCCGGAAGCGCGCGCCAGGTCGATCGCGTTGTTGAGCCGAACCGTTCCCGTGAAACTGAGCGGCGTCGCATTTGGAGGGTTGGCGACTGCGTTTGAAACAGCCTGGACCGTAGGCTGCTCAGTCATGATCGCGTAGGCAACGCGAACGGATGTCTTGCCGTCTCCGAATGGATCCCAGGCCACGCCAACCCGGGGCTGAAGGTTCTGGGCATTTGTTTTGTAGACCTGATCGATATCACGACCGACATTAACCAATGCGACCCGCGTTGGATCAAAGACGTAGAAACGGTTGAAGCGTTCGTTTGGACTCATGTTCCACTCGTAACGGAGGCCGAGTTCAAGAGTTAGATTTCGCCGCCACTTGAAGCTGTCCAGCGCGAAGAAATCAAGGGCCCCCTGTGCGATGCTGCCTGACCGGTTGCCGAGTGTAATAGAGAACGAGTTGGCATTTCCGGCGACGAATGCAGCGACCGAGGGAAACTGAAACACGCCTGAATCGAGCGTATTATTGTTATTGTAAAACCGTCGAAACTCGCCGCCGAACTTGAGTGAGTGCCGGCCGCGCAATTGGCTGAGCGTATCTGAAGCAACAAAGCTGGTGTCACCACGCCCGGTCGGAATCTGAGTCGGTCCGCCAAAATTGAGTCCGCCCGCGACGTTGATCTGAGGTAGCGCACCGACCTGGTTGATGCCGTTGCGAATACCAAAGTCGGCCGGATTTAGCTGTGCTCCCGCCACGGCCGTAAATGAAACACGGTTAAAGCCGAACCGCGCTTCGTTGACCATATTGGGCGTGAATATGTGCGTATAATTCAGCGTGAATATCTGGCGAAAGCCGTGCCGGACGTCGCCGAATCCCGGAATAGTGTTTCCCAGCGCGGTTGGTTCGCTACGCTCGTCGCGCTGCACCGCGTAGTAGCCGTGTAGCTGGTCGCTGTTGTTGAAATTATGATTGACGTCCAGCGCCCACTGATCAACGACGACTGCCACTGGCGCCGAGCCGACAAAGCGGACCGCGCCGGACGCGTCTGTAAAGTTCGCTCGCGGAATTAGGTCAACCAATTTCTTGATCACCGGGTCGGTAACTGATGCGCGTTGAGCGTCGCTCAGCACAAGAGTGTTTACGTCAACGCTCTGCCTTTGTCGTAATCCCTCATAAGAAAAGAAAAAGAAAGTCCGGTTCGTCCCGTTATAGCTAAATGGCGACCCGCCTTCCCCGAAGCGGGGGAACAGGATGGGACCACCGATTGAAGCGCCAAACTGATTTCGTTTGAATGGCGGCGGCCGGCTTGAAGTAAAATTAAAAAAGTTTCGCGCGTCGAGCGCATCATTTCGAAAATATTCCAGCAGCTCACCATGGAATTGGTTTGTTCCGCCGCGAGTGGCGATATTGACGATCGCGCCTGAGTTGCGTCCGTATTCAGCGCTGAACGTCGAGTTGTCGACCTTGAATTCCTGAAGACTACTTATTGGCGGCAGGAAACTGATGATGTTATTGATCTGATCATTCAAGTTGATGCCGTTGATCTGATAGTTGACCGTCTCTTCACGATTGCCGGCTGTGTTCAAAGCAAACGATCCCTGACCGCGCGCCGGTAGCGCGAGGTTGCCATTCTGAGGCGGCGTGACCGAGCCCGGCACAAGCAAGCCTAAATCTATAAAATGGCGACCGTTTAGCGGCAGCTCCTGGACTGAGCGTTGATCGATTACCTGCCCGACTGAAACGGTGGCGGTCTCAACAAGCGGCGTATCAGACGCGACATTAATAGTCTTGGTAATACTGCCAATTTCCAAACGAAAGTCCTGAACGACGATGCGCGCGACTTCGATACTTACGTGCTCAACTAGCTCTGTTCTAAAACCTGAGGCTTTAACTTCCAGGCGGTAGTTGCCAACCGGCAGCGCCGCTATCTGATAATGGCCATCGCTGTCAGTCTCTCCGGTTCGTGCGAATCCGGTTGCCTTATTCTGTGCTGAGATTTGTGCGCGAGGGACCACGGCGCCATTCTGGTCGAGAACTCTTCCTTGCAAGACTGCAGTGGATTGGAAGCGCAGGCGCGACGACGCGCCCACTTGAGATACGAAGACAAACGGCATCAGGCCAATTAACAGAGACGATGCGGAGATGAAGAGCCGCCCTTCACGAAGGATCGGCGAAAGAAAATCGGGGGAACAGAATGTCCGGCTCATATTCGGTACTGCTATTTCTTGTCGCGTCAGGCTAAAACCCGAGTAGGTGAAACTACTCTCTTGAACTTTCGAGGACGTCTACAGATCCCTCGTGGAGCTTCCTTGTTCGAAGCTGATAATGGCTTACAGGATGCGGATGATAGTGATCACGGCTTCAAGTTACGGAGGATCTTACTCAAGAAGGGTAGGCAATGGAAGTCTAAAGTTTGGGGGAACCCGAAGCTGCGCCGCATGCCGCTAAAACGCCTCGCCGATTCCAATCGACAAAGTGCGACCGGCTCTACCTACAGCGAAGTCGATGCGGTAGTTGATGTGGTTCTTTTTGTCGAGTTTGAACCGCAAACCTGCTCCCGCCGCCGGCAATAGTTCGTCACTGCGAAACGCGTTCCACCTGTTTGCAATCCCGCCAATTCCACCAAACGCGACCACCCCAAACCTGCCCTTCAGCTCGCGCCGGTATTCCGCCTGAGTGGCAAACATGCGTCGATTCTGGAACTCGCCGCCCGTGTATCCGCGCAGGTCGCTATTCACGCCAAACATACACAGATCGTAAAAGGGCACACTCTGGTTCGCTGAGCAGATCATTCCCCGGTAAGCCAGGACTTGCTTACTACCGACTGCGCGGTAAACGTTGTACTCGACCTTATAGTTTTGGTATTGCCGTTTGCTACCCCACGACTCATCAAAGAAGTCGCCGGTCGCTTCAAACAACGAACCCTTCGTCGGATAGAAAGTGCTGTCTCGTTTGTCGCGCTGAATGTGAAAGCCCAGCGCTACCGTGGTCGCCTGCAAATCGATCGGAGGAATTTCGAAACCGCCCGGGGTTTGTGGCCCATCAAGCCGGGTATAGATCTTGCGGTGCTGATAACGAGGTCCGACAAAAATATTCTTCCCGACGTTGCGCATGAATTCGCCGAAGAAAACCGTGCCTCCCCCCTGGATGGCAACCTTGACGGCCTCCCCTCCCGGACGACGCCCGACACCATAGAAGTCAAAATTGACGCGCCCCTTCGCGATCGCGAACGTCGTTTGATACTTGTTCTCGCTGAAATACAGCCGTCCGCCCAGGCCGCCTCCGCGGGTGCCGCTGTTCGTGAAAGCGCCCACGACTCCCACCGTAAAAGGCGGCGACAGTTTATCTTCCTGGTTAAGCTTGAAGACGTAACCAATTGCCAAGACCAAGCCTGCTCCGATCGCCGGACTCGAAATAGGAATGGGCGCGATGATCAACTGTCCGCGTTTGGGCTTTTTAGGTTGCGCGGTTGTGGGGTCTTGCGCGGATGAGGCCGAAGCCTTTGGTGTTTTTTTAGCTGTTGTTTGAACAAGGGAATTGGATGATGTCGGCTCCGTCGGCCTGGCTTTGATGTTCTCTTGCGCGTTTGCAGACGTCACAGTCTGGGCCCGGACACTAACAGCGAGAGTCAAAACCAGTGTCAGGGTGAATGACAATCTAATCGCGCGACCTGTTGTTCTTGCATCGAGCATAAATCTAGAACTTGAATCCCAATCCCATGATTGGTCCACGCTGGTTCATGTCGTAGATGAAATTATTCTTGTTGTACTTTACGTCGAGGACGCGGTAGCCAAATATCAAGGCAACTTTCGGGTTGACGTTGTAGCCACCGCCGGCAAAGAGTTGCCAGGTAAAGTCTGACCCACCACCACCGAGATCAAACTTGCCGGTAACGAAGACCTTCGGCGACAGAGCGGCCCTGCCGCGGAGCCCGGCAATCCCATCGACCCAGTTCCGGCTGCCCTGCACTTGTGTAGCCGGCAGGATGCCAGCACCGAAATCGAGATCGGTGTTTACATGCCACACGCGAATGCCACCCAACACGTCCACAAACTGCCCTTTTTCCGGGTTGGCAAACACGCGGTAACCCACCTCCGGATCAAAAATGAGAGTACTGAACCTCGCGTTGACATTAGAAAACAGCGGACCCGGAGTGGCTTTATTGTCCTCGATAGTTACGTATTCCAGGTCGGTAAGCAGCACGAACTTGCCCTTGCGCGCTTCAAACGTGCCCATCAAAGCGAACTTCAAAGCACCAAAGATATCGCCGAAGCTCATATCAACCTGGGCGGTGCGATTGCCGACTCCACCGGTACCGTGAAGACTGGCGAGCCAGAAGTACGGACTAACTTGAAACTCCCAGTTGTCTGACGACGCTGGTTGCGGGCTTGTCGTAGTGGTGGTGACGGCCGGTCCTCTCCCCTTAACTGCAACTCCGGTTGTCACAGTCGAGTTGGCGTCAGCCCTAAGCGACGCTGAATCTTCATCACGAGGACGGACCTTCGCCACCTCCGATCCAGTGGTGCCTTTCGCGGAAACAGTTTTCGTTTCGCCGGCTGTTTCTTTCGTCTCGCGTATCAGTTCGGGCTTTGAGGTAAGACTATTGACCGCCCCAGGTGTTTGAGCGGAAACACTGATAGCACAGGCCGTCATCAGTATGATGATTGCTGCGCTCGCTTTATGTGGATTGGGTGACATTCTGCTCCTTCAAAGAATCTTTGGACTCATAAACCCGGCTAAGATCAGAGTGTATAGAGGTGGAAAGCCCGCGATAACTGTCATTTCTTACAGGTTGGAATGCGGCTTTAAGGGAGTTATGCCGTGCAAAGAGGCAGGTCTATTAAAACCAGCTCGATCTTCGTTAGACGAGAATCTTGATCAGCCGGCGAATCAGTTCCTCCAGGGAAATGACCGTTAACGTTAGTGGCAGAAGCGGCGCGACGGTGGCGGCGGCGAGCCTTACCGCATCCTTAAGTCCAAACGGCACAAATCGCGTTTCTTGAACGACCGCAAAACTGTTTCCGAGGTCGGTGAGAGATTGAATGTCTCCGCTGCCCAGAAGTTCCTCGCGGGACGCGCCTCCGTCTATCCACTTCTCTTGAAACTTCTGAACATAACGGCTAGTCAGCCGGCCGTAGTCACGCAAGCCATTGCGTTTGGCGCGTGACAGATGCGGTGTGAACACGAGGAGGGGGCTCAGAACCAAGAGTGTAAAGAAGGCCACCAAACCCCCGGCTTCGATCTTGAAGGCCATGAGGTCTTGTCCCTCGAACCAGACTCGACTGGCAATCAGGCCGGCTAGCAGGGCGCCCTGGGCAAAGAGGATCGGCGCAAAAGCGTAGGTGCTGGAGCCGAGAAAGCCGAGACCCGCAGCGCGATCCGGATGTGTGGCAATTAGTCGAAGTTTCAGCTTTGAAACTCGCCAAAGAAACTGAAACCAGATGAAGAACCGCCAATACCAACGCAACAGAATGAATTGGAATAGCGGGATGCTCACAAACGCATACCAATACCCAGCAAGTGTCAGTTGCCACTGCGAGCCATCGGACGTTGCGTACCAGCTTCCTATTCCGGTGGCGATCTGCGCCCGCCATACCCATAGTCCAACTGTGTAGACCAGGATCAAAAGGCCAACTTCGACAATCCGCGAGTTGCGTGGCCGCATAGCCGCCGCGATGGCGGCGTGGAATCTCGGGATGTCTTCGCGAACGACAATCCTTCGATCTACAAACATCGTCACCACCGGCCGAAGGCGTGAATGAACGAGCAGCTCGGCAGCGATTAGAATGGGTAATGCGATCAGAAAACGAACGTGTGCTTCAATGTCGTAAAGGAAGGGAACCTTAATTGTGCCCCCAAAGGCATGCCCGCCAACGAGAGCCAACAATAACAGCGGCAGCCAGGCAGCTAACGCAACCACCACGGCGCGTCGGCGCGTCCGCTCCAGTTCAGCTCCCGATAGACCTGCCCGTCGGTACAATTGGAACAGCGGACCGCCGAGCACCAGGGAGAAGTCCGGAGATTCGACTAAGATTTCGGGCTTGGCCATGCGTAGCGCTTCATCTGGCTTCTAATCAGTTCTAGCCACAGTTCAGATTTGTGTCCTTTTTCAACGCCTTCACGGAATACTTTTCATAAGCTGGTCGTAGACTAGCGTGTACGGATCCGCCCCAATTCCAAGATCGCCGCGAAACGGGCGGTCGAGGGAAAGGATCATGAAAATCACCAGCCCGATGAAGATCGCCAGCAACAGCACCTCGAGTATGTGCAACCGCGCATCTTCGACTTTGAAAAAGAAGCAAGCGCTCAAGCTGATGAAGGCACCGACGATGACTACCGCCCACATGACCTTCGGCAACCCGGTGCTCACCGCATCGAGGCGCATGCGGCGCGCCTGGATCAGGGTGTTGTAGGCGCGCAGAGTTTCGCCGTGCAAAAGCTTCTGGCCTTCGGTGGCCGGTTCGAATTTTGTCAACGCTACCTGAAAGCGGGTCATGTGTTCGATCCCACCGCCCGGAACTTTTCCTTGTTGCTGCAACGGCCAGGCTTCGTCAATTACATACCGGTTGTAATCGCGAAGTCCCTTCTGTAGTTCTGTGCGGCTCGGGTCGGGATAGCTGGTCACATCGCGGTAAAGCGCATTCAGTGCGGTGGCCTCCCCGGTAACGACCTTCTGCGTGTCGGAATAGGTTTGGAATACGGTCACAGCGATCAAAGCCACCGCCAGGCCATAGAACACCATCACCGACTGCAACATGGCACCGGTGAATTCCGAGTCTCCCGCATCAACGCGCAGTCTCGGAAGCACAAGACGGCGAACCAACAGCGATCCGCCCACTGCGAACAGGCACAGGGTTGCGATGATCACCGTGCCGGCGATCCAAAGCGGAATATCGAAGAGAGTCTCAAACACGGTATGTATTTTGAGAGCGCGGGCGCCCTCGCTGGCCACGCGTGCACGCGATTAATTGAGCGCGCGGTGACCGCTGTTCTCAACGACGACCGTGATTTGTTTCGCCTTTGAATTGAGGACCGTTCGGCTTGAATAACTGGTTCCGTCAGGCAGTTGGCTAAAGCCGACCTCGAGCGTAATCGCGTCTTTTTGAGATTCGAGCCATGTCGCCACGTTGATCCCCAGGATCGTGTTCGATTGAATATTCAGGGTCGCCGAAAGCAGATCGCCTGTCTTTATGAAATCGTGGAAGCTCACGCGGAAAACCCGGTTTGGCTCGACGGGCTCGACGGCAACCTTCTTGGCGTTTTTTGAATAGGCGATCAACGCGGGATCCGGTGGCACATATTGATGGACGAGACTGGCGGCCTGTTTCATGTAATCCGTCATCTCACCTGTCTTTTTCGCGACGATGCGACTCTTTATTCGGCCACGTCTTCTACCAGACGACTGCTCTTGCGCCGGTGCAGCTTCGCCAATGGTCACTTTTTGGATCTGGCCGTCGGCTCCGTAATAACAGCGGTTCTGCTTCTGAGACTTCACTTCGCCTTTAAGGCTGACCGTGGTCGTCTCTATCCATTCGTATTTACGCAGGCCCGCCATGCTCTGCTGCACCGCCTGCTTTAGTGTGGCCACGCGCTGCTCTTGTTCAGACGCTTGGCCGAAGGCGACGGCGGTGATTACAAACACCGCGAGAAACAGCGCCGCCCTTGTCATGAGATTTTTTCTGTGGTTCCACATGTTCCTGATCTCCAAATCGATCGCTTTTTTTGCGTTAGGTTCGGTCTTCTAACCTTGCTTCGGCGCATCCTTCACGCAACGGAAGCCAAGATGATTGCTGGCCGAGCGCACTTCGCCTTTGCCCCGCGTGCCCACCATATAGCGAGTGCAATACTCGTCTGTGCAAAGGAACGAACCGCCGCGGTGCACCCGCTTAGGCACATTTGGTTCGCTGGGGTCATGGCTGCTGGATGGGCCCTGAGGGTTGCGCGCGACACCGCCTTGTTGGGCCAGAGTTGAATAGTAGTCGGCGCGATACCAATCGCTGGTCCACTCCCATACGTTCCCGCCCACATCAAATAATCCGTAACCGTTGGCCTGAAACCGCGCGACCGGGGCAATGCCCTTAAAACCATCCTCGCCTTTGTCGGCGCCCTTCACCGGAAACTTGCCCTGATAAATGTTTGCCGGCCATTTGCCATTTGGCTTTAAGTCATCTCCCCAGGCATAGGTCTTTCCGCTGAGTCCACCGCGTGCGGCAAACTCAAATTCAGCTTCTGTGGGCAAACGCTTCCCGGCCCACTTCGCGTAGGCCTCTGCATCTTCATAAGCGATGTGTACGACCGGAGATTTCTCGCGGCCTTTCAGATCGCTTTGTGGCCCATCCGGATGGCGCCAGTTAGCACCCGCGACATAGCTCCACCACTGGTAATGATCATGGAGTGAAACAACCGGCCGCGGCGCAGGCGAAAAGACAACCGAGCCGGCCACCAGGTTTTCCTCGGGCGCATCGGGAAACTCTTCGCGGGTGGGCTTGCGCTCCGCCACGGTCACGTAGCCAGTCGCTTTCGTGAACCGTTCAAACTCTTCATTGGTAACTTCGGTTTCGTCCATGAAAAACGCATCGACCGAAACACGATGAATCGGCCGCGCGTCATTCATCGGCTCGTCACCCCCGCAGTACATTTCCGTCGCGACCGGGTCAAGCGAGCCCATCGAGAACTCACCGCCGGGGATGTAGACCATTCCTTCCGGTGGCGCGCTGGGCGCCGAAACCGGATTCGTGATCGTTGCGGCAAAATTGGGTTGGGCGTTGGGAGTGACTGCACGGCTCTTTGTGGCTGAGCTCACACCAACCTTCTGTGCCGGCGAGCGGAGCAGCAGCCATGCCAGTAAGGCAACGACTGCCAGTGCGATGGCAAGGAGGAGCACCGTTCGACCGTTCATCGCGCGCTTATTTCCTTGAAATCTTATCGCCCTTGTCATGGTTGTCATGTCAGCCTCTCGTTTTCTGAAAGTAAGCCGTGGTTAGAGAAGGTCCGAACGGGCGTGACTGCCCAACTCATCGCTACCGCCCTTAGCGTGAACCAGGTTAGGAGTGTATCGGCGGCGGAATTGGACAGTAACTGTCAGTTTTGACAGGCGCGAGAGGGAAGATAGCTGAAAGGCCTCGGTGCGTTTCTTGGTGAATCTTTGTGCCTCTATGGTGAGTGTTCCCCCGGTAAACCCACCACTGAGACACAGAGAATCACAAAGGTGGCACAGAGGAAATCGAACCGGTTATTACTGACCGATGATAACTTCAGAGGCTGGATAATTTTCGGCGCGTAAACCAGATATTCGAAGCGCACCATATGCCGAGACCAAGATGTAAAAGGATCGCCGGCCAGAGCAATGCACTGCGCTGCTCCAAACGAGTGCCGGCATACACGAGCACCAGCGCGGCGGCAAAGTTATAAAACAGCATCGCCTGGACCACTCCACTGGCGGGGCTCCCCCGTTCGCCGTTTCTTGCTTGCCAACAGGCAATGGCAAGCGAAAGAAGCGCCGCACCGGCAATCCGCGCTGCGACCAAACCGGGATCTGTCTCCAGCGGCGCGCCGAGTAACACCGACGTCGCGAGGCCAGGCATGAGAAGCAAGGTGAGGCCGGCACCCGCTTCTACCACTGCCGCGATCATGAGTAGAAGTTTCATGGAGATCTAAGTGGGATCGACTCGCCGTTCCCCCTCCTCGCGTAAACCATGACCGAAGAGTATCTGCGAGTGAATTGGCCGGTAACTGTCAGTTGTGACAGGGGCTGGTCACAATTAGACGTAAACATTCAACGAGCTACGGAGCAGCTGGTCCCGCCCAAAAAAAGAATCGGCTGTAACCATCAAGGGTCACAGCCGATCCAAAGCGCACGGACGACCAGTCACGCACACTTTTAACTAATTGGCCCCGGCCATTCGGATGGCAGTTTGACGACGAGCTTTCTCCGCTTCCGCAGCATCGGCCGCCGCCGGTTTCAACTCGACGGTTACCTTGTGGATCTTGCCGGTGAACTTGAAGGGTATCTCGTAGGCCTTCGTAACCGCGGTACCTTCATCCAGGCCGACGTCGGTCCCTTCGTCCGCCGAAAACATATTCGCCTGGGTATTGTCGATGCGTCCCGAGGCAACCTCTTGCCCATTGACAAAGATCTTGCCTACACCACCTTTACCACGCCCGCCGCCGTCATACGCAAACTCGAAACGGATCGTTACCTTTCCGGCAGGCAAGGCCTGGGTCGAAGAAACCGTGTACTCATGCAGCCCGAGGTAGTTATAGGTATATGACGGCTTGCCGTCCTTTACGTACAGACTCCACCCGCCAAAGCGCCCGGCCTGGGCCAGTATCGCTCCGTTGACGGCAGCGCCGCCGGGGCTCTCAACCTCAGCCGTGATGTTGTGCGACATATTCTTAGCGTTGATAAAGACGTTCTCCGACATTCCGTGCATGCCTTCGTACACGGTCAGACTTTGGCGGCCGTTCATTAGATCCGGCCGTCCTGCGACATTGGGGATCAGTCGTTCAATTCCCCGATCGTCTATGGGGAGCACGCGGTTCTTCTCGGCTTCTACCAGGAAGGCCGCCTGCATCTCCTTCAATTTCGCCGGGTTTTGCTTGGCAAGATCATTCGCCAAGCTGAAATCATTTCGCATGTCATAAAGTTCCCAGATATCGTCTTTCATGGGACGGCGAGGAGTACCTTCCCACGGAGCCCGATGGATGGTTGCTGCATACCAACCGTCCTTATAAATGGCCCGGTTCCCAAATATCTCAAAGTACTGCGTCTTGTGCCGGTCGGGCGACTTAGCATTATCAAAGCTGTACATCATGCTTACGCCGTCCATCGGGATCTGCACGGTGCCATTGACGCTCTTCGGTTCGGGCAGTCTTGCTGCTTCGAGGATCGTCGGGGCGACATCGATAACGTGGTGCCACTGCGTGCGGACCTCATTCTTTGCCTTGATGCCCTTGGGCCAGTGAACGATCATGCCGTTTCGCGTGCCACCGTAGTTCGACGCAACCTGTTTAGTCCATTGGAACGGGGTGTTACCTGCTACGGCCCAACCAGCGGCCATGTGCGGGTAGGTGGTGGGATCGCCCCAAGTATCGATATTCTTGAGCATGTCGGGCACGGTCTCAGGTACTCCATTAAAATAAGTCATTTCGTTATAGAGGCCGTTCATGCCGCCCTCGGCACTCGTCCCGTTGTCACCGAGGATGTAAAAGATAAGCGTGTTATCGAGCTGACCTGTAGCGCCGATCGCGTCAACCAGACGACCGACCTCGCTGTCTATATGCTCACCAAAGGCCGCAAAGACCTCCATCTGGCGTGCGAACAATTTCTTTTCGTCAGCTGAAAGCGTGTCCCAATCCTTGATAGCCGGGGGTTTTGGAGCAAGCTTTGTTCCTGCCGGCACCACGCCGAGCTTGATCTGGCGTGCGAGCGTTTCCTCGCGCAGTTTGTCCCAACCGCCGTCAAACTTACCCTTGTACTTTTCGATCCATTCCTTCGGTACATGGTGCGGTGCGTGGGTGGCACCCGGAGCGTAGTACATATAAAACGGCTTGTCGGGTGTCAGCGATTTTATGCCCTGCATCCACTCGATCGCTTTATTGGTCATGTCGGTTGAGAAGTGGTAATCAGTTTCCTTCGAGATCTCTACCGGTGTCATTCCATCGTAAATGAATGGCGCCCATTGATTCGTCTCACCACCCATGAAGCCGTAAAACTTGTCAAAGCCGG
The DNA here is from genome assembly GCA_036277115.1 of Pyrinomonadaceae bacterium. NCBI lineage: Bacteria > Pseudomonadati > Acidobacteriota > Blastocatellia > Blastocatellales > Pyrinomonadaceae > Pyrinomonadaceae bacterium. The sequence goes on from DASUNM010000023.1 coordinate 812,231, forward strand.
CTCGGGTGGGCCAGCGGTCCGTCGGGCCGGAGGGGCTGACTTCCCAAGCCGCGGTTTCGTGGTTTTTTCCAAATTGCGCCGTGCTGTAGCCATTAAGCCTGACCATCTCTGCCAGGTAAGCCACGTCATCCGGCCGGCTGCCGGTGTTTCCCGGAAACGCGGTCGCGGTTTCGGCGATCGCACCGAAGTTGACCACATGATGGTTTCGTCCCGACATCAGCGCCGCACGAGTCGGAGAGCAAAGTGCCGTGGTATGAAACTGGTTATATTTAAGGCCGGTTGCCGCCAGCCGCGTCGCGGTCGGCATGCGGACCGGTCCCCCAAAAGCGTCTGACATTCCGAATCCCATGTCGTCGATCAGTACGATGAGCACATTCGGCGCACCGTCAGGCGCCTTAACCTGAAACCTTGCCGGCGTCTGAGCTTCGCGTACGTCCTGCGTCGTCAGCTTTGGGATCATGGGGTGCGGAATCGGAAGTATGGTGCGGTCAGTCGGGTAAAGGACCTTCGCTGGTTGAGGCTGCTGCGCCGAGACAGGAACGACTGCCAACGGAGCTGCCAGAAGCGCGACTGCAAGCAGTTGAGTTACGAAAGCTCTAAATCTATCCATGATTTTTCTCCTCGTGATTCCGCGATCGCATTCGCGGCACTGGTCCGATGATTAAGCGTTTTACATTCTTGGCGGAAAACCACCTCTGGTGAACTGTCAAAACTGACAGCTCGCTTGTTCTCAAACGGCGTCTCGTTAACCGACTAGTCACGAACTAACTTCCAGGTTGAATCCGGATTGTATTCAGTCATCGAGCCGGCAATCTCCGCGGTTCGCGCGCCGAGATCCTTTTCATAGACGCGGCCCTCCTGATTCACGACAAAAGTCATCACGCCCGAATTACCCCACATGGCCGGATAAGCAACGAGGGCAAACCCGCCAATCATGTTGCCGTTGATGATGTAGTTGTAGGCGCCACCGGGCGCGCTCGGTCCCTGGCGCGTAAGAATCTTGAAGTGGTAACCGTGAAACGGAGCGGCAGTTTGCGTTCCCGATCCTTTTTTGCGGGTGTAGCCTTCGTTCGCCGCCAGCGCTACGAGCGGACCCAGAGGACTCGGTTCTTCATCACCAACAACTTCCCAGTACAGGCCATCCTTTTTGCCGGCCGAGCTGAGTAGCTTCACTGCGTACTCCGACACCTGGTCCCCATCCCAATCGCCATTGCCGAAATAATCGTCCTGGGCCAAGACATACGCGCGGCAGACAAGCGAGGCATCGATTTCATTGCCACCGATGCGGCGGTTGTGAACTTCCTCCACGCCGTTCTCAATGTCGAAACGCCACTGATTGCCGGCCTTGATGATGGGTATGGGAAACGGCCACTTGTCATTGCCGACTATCAGCGTGACTTTCTGATCACTTTCCTTTTCGAGCTTCGTGCCTTCAGAGATAAAGGCGGACAAGTCTGAAAGATCATTAGCGTCTGAGACCGGGTCACCGGAGAGGAGCTCCTTGATTCGTGGGCCAAAGATCCGCGCCAGCGAGGCCCGGTCCCTGGCCTGGGAAGCAGCCACCAGCGCTCGAGTAGCTTCTTCGGGACTCGAGAAGAGTTGCTGTTGAGCCTGCGCCGATGCGACGACCGCCGCGCTGAGGGTTAAGACAATCAATGCAACCAGGTGCAAGCTGCGCCCGGCGAAATAATGTTTGTTACTGCTGCGGGTTTTCATGATTAGTTCTCTTTCGTACTGATAAATTAATTTCGCCGCCTCCCACCACCACTGAACGAACGAGTCTGTTGCGCGCTGGCGCGGCTGGCTTGTCCACGTTGACTCGCGGCTCTGGTCTGCCCGCCGCTGCGGAACCCACCAAAGGCCGAGGATCGCGGCTGCTGCGTCGCGGTTCGATTTGTAGTTCCTGTATTCGTATGCCCGCGCATTGAGTTGACGCGCGCGTCGTTGGCATTGATGTTCTTGCTCGAGACGCTATTGCGGTTCACGTTGTTCGTGTTGACGTTGTTGCGGTTCACGTTGTTCACGTTCACATTGTTCACATTCACGTTGTTCCGATTGACGTTGTTCACGTTCACGTTGTTGTAGTTAACGTTGCGGTGCACGTTGTTGTAGTGGTTGATGTTGTTGTAATTGACATTGTGATGGACCACATTTCGGTTGACGTGGATGGTCGAGTAACTGCGATTGACGTACACGCTGTTGACGTGAACGTAACGTGAGCTGGTACTGATCCAGCCAACTCCGTGCCAACCGTGGTAGAAGACTGTGTGTGTATGCCAGTTGCAGTCGTTGTTAAGCCAGGCACCGATCGCCAGTCCAACGCCAAACGAAATTGCCGCAGTAGCAATCACCGTCCCGGTGGAGGGACCTGACGGCTGCTGCTGAACGTAGACGACCTGCGGGTTGTAAGTCGGTACATAGATTAGCTGGGGATTAGCCGGCACAATCTTGATTACTTCCTGCTCCACAATCACAGTTTGCTGTGGCGTAGTGGCCAGAAAACCCGCCTTCTTCGCTAGTGACCGAAGTCGCTGGACAGACTTCAACACGTCCGCCGACTGATTGACGTAAGCCTGGCCCAAAGCCGTCGTCCAATCGAGCTTGTCGCTCATCATGTAGACCGCTTGCGGGTAGTGCGCGATCGACCTGACCGAGACATCCCATGCCTGGTTATCGACACCCGCGGTGTTGTTATTGTTGCCGCGCAACCAGCGCGCGGCCTGTTCGACTTGATCGACGAAGGTCGAAGCGGGAAACATCTGCGCCAACAATGGATCCGGGTAAAGCGCAATCGGCGCCAGCAGGTTGTCCATCTGCTCGGCGGAGAGCCCTTCAGGAAGGATGGCAGCCGGTATGTTTCCCGCGGTGCTCCGTCGAGTGGCAGCTTGCGTGGCCACCGTCAAATTGGCGATCAGGCACGAGAGCAAGCAAAACATGATTGTCTTTTTCATACTCAAAGAATCTCCCTCTGGTCTGTGGCAAAAATACTGTCCCGGCCCAGTCGCGCTGCCCCTACGGACTAATTCCTGCGCACGTTTCTCAGTTTGATCGGATCCATTCCGAGATACTCAATCTCGAGCTTGCCGTTCTCAATCTTCACCTGAGAGGCGTAGAGCAGAATGCCCTCGCCGACTTCTTTCCCTTTCTTATTCCTCACGAGATCGAGCACTACAATTCCGAGTTTGTAATCCGTGGACCTGCTTCCGCCGTAGGCTTCTAAAAAGCCAATCGGACGATCCGAGACAGCGATGATTTGGCGGCCGGTCGGAGTTTTACGGGAGCGGATCAGTTTCAGGTCAAAAAACCCGACGCGCCGGCTCAGCGATGCGTGGCCGATGTCCTTCGCCTTTTCGAGATCCTTCACCAGTGCGTCCTGCCCGCCCTCGACGAGAACACCCGCCAGTCGCTTGGTCGTGGCATCGCTCGTGTAACGGTTAATCCAGATATCTACCCAAGCCGTCGCGGCGGCAGCTCGGGGTAGACTGGCCACCGCGCTGAAATGTTCAGTCTTGGGCTTTGGTTTGGGCTTGGGTTTTGATTGCTCGTTCGTCTGTGAAAATGCGGCGACACTGACGCAGCAGATTGCGAACAGCAAACCGATTAATCTTTTCGTCATATGCTTTTGTCCCTTTCTAAAAACTCTTGCCAACTCCAACCACTACGGTGACACCCTGCGTGCGATTGCGGGCGCCAAACTCGGGAAGAACTCGCACCAGGAAGTTGAGCTTTTTGGTCGGCAGGATTACTCCCAGCTCCGGGCCGATCGCGAACACGCGATCCTTGTTGCCGGCCGTGAGCGCGGGAACAGCCGTTCCTGAATCATTCGTCAGTTGGAATTCGGCATATCCAACGACGCCAAACTGCACGAGTTGTTTCCCCTGGTTCTGAACAAAGATTTTGCCGACGCCGGCTTCAAGCGTCATGTTGTTGCCAACTTTCAGATCTTCGTGACGCTTCTTCTGGTGAAACTCCCAGTTGGTGCTGAAAGAAAATTGCGTGAGCTTGGATTTATCCAGATAAGCGGTGGTAGCAAACGTTATCTGATGGCCCCAGTAGTCCGTGGTGGTCGTGTCATTCCCGGTCTCGTCAAATTTCCCCGTGGGCGCCACGAATCCATAGGCCAATTTGACGTCGGCCTTCTTCAGTTTCCACCCGAGATTGATCGGCTCAACGTAAAGGTCGGCTATGCCCGTAGGACTGGCCCCCGCACCGAGACGAGGAAGGGACACCGGCGTATTTACAATCGGCACGGCGACAGCCATGCCATAGTTAGCACCAAGAAATTTCGCTTTGGTCGTGTAGGCGAGCAGATTCACATCAACCAGCAGGTCGAGATCAAAAACGAGTGGTGACGTGTTCCCATTCTGATCTTTAAATTTCGTTGATGGATACCATGTGAATAGATTCGCGTAGGTGATTCCTTCGGGCGTCTGCATGCCCGAGTTGAGTCCAGCGGTTCCAGGAATATATTGGCCACGCTCCTGGGCCATGGCCGGCAGCGAAATGATGACCAGCAATAAAAGACAACCCAAGGCGGCTCGACATTTCATTCGACTTCTCCTCTAAGGGGTTCCCATCTAATGGCTTGAAGTGTATCGGCGTGCCGACGGGCGGGTAACTGTCAGTTTTAACAGGCGCTCAACGGAATTTCTGAAGGGGAATGTCTGGGGAATCTGCCCGGCACGAAATCAGAAGTAGATACTCAAGGCCGCGCCGAAGGCTTTTATTCGACTCGGCTGCGAGCGTGAGTCGTTCTGACGGGTGAAGAAGAGATCCAGCACCACATGGCGTTTGGGATCGGCCAGCTTGATAAGGGGAAAGCCCTTCTTGAAAGGGACCTGGAGTCCAACCGTGAGACGATTTCGATTCCACGTGTCAAACCGGGTGTCGTAGTAGACCTCCGCCGAGGAGTAAGGCGTCAGCTGACGCCCAAGAACTTCAAACTCTCTCTCAACCGTGACGCGATTACGATACCGAGCGGAAAACTGCCCATTGACCCAACGGAAATCTTCCCGATTTCTGTCAGTCAACAACACGTCCAGAGGTAGAGGATGTCGCAGCGTTTGTTCCAGGACGATGCGGTGCTCTTTGAAAGGGTCGCCTTCGCTTAAAGCAAAGCCGTACCGATATCCTCCGCGCAGCATGAATTTCCGGTTGACTGTGTAATCAAGGTGAATGCCGACCTGCCCTTCAAGATTATCTCTGGTCTCTTCAGCCTTAGTGACAGTGCCCAATAGGAACAGCTTGATCTTTGGACGGAGTGGGATAAAGACATCGACTTCTGGCCAGAATTGGAATTCTGCGGCGTCTTGCGCGTAGGTCGCCGTGACCGGCAATACCAAGAACATTACCAGGCAAAGAATCTGCACTATCCTCGGCTTCATCTCATTGCCTCTGGTGACTAACCCGGACTTTGGTAACAGCTGATCCTTCGGAAACAGGGCCGCACCGGTTTATCCGGGTTCATTTGTGGGCGCGCAAGGGTTCCCCAATTGAGCTTTTCCTCAAGAGGTCATTTTTTGACGGGATACTTACTGAACATTTTTTCGACGGACTTTTTCACTACGCTCTCAACACTCTTCGCATCTGCGGCCGCGTCCCCGGTCGGGCCATGACTCAGCGTTTTCTTGGCGATCGCACGCCAGACGTATCTCTCCGTCTTATGATCTTTAAGATCCACCACCAGCGTGCCTTTATTCACATTCATGGGCGGGGGTGGGCGATAAACTGCGCCCGTAGCGTAAGTGACCCGGCTGAAGGAGATGCCGCTCAGTTGCAGATCAAGATCCACCGCGGCCGCATACATGACCTGCAGATCGCCTCCGGCCTCAACCTTGGTGAGTCCTCTCGCCGCCATTTGCTGATCGACGGCGTCAATGATCATCTGATCAATGAGCGGATTTCGAGCCGGCATTCCCTTTACCCAGAAATAAGTTTTGTACTGTGAGAAGTCGACTGCTTTGTCGAGCTGGACCTTAACGCTCTGGCCCCAGACCGGATAAGCGAACAGAAGAAACACCAAACAGATTATTGCTCTTCTCATTTTTCCCTCTCGATCTGAAGCTGCAATGCCGCTGCTGCTAACTCGTCTTCATCCTGGAGTGTATTGCCGCTAACGTCGGGGTCGCTACTGTTAACTTTGACAGGTTAGAAACTGCTCGGGGGCCGAACCAGCTGCGAAGCAGCGCTGATAGTTAAGCCCAAGGCGAGTCTGCGAGCCTTGGGTCAACGACCCCCGAGGTGGGCAAGCCCCGAAGGGGCGACAGCGATCATTGTTAATCGGCGGGCCCTGGTCATGAACCTTCTGTCGCCGCTTCGCGGCTCGTCGACTAATGAATCAAAACCCAAGGCTCGCCAAGCCTCGCCTTGGGCTTAACTACGTCCGCTGCTTCGCAGCTGGTTGACGTCACCCCAGGGTCCAGTATTCAGACTTTGTTGGGCATCCTTACCTGTATGTTTTGACAGTATTCGTCCTCATCGCAATTCCCATAGCATGCAGTCCTTCTGAGAGATCCGCGGGTGTCGGATTAACAGGGCGATACGCGCGATTCTATGAATCCAAATAGAGACATTGAGGATGACGACGACACAGTCGACACGTTAGCGCCCGGCGCAATGCCCCATCTTGCATTGCCGCTTGATCCGGCCTCGGCAAAGGTAGAGGTGGACGTCGCCGGCATGACGCATACGGGACATGTCCGAACAAACAATGAGGATCACTATCTCTGCGTGCGGATCGAGCGATCGCTGAAGACGATGATGACGAACTTAATCGGCGGATCGCTTCCGGAACGTTTTGATGAAGTCGCCTACGGCATGCTGGTGGCGGACGGAATGGGCGGGTATGCGGCCGGCGAAGTTGCCAGCAGCATGGCGCTGGTCAAACTCATCGAGCTGGCGACCGAGACGCCCGATTGGGTGATGCGAATGCAGAAACGCGAGAACGCCGACCGCGTCATGCAGCGCATGACTGAGCGCTTCCGCATAATCGACTCAGCGATGCGCGTCCAGGCCGAGGGCGATCCATCACTTCTCGGAATGGGTACTACCTTGACAGTGGTGGCGAGCCTGGGAGCGGAGCTATTTGTCGGACATCTCGGCGATTCGCGCGCATACCTGTTCCGAAACAAACGACTCCACCAACTGACCCGCGACAACACGCTGGCGCAGGAATTGATCGATGCGGGCATAGCGCGAGCCGAAGACACCGCCACGCAGGCCATGCGTCACGTCCTTACCGCAGCCCTCGCTACCGGCGACCAGGCCGATCCGCAAGTGCAGCGGTTTCATCTTTCACACGGCGATCAAATTCTTTTATGTACAGACGGTCTTACTGGAATGGTGCGGGACGAAACGATAGCTAAGATTCTGAACGATGCGGACTCATCCAACGCGGCGTGCCAAAGCTTGATTGACCAGGCGCTCGCGGCCGGTGGCTCTGACAACATCACTGTGGTTTTGGCACGGTACCGGTTTCCCGCTTCAAGGTAATACCTGCGGAAGTCATGCTCGAAACAAGTCGCGATTCAATTCCAAACTCATTTATTAATTTCAAGGAGCAAACCAATGAGAAGTAACAGACCAGGAATCGCCAGGCTACTGGCATTCGCTTTTGTTTTTATTATTACTGCCAGCGTAAGTGCGCCGGCCCAAAACGCAAGCAACGTCCGTCCGGTACAAGTGGCGCTAGGACAGAAGCAAAAAGTTCAGGGCGTCGTCAGTGTCCGCTCCGGCGATTCGTTCAAAGTCCGGGACCCTGCGGGCAACGAAACTACGGTGCTCTTAATGGCTGACACAGACGTGACTTCCCATCACCGGAGTCGTCTGAGGAAAAAGCACTACCCAATGACCTACATCATGCGCGGTCTTCGTTTGCAAGCTCAAGGCAGGGGGGATGCAAACGGAAATTTGGTCGCGGAATGGGTCAGATTTGATGAGCAGGACCTGCGAAGTGCTCAGGCTCTCGAGCAGACCGCTGAACTGGCCCAGGAAAACGAAGCGAGGATTAGAGCCGCAGAAGAGGCCGCTCGAGTGGCAGAAGAGAACGCGCGCATCATGGCCGGGCAAATCGCGGAAAATACGGCGCTCGCCAATGACGCCCGGGCGAAGGCTGAAGCGGCACAAGCCCAGGCCGATGCAGCTTATAAGGCTGCCGCGTTAGCCAACAACCGTATCAACGGACTCGATGATTACGAGCAGCTTCGGACCGTCTTCGTCCTGTTTAGAGTGAACAGCAGCATCATTGACCCATCTGCCAGGAAGCTGATCGATGAAGCAGCGGCCTGGGCCAAGGAAGAGAAGGCCAAAGGTAACGCAAACGGTTGGCTGGTTGAAGTAGTGGGATTCGCAGATAAGACGGGCAACACGGCGAAGAATCGGGCCCTGAGTGAACGTCGTGCAAGGGCCGTGATTCAATACCTGGTTGGCGTCCATGATTTAGATCTGCGGCGGCTGGTCCAACCCTTTGGATATGGTGATTCCAAACCCGTCGCCAGTAACAAGACGGCCGCCGGGCGCGCAAAAAATCGCCGGGTCGAAATCAGGATTTTGCAAAATAAGGGAATTGCGAATACGGTTGGTTCAAACCAGTAGGGAATGACCTCTCAATCGCGCCCGGCTTCTTCTTTGAAGTTCGAGGCTCAAAGCTGCGCTTCGTTCTTTCGGTGGGAACGGAGCGCAGATTGCTATCCAGGCATGCGTGACGAGGCCACCCTTCACGATCTCTGTTTCGTAACCTGCGACGCAGGTAAGACCGAATTTCCCTCAGCAGGCGAACCATGCTGTGGTAAACTTGCCCGTGCTGGAAATGCGGGTTTGCATGTTTTTCGGGTCGCTCTGTGCGCACTTTCGTCACGTTTTTCACAACCAATTCACTTCGCTAATCATCAACTGCAATAGCACTGCTCTCCTCGATTTGCCTCGCGCGAATCGGCAAACAAATTCTTTCTTCCGTTGGAGGTCGCTATGAAAAAGCTAGTGTTGCGCTCGGCCATCGTCCTGGTCGTAGGTTTGGGATTGACCCTGCCCGTACTGGCGGACACGATTCGTTTAAGGGATGGCAGCGTTATTCGCGGCGAGATCGTCAGCTTTCGTAACGAGCAGTTCACGATTCTGGTCGGCAGCGGCACGCGCGGGCGCAAGAGCCGCATAACCGTCTATATGGAAGACGTCGAATCGATCGAATTCGACGGCGCGGCAGCGGACGAAGGTGGCAACACCTCCACCACGCCGACGCAGCCGAATAACCAGCCACCGGCCAATACGCGGCCTTCGAACAATCCACCGGCATCACAGCCGGCGAGCAATCCGAACACTTCATCGAACCCTACCTTCTTTCCGGTGAACGTGCGCGTGCGTGCGGACAATTCGACAAACGGTTGGACAAACAGCGGCCTGGTTGTCAGGCGCGGTCAGCGTTTGCGAATCAATGCGACGGGGCGGGCAAACCTTGGCGGCAACCGGTTTGCGACACCGGACGGACTGGCAAACGTCCAGGACCGCGAGAAGCTTATGCGGACGCAGCCGACGGGTGGCTTGATCGCCGTCATTGGCGATGACAACGACGATTTCATTTTTGTCGGCAGCAGCCGCGACTTTGTAGCGCAACGCGATGGCGTGCTTTTCCTCGGCATCAACGAAGGAAACCTGAGTGACAACACGGGCACTTTTGAAGTCGTGATCGAGGCCGAAGCCGGCGGAAACCCGCGCTAGTTCAGGGTGTAGGGGATAGGGAGTAGGGTGTAATGAAGAGCCAAAGCTTGAGCCTTCTTACTTAAGTTTGTTCTTAGCGTCCGGCCAAGGAACCGGAACTCCAAGACAAAACCGCCACACCCTAACCCCTACACCCCATACCCTGGATTTAGCGGTTCTTACCGACACCCAACCCCCTACGACCCAAACCCCAGTTCTTCCAGGTAAACTCGGCCACCCCCATCAGCATCACACCTCAGACCGCGGCCCGGCCAGCTTGACCCGTTTTCGGGCGCAACCTATAGTCCAATTCCCAGCTGAACCGGCCTGTAGTTGAAAGGTACGTGATGATGAAGTTTCGTTTTTCCCAACGATTGGCAGTTTTCGTCGTTCTGGTAACGCTCGTTTTCGGCACTCAGACGATTTCGCTTTTGGCGCAGTCACGCCGCCAGCCGCCCACATCCGATCAGAAAAAGAACAAGCGACCGCCGCAAGGTCAGGAGACTGGCGAGAAAGAGCAAGAGCCTTTGCCGACCGACATTGTCGGCAAAGAGACCGAGACGGTTAAGGTCAGCACCAGCCTGGTCAATGTTGACGCAGTCGTTTTCAACAAAAAGTCCGGTCAGATTACGACTGGGTTAAAGAAGGACAACTTCGAACTCTGGGTTGACGGCGTCAAGAGAGACATCACGAACTTCTCGACACCCGAAGCGCCCATCACCATCACGCTCGTGGTTGAGTACAGCAAGCTCGGCCAAATGTTTGGCTTTTACGGGAGCGGCGGCCAGGAGGCGGGCCAACTGGAAGTAATTCGTCCGACCGCAATGTTTCTTTCGCAGTTCATCACCCCGCAGGATTATGTTTCGGTAATCGCATACGACATGCGGCCGACGCCGCTGACAGATTTCACGAACAATCCGCAACGGATTCAGCAGGTGATCAGCCTGCTGCTTCGCAATACGCCGGCCTTTATTGAAACGAATATGTTCGACGCGCTGAAGTTAACGCTGGTCGGCGGCCGTGCGGATTCCGTGGTGCTGGAAGATGCCAAAGAGCGCACCACCGAATATGGCGGCATGGTGAGCGTCGCCAGCGATCGTCGCAAAGCGGTCCTGCTGGTCGCGTCGGGCATCGACACTTTCAGCAAGATCAACTTCGACAAGATACGAAAGATCGTGCAGAACTCGGGCATTCCGATTTACATCATCGGTACCGGCAAAATGTTCGAGAAGAAGTTCGGCGACGGAATGGATCCCGGCCGCGGGAGCATGATCCTGGGCGTGCCGATCGACAGGATGACTTTTCTGCAAGCCGACAACACCCTGAAAACATTTGCCAAAGATACTGGCGGCACCTACTACCCCGTCACATTTGAAGGTGAGTTGCCGAACGCGCTCAACTCGATCAATTCCCTGCTGCGCAATCAATACAGTCTGGGATTCAGCCCCGGTGACATCCGGGACGGGAAGAGCCACAAGATCGTGGTCAAAGTTGATGTCGATGGCGACGGGACGACTGACGAGAAGGTATATACCGTGAAAGCTCGTGAAGTGTTCATCGCGCCAAAGGCGGACACGACGAAGCAGTGAGCAGTGTGCAGTAGGCAGTAAGCAGAATTAAGCAAAAGGCAGTAGCGGAGATCGATGGATCGATCTCCGCTTTTGTTTTGGTCAATCTGGCCTTCGGCTTTCGACCTGCTGCTTGCCTACTGCCTTCTGCTGTCCCCTTCTGCTTTCCGCTTAATGAGTTCCGCCCCCTGCTCACTGCCCACCGCCCACTGGTTTAAGTGCTTGCTCTACCGCGTTCGCCGCGTGTAAAGTAGCGGCGGACAATCCCTTAACAATCTCCCCGCTTTTGCAAAACTCGTTCGGAGGTCAGAACTGATGCCGCGTGAAGTCATCAGCCCCGAGGAAGCCGCCCGTGCTCAGGAGTTTCCTGATCGCGTGGGGTTCAAGCCAGACAATCCATTTCTGGCGTCGTTTCGTCCGTACATCGATGCGCGAACCGTCATTCCTGAATTCACCGCGCGCGCATTGATTCTCGGCACGCTGCTCGGGATTATCTTCGGCGCTTCGTCGCTGTATCTGGTCCTGAAAGTCGGCTTGACGGTCAGCGCTTCAATTCCCGTCGCCGTCATCTCGATCAGCATCTTCGCCTTGTTGTCGCGGTTAAAGATCCGCAACGCGACGATCCTCGAAAACAACATCGTTCAGACCGCGGGTTCGGCGGGCGAGTCGATCGCCTTTGGTGTCGGCGTCACGATGCCGGCGATCATGATTCTCGGTTTCGACCTCGAGCTGACGCGCGTGATGCTAGTCGCGGTGCTCGGCGGCTTGCTGGGAATTCTGATGATGATTCCCCTGCGCCGCGCTCTGATCGTCGCGCAACACGGCTATTTGAAATACCCGGAAGGCACAGCCTGCGCCGAGGTTCTAAAAGCCGGCGCTTCGGAAGAATCGCGCGCGGCGGCTTCGGCTGACGCCAAGGCCGAAATGCAAGCACGCGATGCCGGCGGCGCACACATCGGCGCGAAAACAATCTTCACCGGTTTCGGCATCGGCGTGCTGTATCAAGCGGCCCACCGTGCGTTTTACACCTGGAAAGAAGCACCCGAAAGAATCTTCGGCGCGCCTTTCAACAAAGGCTCGCTCAGCGTTGAAGTCAATCCCGCGCTGCTCGGCGTCGGCTATGTCATCGGACCACGCATCGCTTCGATCATGTGCGCGGGCGGCGTGCTGGCGTACCTGGTTTTGATTCCGGCAATTGCGTATTTCGCCGGTGGCGAAACTACCGGCGCCGTTGCGCCCGGCACCAGTCCGGTGCGCGGCATGAGCCCCGGCGCAATTCGTAACAACTACATTCTCTATATCGGCGCGGGCGCAGTGGCGGCCGGCGGCATCATCAGTCTGTTTCGCTCTCTGCCGACGATTTGGCATGGCATGAAAGGCGGGTTAGCCGACCTGCGCGGTGGTAAAGCAGCCGCGGCGCGCGCGGAACGCACCGATCAGGACATTCCGATGAAGTTCGTGCTCGCGGGCATCATCGCGCTGATCGCGATGATCATGCTCTTCCCGCAACTTGGATTGCAGCAAAACTTTTTCACGGCGTTTCTCGGCGCCATCATGATCATCGCTTTTGGGTTTTTGTTCGTAACTGTCTCTTCACGCCTAACCGGCGAAATCGGTTCATCGTCCAATCCCATTTCCGGCATGACCGTCGCGACGTTGCTGCTGACGTGTTTGATCTTTCTGCTGATGGGTTGGACTGGACCGCCGTATTACGTCACCGCTCTATCGATCGGCGCGATCGTTTGTATCGCCGCGTCGAATGGCGGCACGACGTCTCAGGATTTGAAAACTGGTTTCCTCGTCGGGGCTACGCCGAAGTTTCAGCAGTACGCGATTCTCGTCGGCGCGCTCGCATCGGCTCTGATTTTGGGCCCAATTCTGATCGGCCTGAACGACCGCGGCACGGTTTACGCTCGCCGCATTACGTTTGCCAAAGTTGACGACAAGGTCGCTTCCTTGCCGCCAGACCAGAGCACCGGCCTGACGCCGTACACTGAAGAGTTAAAACCCGCCCAAGCCGGCGACTACCGGCTTCTTGTTCGCGACGCGAAGAGTCCGAAGATCGAAGGGTTGGACGAAGGTGAATATTTGGTGGATCCGTCAGGCAAAATCCTCTACAAGGTCGAGCGGAATTTCACGCCTGAGCTTCGGGCGAACCCGAGCCAACTCGGGCACGAAGAACAATTGAAAGGGCCACAGGCCGGCCTGGATTCAAACACCTATCGTGTCTGGCACAAGACCGATACGAACGGCGGCCGCGCCGGGCGCTATCTGGTCGACGCGCAAGGCGTGCCGCAATATATCGTCGATCCGGCCATCAACGGTCAGAACAAGATGCGTCCCGACGGTTCGACGGTCGAAAAATTCGACGCGCCAAAAGCCACCCTGATGTCCTACATCATCAAGGGCATCCTCAATCGCGAATTGCCCTGGAACCTCGTTTTGCTTGGCGTGATGATTGCCATCGTGCTCGAGATGGCCGGTATCCCTTCGCTCGCATTTGCGGTGGGCGTCTATCTGCCGTTGTCGGCTTCCAGTCCGATTTTCATCGGCGGGATGGTGCGGTGGTTAGTCGATCGGCACTTGCGACGCAAGCACGCGCAGCTTACCGAGGAACAAATCGTCGCTGAAACCGACAAGAGTCCGGGCGTGTTGATGGCCTCAGGCTACATCGCGGGCGCGGCGATCGCGGGCATCATCATCGCGTTCATGTCGGGTTACTTCACCGAAACCTCCGCTGCGGCTAAGGAATGGATGTTGAGTCACAATCCGTTCTTCGACGAGCCGCCGGGACATGTGAAGGGCTACGCTGACCTGTTATCGCTAATCCCATTTATCGCGATTACTGTCTTGCTCTACGCGGTGGGTCGTGAATGGGTTCTGGCGAGTAAGAAGAAGCGCACTGACTAACAGGCCGGGTAAGGAAACATGATTTATCTTCGTAGAAAGCTGACTCTCCCACGCAGTCTGTTCGTTCGTCTGCTCCTGACGGTATTTGCGGTCACCGCATTGGCGGGCTCGCCCGCCGCGTGTACGGCAAAGACATCGTCACCCAATCTGGCCGCCCAACCGCGTACGCCTTCTGATGTCGTCCGTGAATTTTACAAAGCGATGCGCGAGCACCGCTTCCAGGAAGCCTTCGCGTTGACGATCTACAAACCTGCCGTCGAAGGTCTGAATGCCGAAGAGATGGAAATTCTGCGGCCCGGGTTTGAAGAGAAAGCGGCGCAGATTCCCGCCAGTGTCGAAATCATGGGCGAACAGATCAGCGGCAAGATTGCGACTGTCTTTGTAAAGGTGCCTGCCGATGTTTCATCGCCGCAGGTCAATTCGCAACCGCTGAACCTTACCAACTCAGGAGGCACTTGGCTGATCGGCAGCGAAGCCGATGCGGCGGAAGTAAAAAAAGCCGGACGCCGGTATTTTCTTGACGCGCTCATCGCCGAGCATGAAGGCGACGTCGAGGACATTCTGAAACGGCTGGTCCTCTGGCAAGGGGTTTACAGCCAGCAGCACGGGGGACAATACGGGGATTTTCCGGCGCTGATTAAAGCCGGCATGCTCGGCGCCAACGTGATCGATCCGAAACTCAGCGGCTACAACTTCCGTATAACGGTCGGCAAAGACGGCAAGAGTTATGTGGCCAACGCTGAACCGTTGCATCACGGCAAGACCGGCAAGCTCTCATTCTGGATGGATCAAACCGGGCTGATTAAGAGTGCCGATAACGGCGGCAAACCGTTTAAACCTTAACTCTCTCCTCGCGAAACCTTACTTACCATGATGAATAAGAACCGCATCCGTGTGTGGCGCCTCCTCCTGCTTTCCCTGTTTGCGTTGGTTCCATCGTTCCTCGCCGCGCAGGAAGTCGATCCGAGCGAAGTCATCCGCGTGAACACCGACCTGGTCGTTCTCGACGCGCAGGTCATTGATCGGAAGACGCGTAAAGTTTTCGGCCCGCTTCGTAAAGAGGACTTCGAAATCCTGGAAGAGAATGTAAAGCAGGAGATCGCTTACTTTGGTCAGGACCAGTTGCCGCTTTCAATTCTGTTACTGCTCGATGTCAGCCGCAGCGTTCGGCCGGTCATCGAGCAAGTCGGTGAAGGCGCCAACAACGCTCTGCGTCAACTGAAACCCGAAGATGAAGTCGCGGTGATGGCCTTCGCCGATTACCCAAAGCTCATCCAGCCTTTCACGAAAGACCGAACGCTGACGGCGAACAAGATAACGGTTGCAAGCCAGGCGGAACTCGGCGACGGAACTTTTGTGTATGAGGCAATGCTGGTGGCGGTTCAGGAAATAAACAAAGGCACAAATCCGGCGAACCGCCGGGCGATAATTCTGATATCGGACAACATCCCCAGCACCGGTGACGAGGATTATGTCGCCAGATTACAGCGCGAGCTGGCGGAATCCGGCACGGTGGTTTACGGGTTGACCGTGCGCGGCGGCTTCGCGAAAGTCTTCAACGTGCTAACGCTGGGTAAAATTAAAGCCATCGATGTTTATGCCGAAGAGACGGGAGGCGAGGTCCTCGGCGCCAATCAAAGCGAAGTCGATTCACGTTTGGGTGAGATGTTCACGCGGCTCCGCACGCGCTACACGATCGGCTATCGACCGCCTGAGACAAATGAGGAAGGCGCATTTCGGCACGTTAAAGTTCAGCTGGCTCCCGCGATCATGAAAGCTAACAAGAAGCTCGTGGTGCGTTCGCGGCGCGGTTATTACTTCCGCAAGAAGCCGGGAACGATTCCGCCTAGGCCTCAGCCATGAGCTGGTTCGCCAGCTTTTTTCGCCGGCCTCCGTTCCATTTTCCGTGGACAGTCATGACAACCGGCGTCACCATATAAATCATTCCCGCAAAACCTGCGTATTGGCCCCCGCCAATGATCGCAATCGCGAGCGAAACTAATCCGATAGAGACGTTCAGCAGGCTCTCCCGAATGTCCGTGCGCGTGTCAAACGTTTCCAACTCCGTCAGTTCCAACTCAACGCGCTTGCGGTACGCGCGCCAATAGAGCAAGGCAAAGACGGCGAAGACCGCGACATATCCCACGCCGAAAATGATCATGAGATTCGCAACCTGATTGGCGTTCTCAACCATGCCTTCGACGGTTCCATTCGGCAGACGCACTTCGCCGTGGCCGCCCGTAAATTTGTCGATGAGTAAGGTGAAAAGGAACTTCAGCGGATAAACGTAGAACAGCACCACAAACAGCAGCACGGCGTTGATGACAATGGTGAGATTGTCATTCAGGCCATAGCGACGGAAAAACTTGTATTGATTGAACCAGACAACGAACAGTAGCGCGAAGCAAATAGCGAAAGCGCCAAACCCGCGCATTACTCCCATCAGCGCGTCGTAGGTCTTCGGCACTTCCAGCGCGACCACCAGTAACGTGATCGAAAAGGCGAAAACCGCATCGCTCAACGCTTCGATGCGCGAGACTTCATGACTGCGCCAGCGAAACTTTCGCGGATCGCCGACGCCTTTATCGATGAGTTTTTCTCGAATCATTTCATTCACACCTCGCTTCAGTGAGGTCGAAAAAAGAACTTTGTGATTCTCTGTGTGATCTCCGTGCCTCTGTGGTGAAGGTTTTCATAAGCAATTTTCACCACAGAGACACGAGGAACCCAGAGTTAGCCAGAGAGCCAATGTTTCTGACAGACCGTGAGCAAGGTGAAATTTTGCCCGGCGAGTTTACTTTTTCAGCGCGGCCTGCACAACAGTTTCCACTTCAGCCACGCTCTCTTCGCTAAAGCCGATGAAGTGCTTGACGATTCGGCCGTTGCGGTCGATGACGAATGATTGCGGAATGTTCTGATTGACGCCGAGATAACGATCGACGAAATCCGTATCGGGAGTCGCTAGCGGAAACGGAATTCCATACTCCTGCTTGAACGCCGGCACTTCTGCGTAGTCCTCTTCGCCGCCAACATTCAGCCCGACGATTTGCAAACCTTCAGCTTCGTACTTCCGATGCAAAGCAATCAGGTGCGGCATCTCTTGCCGGCACGGGCCGCACCATGTCGCATAAAAGTTCAGCAGCAAAACCCTGCCGGTGTAATCGCCGACGGTGGCGCGCTTTCCATCCTCGAAAACCCATCCCGCGGGTCCGCCGGGATTTGGCGGAGGGGTAACGCTCGGGCGACACGCGAACCCGGCCAGCGTTAGGAGTATCACTGCGAGCAGGCTGAACCTAGCGGGACGGATTCTCTTCATCAGTTTTGTCGGATGGCGGCGAGTCAGAAAGCTCGGCGGCGTCAATCTCCCGTCCCGGCACGCGATACTCTTCTTCGGCCCAGCGGCCGAAATCGATTAGCTGGCAGCGCTCGGAACAGAACGGCCGCCACTGATTGTCCTTCCATTCGACGGGCTTTTTGCAGCTCGGGCATTTGTGCACAAGGCAAAATTACCGGAGCAGTTACGAGAGCGCAAGCCAACGGGACAATAGCCGACCGTAAGGGAGGGCGTAGATAACCGGGGTTTTACGCCCTCCCTTACGGTCGGGCTACTGCCCCGCTTTCATTCATAATTGTCTCGCTCCGCCAGGATCTTTCATTGAACACCACGCCCAGGCCGGGCGTAGAATAAGACCGGGAGTAATTCAATGGCCGACTACAAAGAAAAACTGGATGACCTGCATCGCGCGGCGAAACGCAAAGCGCAGGAGCTGGACGAAAAGCTCGGCGTTAGCGGCATCGTCGAAGACACCGCGCGCGTCGCGGGTGACGCCGCGCGGCGTGGCGCGCGAACAATTGCGGACGGCGCGGGTCAACTCAAGGGGCAGGCAGAGCGATTCGCCGACGACCCGAAAGTGCGCGAGACGGCGCGTCGCGCGGCCGACGAAACCAGGCGACGCGCGAAAGACGCAGGTCGCACCATACGCGATGCCGCGGGTGACGCCGGGAAAATCATTCGCGACACCGCCGGCCCAGCCGGCAAGAAGGCTGAGAAGGCTTTCGACGATGCCGTCAATTACGCGACGACTGCTACGAAGGTGGCCGGCACCGGCCTGCGCGCGACGAAAGCGTCAGCGGCGGCGACGGCAGGACTTCTCAAAGCGAAAGATTGGGTCAAAGAGAATCCCGGTAAAGCGGCGGCCGTTTCGGTTTCACTGATTCTCGGTATTCGTGCCGGCGCGAGCTTTCCCGGCATCGATGCGGTTCTTCTCGGCGCGCATCCGCACTGGCTGACGCATTCGGCGTTGCCGGTAATCGGATTGAGAAAGCTTTACGACAAGTTCGACGACTATCTCAAAAAGCAGGAAGCGTTGATCGCTGCTGGTCAACTCGATGACGCCGAACGCGAGCGCGTTGAGTTTCAGCGCAAAGCCGCAAAGTATGTGGGCGCGCCCTTGCTCGGCGCTTTCAGTTGCGCCGCGGGCGCGGCGATGTTCGCGCAAATCGGTTCACCGACCGGCATCGTCGGCGGGCCGGTCAGTTGGCTGCTCGGCGGCAATCCATTTCTCGACGGCGTCTGGTTGTTCGCGAACGGGGTGATCTGCTTCCACCAGGGCTACAAGTTTTTCATGATCGCCCTCGCGGATCAGGATGACGTGAAGAAGGTGGTGCGAGAGATTAAGGGGCTGCTTCCCGCCGCTTCCTGATCGTAGGTCCCGCAGCGACCTGATTACGGAACATCTTCGATAGTGGGATTCTTCGATTGCGCCCCTTCGACGAACTGCTTCGAGCTCGCCAGAAGCCGGGCCTCAACCTGGGTAAACTCAGGCGCGGTGGTTGACACTTGCTTTCCGTCTTCACCAATCCACCTGATCAATTTGTCGTCTTTGAAGTAGTAGCGATTCTCGGTCGTCCGGACGACCTTCCCGGTCAGCGGTCTGTTGTAATGCGAGTGTTTGCGAAAGATGAAGATGAGTTTGTCGTTCGCGTAATAGAATTCGTCGGTGGCCCTGCCCATCTCGCCATAAAACGTCGCCGTAATCTTTACAATTGATGGCCCCCTGGTAAACGCGACCAGCTCGCCGCCTTCCGCTGAGAATCCCAGCAGTTCCTTCTTGACCTTCTTATACCTGGCGGCGCCGCGATTGATGGCGGCGTACTGCTGACGAATTGTCTGAATCGGGTCTGTGCCTTGAGCCTGAGCTTCATACACAGCCAAAACTGCGAACAGTGCCATCGCGACGGCTGCTGAGATTTTCTTCATTCGTGTCTCCTGCCCGCACCTCGACGGGTTCAGTAAACCGGCGGGCGGTAGCCCGCCTCTAAACTAACCTGCTGGTGTCTGCGGAATTACGTAATCGTAATCGGAAACGGTAAAAAGCACAGCACAAAAACGATCAAGGTGACCATCGCGACGATCTTCCGCGCCAAGCCAAGCGGCTCCATCTGCTGCGGCTGCGGATGACGCATGCGCAGCACAACCGCGAGCAGCACGACGTAAACAAAGCCGCTTGGACTGCCATGCCAGAACCAGCCGAGCACCGACACCACCGCCATGCTGACGAACGCGATGCGGCCAATCCACCAATGCGCTCGCTCGCCCAAAACTGAAAACGTTCCATGTCCGCCATCGAGTTGCCCGACGGGCATCAGGTTCAAAGCTGTGACCAAAGCACCAAACCACGCGGCCAGATAAAACGAGTTTACGATGCCGTCATCCAGCCGAATTCCAAATGCCCAACCGATCAGACGAAACAACAAAGGGTCGTTAAAAGTTATGCCTGACGCTCCCGGCGGGACGACTTGATGTTGCAACGTCAGCAATCCGGCAAACGCGATGGGCACCATGACGACAAATCCGGCCAACGGTCCGGCCAATCCGATGTCGAACAACGCGCGACGCGAAGGTATGCTCGATTTAATTCTAATGAAGGCGCCAAAAGTTCCCGGGACCAGCAGCGGCGGCTGTGGAATGAAGAAAGGCAGCGTCGCATCGACGCCGTAGTAGCGGCAGAA
The DNA here is from genome assembly GCA_036277115.1 of Pyrinomonadaceae bacterium. Lineage (NCBI taxonomy): Bacteria > Pseudomonadati > Acidobacteriota > Blastocatellia > Blastocatellales > Pyrinomonadaceae > Pyrinomonadaceae bacterium. Next base: position 832,411 of record DASUNM010000023.1, read on the forward strand.
GAAATAGTGTCCCGATTCGTGCGATGCGAGAATCGCCAAAAGCGAACCCGAGAAGATCACTCCCTCTTTCAGAATCGCCGGATTAGCAAACGCGTACCGAATCAGCTCGAAAACCGCGAGGACGTAATACCAGGGTATCAGCCACAGCGAGCCCACGAAGCCACCGGTATCCGCCGAAGTAGTTGGATCTCCGCTCGCCGCGGGCAGCGACATCACGATTCCGCAAATCGTCGTGGTGGCAAACGTTACGAGGAGTAAGCCGATGTGCAGCGCCCATTGACGCGCGGTGAGTTTCGGCAAGCGGCCCCACGCTTCTGCTGTCCGGACACCACGCGAGTTTGAAGGTTTGTTCGAATCAGGCATGCGACATGCGAAATCTATCCGATACCACAATCTTATTGTGCCGTTAGGCACGCGAGGTTTATAGCCATCTTCCCCTCTTTAGAACTAAGCCCGGCGGAATGAAAGCACCGCTCTCATTCCGCCGGGCAATCTCAATCCGCATCCCGGCTATAACATTTAGCGCCTAACGGCGCTTGGCGCTCGCGCCCTGCTTATTAAATCGCGCGAAAGTTATGTATCCGCCAAACCGTCTTCGTGCGCCTGCAACTCTTTGCCCGGCTTGAAGCGAATCGTCTTCCCCGATGGAATCGCCACTTCCTCGCCGGTGCGCGGGTTGCGGCCGATGCCGCGTTTGCGCGGTTTCACCACAAAGACGCCAAAGCCGCGCAGCTCAATCCGGTCGCCGCGCGCCAGTGCGTCTTTCATTGAGTTGAACAGCGCGTCCACCGCCTGCTCTGCTTTTAGTTTTGGAATTCCCGTCTGGTCGGCGAGACGATTGATGATATCAAGCTTAATCACTTTAGTGCCTCCGTTGCGGCGCGCGCCGACTGGTTCGATTCTGACTTTGAAGAGTTTCTTGAACGCGTCGGATGATAGAAAGCGGCGATGCGCACTGTCAAGTTTTCACCGTCTAACTATAGCCGGAACGCTTGCCAACCATAGTTTGACAGGCAAGGAACCGAAGGCTAACCTCGAATTTGCGTGCGTTGAGCAGCCAACTCGCCGGCGTCGCACAACTAAGTAAGACATGTTTGGCAAGCAACCCACAGTTCCGCCGTTCGGCACCATCGACGTCAATGACGACACGGACATCGAAGTGCAGCGACCCAAAGAAGTCGCCCGTAAGCATTTCTGGCAAGAGTCGCGGCTCCTGTTTCGTGATCTGCTTTTCGCGCTCATGGTGCTGGCGCTGGTAATGGTCTTCATTATTCAACCGGTTAAGGTTGAAGGCACCTCGATGCTCCCCTACCTGCACGACGGCGAACGCATCTTCGTCAACAAGCTTATTTACTACGATGAATATCGCTGGGCGCCGAAAGTCTATCGCGGCGACATCGTAGTGTTCTGGTTTCCCGAAGACCCTTCAAAGAGCTACATCAAGCGCGTGATCGGATTGCCCGGCGACACAGTCGAAGTGCAGGAGGGTCACGTGCGCGTGAACGGGCGAGACCTGGACGAGGCTTATCTCGATCCGCAGTTCAACATGTCGCACGCCAGCCGCCCGCCGACGTACGTCAAGCCGGGTTACTATTTCGTGATGGGCGACAATCGCGACAACTCGAGCGACTCGCGCATTTGGGGCCTGGTGCCGAAGAAATACGTTTACGGTAAGGCGCTGTTTCGGTATTGGCCGCTCAGCACGGCGACCGTAATTAAGCGCGACATGCGCAATGGCTCAGTACCACCGGGAAGTTATCGCGGGGAATCCGGCGACGAGAGATGAGGTGGCACAGACTGTTCAGTCTGTGATCCGCCGTGTGCAGCAGACCCCAGACTCAAGTCTGGGCCACGTAATGACTGACTGGCTGCGATTCATTGGAATGATCTTTTACGCGCCGCTGCGCGGGATACGCGAAGTGCGCGATCGCGGCGGACTGCTACCCGCATTTATCTGCGCCTATCTTTCGCAGCTTCTTTATCTCTTCGCGGTGCAGTGGCTGAGCGGTGACCGGGCCTTTCTGGCGCGTCCGTCAGTCATTCTTGCCAACCTGTTCCATGCGGCGACGGCGCTGTTGCCCTTCGCGATTGTCTTAGTGCCGCTGATTGCACTGATCGCAAACCTTTTCGATCGTCGCGGGAGTTTTGGACTGGTCCTGCAACAGGAATACGCTTCGCTTGCTTCGGTCATTTTCTATGTGCTGATCGCGGCCAACCTGATGACGATTTTGATTGCCACCTTCTTTCACTTCAGCGGCGTGCAGGCAGCTTACGTGGCCAGCACCCTGCAGCAGGCTGAGCAAATCAAGTCGCTCTTTAACTTGCCTGCCGAAGTGCGCGCACAACTCGATCAGGAATTGCGCAATCCGGCATTCATCGCGGGCAGCTTGTTTCGCACGGTCAAGATCGCTCTATTCACCGTCGGCGCGCTGGAAACGGTCCGCAAAGTTTTCCGCATGTCGATTCTGCGTTCCCTCGCGGTCCTCGGGCTGACTTACGCCGCGGCCTTCGCGCTGTCGCCGGTTTGGACGTTGTTGTTTACGACAGTCGTGGGGTCGCCGTTCATCCTGCTGATGCTGTTCTTTCTGCTGCGCGGCTATTTCGGCAGCGTCGTCAGCACACAGCGCGCGCGCGGGGCGTTCAAGCAAAATCTGGAAGCAGCCACCATCAATCCGCGCGATTCGTCGGCGCACTACAACCTCGGTTTGATTCACCAGAACCGCGGCGAGCTGGACGAGGCGCGCGAGCGATTTCAACGCGCGATCGACATCGATCCGGACGAAACTGACGCGCACTATCAGCTCGGCCGTATTTCCCGCTCGCAGAATCGCCTGGCTGAGGCGATTGGCCACTTCGAGCAAGTCGTGCAGCGCGATCAGTACCACTCGCAGAATGAAATCTGGCGCGAGATTGGCGCGACGTACATTGCGGCCGGTCAGTTCGCTGACGCACGCGAGGCTTTGCAGAAGTTTCTTGAGCGACGCGAGAATGATCCGCAGGGTCTGTACCTGATGGGCCGCGCGCACGCTGGCCTCGGCGACCAGCAGGAAGCGGCAAGCTCAATGCAGGCTTGCATCAACGCCGTGAAAACTGCGCCGGCGTACAAATATCGCGCTGAGAAGCGTTGGCTGCACGAAGCGCAACAGTTTTTGAAGGGTAAGAAACGCGAAGCGGTGAGTAGTGAGCGGTAGTGACCTTATTCCATCAGCAGACAAGCACAACGCATTTTCCATTTATCATTTTTCATTTATCATTTTCCATCTGAACCCGGTGATGGCGGGGCGTTCAAAGACGTTCCCTCCGTGCCTTAGATAACAAATGACAGCTGTCAAATGACAAATGGAAAATCATTAGTTCTGCTCACCTTCGTATAAAGGAAGCAACATCATGAACTGTCCTAATTGTGGTGCGCCTGCCGTGGCAGGCGGTTTTTGTGGGGGCTGCGGCAAGCGCGTCGAAGCCCGTCAAGGGGCACAACCCGGCACGATCAACCTGGACATGGACGGCGAGGGCACGGGCCGCGGCTACACCTATCACATCGAACATCAGCCCGCTTTTTCGCTCGCGGTGCTTACGCTGCAACCGGAACAGTCGATCATGGCGGAAGCCGGCGCGATGGTTTCGATGTCGGCAAATGTTGAGTTGCAGTCGCAAATGAAGGGTGGCCTGTTAGGCGCCTTGAAAAGGGCCGCCGGCGGCGAATCGGCCTTCGTCTCGACATTTACCGCGCACAATGGACCGGGAGAAGTCACGCTCGCGCCCGGCGCGCCTGGCGACATCGCCGCGATCGAACTGAACAATCAATCGTTCTTCGTGCAGTCGAGTTCCTATCTCGCCGGCGACTCCAGTCTGAATGTCGATACGAAATGGGGCGGCGCGAAATCTTTCTTCGGCGGCGAAGGTTTGTTCGTGCTGATGGTGCAGGGCCAGGGGCTGCTGCTCGTTTCTTCATTCGGCGCCATTCATCGCAAGCGACTGCAACCCGGCGAGCGTTATGTCGTCGATACGGGTCACCTCGTCGCCTGGGAAGGCACAACGCAATACACTCTGCGCAAAGCCGCCGCGGGTTTCTTTCGCAGCATGGTTAGCGGCGAGGGCATCGTCGCCGAGTTCACCGGACCCGGCGAGTTATTAATTCAGACACGCAACCTGGCCGCGATGGCGGGATTGCTGAAACCGTTCTTCCCGTCGCAGGGTAGCGGCGGCGGATTCAATCTCAATCTGGGCGGCTAGTCCGGGGCAGTGGCCCGACCGTAAGGGGCGCGCGCTAATAGATTCCTCTGTGACCTCTGTGATTAATTCACGCAATGCCATTCTCGCTCTTGAAGACGGCCGCGTTTGGCGCGGACGCTCGTGGGCTGCCGAAGGCGAGTCATGCGGCGAGATGGTTTTCAACACTTCCATGACGGGTTATCAGGAAGTGCTCACCGATCCGTCTTACGCGGCTCAGATCGTCTGCATGACGTATCCGCTGATTGGGAACTACGGCGTCAACAAAGAGGATTCCGAGTCCTCGCGGCCCTGGGTTGAAGGCTTCGTCGTGCGTGAAGCCAGTCGCATGCACTCCAACTGGCGTGCGGAAGAATCGCTCCCCGATTACTTAAAGCGTTGGAACATTGTCGCCATCGATCACATCGACACCCGCGCCCTCGTGCGGCACATACGGGATAAAGGCGCGATGCGCGCGTGCCTCTCGACCACCGACGCTGATGCCGAAAGCGTGATCGAAAAAGCACGCAAATCTCCGCCGATGGAGAATCGCGAACTCGCCAGCGTCGTCACTACGACCCGGCCTTATGAATTTCCGGCTGCCGGAGCGGAACGTTTTCACGTCGTGTGTTACGACTTTGGCGTGAAGTTGAATTCTCTGCGTGAGCTGTCGCAAGCCGGTTGTCGCGTGACCGTCGTGCCCGCTTCGACGCCTGCAAATGAAGTGTTTGCGATGAAGCCCGACGGCGTGTTTCTTTCAAACGGTCCTGGCGATCCGGCTTCGATGAACAAGGAAGTCGAAGAGGTGAAGCTCGTCGCACAATCAGGCACACCCACATTCGGCATTTGTTTCGGTCATCAACTGCTCGGGCGCGCGTTCGGTGGAAAGACTTTCAAACTGACTTTCGGTCATCGCGGCGGCAATCAACCGGTCAAGGATTTTCGCGACGGCCACGTCGAGATCACTTCACACAATCACGGGTTCGCGGTGCAGGCTGATTCACTGCCACCCGAAGTTGAAGTCACCCACGTCAATCTCAACGACCAGTGCGTCGAAGGCATGCGCCACAAAACGCTCCCCATCATCTCAGTCCAATACCATCCGGAGGCCGCTCCCGGCCCACACGACGCCGAACATCACTTCAAAAGATTTATTGATTTGATGGAGAAGCGGTGACTGTTTTAGGGATACGCGACTTTTTCCCCGTTGATCTCAATGTGACCCGCTCGCTTTAGCCCGTCGACCACCTTGGTGATTTCTTGCGTGGATAGGTCGCGAAAGTGAGACAGAATGGTGCGTTGCAAAGCTCTAACTGTGGCAGGGCGAGCCTTGTTAGACGCAATCCGCTTCTCGTAGAAATCTGCGGCGCGGTCCTTTGAATTCGCTTTCTCTGAAAGCTTTAAGGGCGGAATGTCCGAGAGTGATGCGACCCTGGAGCAAGAGATCTTCTGCTCTCTTAGATGTTTGACGAGCGGGTCAAAGCCCTTATCCTTGGAAATAATATGAAAGCACGCGTCTGGCTCGGCGGCAGAGAACTTGCCGATGTAATAGGCGATGTGAAAATCCAGGGCGTCTTTTCCTTTGTCGCTGACTTGGACATAACTGCCACTGTCGCCGAGCGAATGCACGGCAAGCACTATCGCTGAATCGATCCGCTTCTGATTTGCGCCCAGAAAGACCACAACCCGAAAATGCTTGTGCTTAAGCTTCTCAACAGACTCAGGCTTAACGTTCTCCGAATCAATCAGAACAAAGTTGGTGCGCATTCTCATCACCCATACTCAGGGGTCAGAAACGAATCGTTTCCAATCAACGTGGGATCGCGTAATAACTAGTGCGCCCCTCGACCACATACTCAGGATGGCCGCGCACTTCAATTCGCACTTTCCTCAGGCCTCCGTCAATGGTCTTATTTGTCGGATAGTAGCTGATGATATAGCGGTGATTTATATCTTCCAGAATTCGCCCATAAACTTTGCCCGCGTCTTTCTCCGACTCTAAAAATGATGTCCACCCGCCGGTTAGGTCGGCGACACGGGCGGCCGCGGTTTGCCCCTTGATCATATTTCTCGTAGCCATTTCTAAGAACTGCTGACGAAAGCCTTGTGGAAGCTCAAATGAATTATTTGAGTTTGGGTTCGGTTTGGGCGGGAGGCGTTCCATTCCGAACCACATATCTTTGTACTTAGCGCGGGCTAGTCTGCGCCTTTCCGCTACTAGCTCACTACGTGTGGCAATCTCTTCCTGCGGAACGTCAATCATCCGGATATCAGGTATCACGGTGTAAATCTTGACGCGCGATCTCTCAGCCTCGGAGTAAACGGTATTTAAGTCATAGGCGGATGGCCCCTGATTCTCCCATCTGACGGCTTCATCCCCGTCCGTTTGAAAAATGATGATTGGTCTCTTCCGGCTCGTATCAATCAACTCTCTAAGAGTCGCCAACAGCGCACTAAACTGCTTGCTGCGAGTGTGGTAACCATTAATGCTCAGCTTTCTGAGCGAGTCCAATGTCTTTTTTAGTTTGCTCTTGTCTTTAGTGAAGCCAATCGCCAGCTCTACGTCATCGGTTACGATCGCCATCTCATCCGACGGCGCGAGCTGATTAACTAAGGCCTTGGCCGCATCAATGCTGGCATCCAGGTAAGCAAACTGGCTTTGGCTTCGATCAAAGATAAGCACAATCGAGCGCGGCAAGCGCGCGGCATCATCACCGACCGTCAAACTCGCAACCGTTTGAAGTTCATTATCTTCGGCGATTACAAAGTCATCTTTAGTTAGCCCCGTAATGTAGCGTGAGCTAGTGGCGTCTTTGACTAAAATATCCAGACTGACCAGCGAGGTATTTACCCTGACGATGTCTTCGACTCGTGGATCGGGTTCAATCGGCTTCTGGCCTAATTGTTCTTTTGTTTCGCTCTTAAGACTAGAGCCGAAAGGAGAAGGTTTTTCGGTGGATTGCGCGGAAGTGGAAATGGCTGACAGGGCGAAGATTAAAACTGTGATTAGAAGCGCTGATGAAAATTTATTCCCTAAGTCGTTTTTCATACCTGCCTCCGATTAAGAAATATTTAGTTCCGTATAGGCGCCACTATTCCTCTTCTTTCGGTATTTTCAATTCACCGGTGACCAGATCAGGACGGGCTTTGGCCATGTCTTCGGGTGTGGTCGTCGCGGTGGGATGAAGCGCTTCGTCTTCAGCCGTCTCGCCGTCAAGTGCGGCGTCAACAACGGCTTCCTCGATTACTTCCGCAATCGTTTCGCTGCCGCGATGCTCGAGCCAGTGGCGATAAGTAACCGTGAGAATTGCGATCACGGGAATTGCGAGAAAGATGCCGACTACCCCGGCGATCTCAGCGCCGGCAAGAATCGCGAGAATAACCGCGAGTGGATGCAGGTGAATTCCTGTGCCGATGATGCGCGGGTAAAAAACATAATCCTGGACGATGCGCAGCACTCCGAGGAACAGCAGCACGATGAATGCTTTGGTGAATCCGAACTGAAGAAGGGCGAGCGCGGAAGCCAAAACAGCAACCACCAACGGTCCGACTAACGGCACAAACTCCAAAATGCCGGCAATCAGCCCGAGCACGAGGGGGCTCGGCAAGCCGAACAGCCAGAAGCCAATGGTGCAAATGATGCCGATCAGCAGACACGCGATGAGCTGCGCGCGGATGTAAGCGGCAAGAGTGCTATTGATGTCCTGAAAGAATTCGTCGCCGCGCCAACGCAGACGCCCGCGCGGCAGCATCGCCAGCACTGAACGCCGAAAGGCGTCGGCATCCTTCAGCATAAAGAAGCTGAGGATCGGAATCAGCACCAGCCAGGGAATGAAGATGACGTAATGCACCATGCCCTCGGCGGCGATGGTGACGAGATCACCGACCTTCCCGATCAGCCCCTCTACGTACTTGGCCAGTCCTTCCGGCATGCGTCGTCCGCGAAAGTAACTGCTTATACTCTCGGTGCCGCCCCGAATCTTCTGGTAGTACGCGATCGCTTGTTGTTTGAATTCGGGAAACTGTGCGCTGAGTGAGGGAATGAGCAGGTAGATCGCCAGGCCAATCCCCACGAACAACACGATGTAAACGATCGCAATGGCCAGGCTGCGGGGAATGACGCGCTCGCGGCCGCCGATTCTGAGCGGTTGCTGGACCAGATCGACCAGCGGCGCAATCAGGTAGGCGAAGAAGATCGAAAGAACAATAAGGAGGATTAGTGGCGTTAGCCGGTAAGTAATCCAGAGCAGACCTGCGACCAACAGCAGGAGCGCGAGGATTCTCAGCACAGCCCGCGTCTGCAGCCAGGTATGGGCGACGGCCTCTGAATGAACAGTTTCCTTGGGGTCGTTCATTGCTCAGGTAGCTTGCGGGTCTCGATTTCCACACTACAACTCGTCGTCGTCGAGTTCGTAGTCAGCTTCGTTCATCTTGATCATTGCTTCATGCCAGATGACTCCGCGCCATTCGTCGGTTTCCCCGACCAGTTGCAAAGCGGCCTGCGGATGGCCCGGGTTCCGCTCAATGCGCAGCACTTCGGCGATCACCCGCAGCTTCTCGCCGTCGTCGTCCATCACCAGGAGATTGACTGTGCTCCCCACCGGCGGCAGGACGCGTTGGAAATGGACCAGTGTGCCTTCGGGACCGACGTTTTCAGTCTCTCCTTCCGAGATCACATGCGCGCCATCGGGCGTGTCCCATTCAGCGCGAATTGGAAATGCAGCAACGTATCTGGGGCCTGAGCGGTGTTCCGCCATGACTGTGTCGGGCATCAACGACTCCTCTTTGGGTGAAGCAGGATCCAACGGCTGCATCATACAAGGAAAAGCGGGATTTGCAGAGAGGAAGTGTGTGTTGCGGCTTCGCCCAAAGGCCATCACGCACTTGAGTAATCCAGAACGCCGTAGGCGTTCACTAACCTTCAGCCCAGGGTTGCCAGAGTTCCTCCAGCAATCAATGAGGCTACCCAGCGAGTTGCCCTGGGCTGGAATTTGCAAACGCCTCTCGGCGTTCTCTCCAAAGCGGTCAGGGTTGATTACCCAAGAATGGTTTCAGAGGGAGAGGGCTTTCCTACTCTTCGTCGCCGCGAAGTTTTTCCAGGACGGAAAAATCTTCAAGCGTCGTGACATCGCCCGCGACGGCTCCGCTGGTAGCAATCTCGCGCAGCAGGCGTCGCATGATCTTGCCGGACCGCGTCTTTGGTAGCGCGTCGGCGAATCGAAGATCGTCAGGCCGCGCCAGCGCCCCAATTTCTTTGGCCACGTGCTGGCGCAACTCTTCTTTCAAGGGCTCAGAAGCTACGCGATCGCCTTCCAGGGTCACGAACGCGACAATCGCTGATCCTTTCAGATCGTCGGGCTTGGCGACAACGGCAGCTTCCGCGACGGCAACGTGTGAGACAAGCGCGCTTTCGATTTCAGCGGTTCCCAAACGGTGACCGGCAACGTTAATGACGTCGTCGATGCGGCCCATGATCCAGAAGTAGCCGTCCTCATCTTTCCGCGCGCCGTCGCCCGCAAAGTAGACGCCGGGAATTTGTGACCAGTACTGCTGTTGGTAACGCTCGTCATCGCCGTAGATGGTGCGCAACATTGAAGGCCACGGCTTTTTGATCACAAGATATCCGCCTTCATTTGCTCCCACAGGCTTGCCGTCCCGCGTCATTACGTCAACGTCGATACCGGGAAAAGGCTTTGTTCCCGATCCGGGTTTCGTCGGCGTCGCGCCAGGCAGAGGCGTGATCATGATCGCGCCCGTTTCCGTCTGCCACCACGTATCAACAATTGGGCAACGCTCTTTCCCGATAACGCGGTGGTACCAAATCCACGCTTCGGGATTGATCGGCTCACCTACGGTGCCGAGCAAACGCAGCGAAGAGAGATCGTGTTTCAAGGGCCACTGTTCGCCCCACTTTATGAACGCGCGGATCGCCGTGGGCGCGGTGTAGAGAGTGTTCACTTTATGCCGCTCAATGATGTCCCAGAAGCGATCCGGCTTAGGCCAGTTCGGGGCGCCTTCATACATCAGCACCGTGGCGCCGTTCGACAGCGGACCGTACACGACATAACTGTGACCCGTGACCCAACCGATGTCCGCCGTGCACCAGTAAACATCTTCGTCTTTGATGTCGAACACCCATTTCGTGGTGAGGTGCGCCTGCAAGAGATAGCCGCCGGTCGTGTGCAGAATGCCTTTTGGCTTCCCCGTCGTGCCCGACGTGTAAAGAATGAACAGCGGATGCTCGCTGTCGAGCTCTTCCGCCTGGCAATTCGCGTCAACTGCCTCCGCTAGTTCGTGCCACCAATGATCGCGCCCGGATTCCATGTGAATCTCGCTGCCGGTTCGTTTGACGACAATGCAGTTCTTAACCGACGGCGTCTGTTTCAAAGCCTCATCAACCGCGGGTTTCAGCTTTACTTCATTGCCCCGTCGCCAGCCACCATCGGCCGTCACGACCAAATTGCACTGGGCATCGTTGATGCGATCGATAAGCGCCGTGCTTGAAAAACCGCCGAACACAACTGAATGAGTCGCGCCGATGCGCGCGCACGCGAGCATCGAGATCGCCAGCTCAGGAATTAGCGGCATATAGAGCGCGACGCGATCGCCTTTCTTAACACCAATCTTTCTTAGGACATTCGCGAAGCGACAGACTTCTGTGTGTAGCTGCTGATAAGTCAGCGTGCGCGCGTCGCCGGGTTCGCCTTCCCAAATCAAAGCAGCCTTGTTACGCCGCCAGCTGGACAGGTGACGATCGAGACAATTGTGAGAGATGTTTGTCTTGCCGCCGATGAACCACTGCGCGTGCGGGGCTTCCCACTTCAAGACCGTGTCCCACTTCGTGAACCAATCGAGCTCACTTTCAGCCATCCGCGCCCAGAACTTTTCCGGATCGGCGGCTGCTTCGGCGCGCAGCGCTTCCAGCTCTTCCATTGATTTGAAATGTGCGTTGGCAGCGAATTCGGCTGGCGGGGGGAAGACTCGCTCTTCGTGCTGCAGCGATTCGATGTTGGTTGCAGGTGTTGACATGGTGGCTGCGTATATTACAACAGCCTAACAATGAAAGCAGGGACGCAACCTGACGTTTCGCTCTGATCTTTCGTGCGAAGAAATACTTCTCCAACTTTGGGCATAACTGATGTAACGCCGAAACGGTGCTCCCTGAGTCCGAACCCTCGCCGGTCCGTGTAGGCGGAAAATTGCCCAACAAGGAGACATATATGCCTGGAACAAATTCTCGTAATCTGACTCTGACCCGCGAAGGAACAAACGTCAGAGTTACCGTGACATACAACGCGCTATTCAGTGCATTTGAACGCGCCTTGGCCGGTCTTGGAATGCAGTTCGTCGAAAGAATTTCGACACTCGGCATAGACCCGCCCGGATCAACCACCGGAACAGTTCTGGCCGGCGGTGACTTCCCGCCGCAAGTGATCCCGGTGCCACCGGGCGCTGGGCCGATTTCGATTCCGCGAAGCCGGCAGATCCTCATGACCAGGACTCAACTGGATGAAGATGGAACCCCTTTTGTCTTCGCTGATTTCGATGCGGACGAGATTAGATGCCGCATCCGAATAGAGTCGCGTGGCCTTCCGGCCGCAGTCACGCCCGATGAATTTACCGATCAAGAGGTATTAGGGCTGGTGATTACCCCTGGGGTCAACGCCGCGGCAGCAGGATCACAAACGTAAGAATTCAAGCGGTGACAGATCAGGGGCAGGTTAAAAACTGCCCCTGTTAAATCTTTCACCAGCCTGTCGCGAACAACCCGCTGGCACCTCGAAGGCCAATGCGTTGATAGGCCGAATAAGCTTTCGCTGCTCGCATTCGAACCTGCTCGTCAACTTCGTGATTCAACCAACCATCTAAGGCGGCTGAGAGAATGTAAGCTTCCGGCGCCATCAGGTTGGTCGTCCACAACAAGGGCTGTGCTCCCGTACTGCGCAAAGGCTCAGTGAAGTAACTCTTGCTCGCGCAAGCCAGGATGATGGCTTCCCGTTTCTCCTTATCACGTTTCTTCGGAATGGCACTGAGCTGGAAATCCATCAAACCGTTGTGGCCTATGTAGGCAAGCAGATCGGCGCTGCCACCCACGTGAATTTCAACTTCCTTACCGTCCACTGAAACAATTAGCTTCTCGCCCGGAACGCCTGCCGCCGCGTCGAGAAAATCCTCTGTAGCTCGCTGGATGTAACTGCCGCGATAAGCTTCCGCGATCAGAAACGCTCCGGTCCGGCGATGCCGGAATACGACACGATCGAGTATGACCAGGGGCAACTTGGATGACGCGTTCGACGGAGTAAGCGCCTGCCAATCTCTGTTCTTATTGAAGAAAGTCCTAACTCCGAACGCCGCGCCCCAATAGAGATTCGTGGCCGGATTATCTCCGTTTCCCAGACTCGCCGAGACCGGCACGATGCCCTGGTTCACGTTGTCGCACAGAGCGACGAACACATGAATCACGGGGACAGAGTTTTTTGTGAGCGGGGGTTCAGTGATCGTTGAGGGCGCCGATTCGCGGACAGAGGCAAGTTGTGGCTGCGAGGCTGGAGCGCAGCCTGGAATGGCGAGAACGAGGCAAAGAAGAAATGCTCGCAGCATCGGCAACCTTCAGAATGTTTGCTTAGACGCCGCGTCAACCGAACCTGTTCCAACTATCTCAACTAGAGGAGAGTTCTTCCACAATTTCGCGCATGACCACGCGTCCGCGCTCCACTTCATCGGGCGCAAACGAAATCGCGCCGACGACTGCGTGTCCGCCGCCACCGTAACGCTCGCAGATGGTCGCGATGTTGTGACGGCGCGGCCGGGGCGCCCAGGGGTTCGAGCCGACCGAGATTTTCGTGCGCTTTGGCGCGCGGGTGAGCGCCACCGTATAAGTCGCTTCCGGAAACAGATAGTAGGGGATGAACTTGTTGAAGCCTTCGAAGCCCTCGTCCACCAGATCGAAGTGCACCACGTCGTGCTCGCAAACTGCTTTGCGCTTGATGGCTTCAAGGGTTTCGCGGTGCAGCTTCAGGATCGGCTGAAACCGCTGTTGTATCTCCGGGCTGGTGGCAACCTCGTTAAGCGGTCTCACCGTGAGGTCGCGGATGATTTGTTCTATGACAGATTCCTCCGGCGTGCCTTCGATCACCTGCATAAGTTGCAGCGCGGACTCTTTCAGCTCGACACACTGCGCGGCCGATTCGTAGAGCGCGCCGTCGATGATGTGCGCCCAATGAATCAGCTCTTTCAAAGGCTCAGGATTGAAGCCAAACTTTGTCTGCGCCACATCCGCGATGAATTCCGTGCAGGACTTTCGGGTCGCATCGAGAAACTTTCTGCCGGATTCATCGGCGCGAAAGTGCGCTTCATCTTCAGGAGTGAGAAAGGCGGATTGATGATGATCGAACCACCAGGTCAGCTTTTCAGACGGCGAGTATTTGAAATCGACGATGGCATTTTCGTCGCCGTCAAACATGTCGCGATCAAAGAGCAGGTTATTCGGGCGATGCAGCAACCCACCGTAACTAACTTCAGCGTTGGGATGTATTCGCTCTTGATAAAAACGGGTGAAGGTCGCCGCCGAAGCGACGCCATCAAAACAATGACCGTGGTAAAGGACGCGAAGTTTCATACGTAGATAAAAAGCTGGTCATCTTAGCAATTGCGCGATACTTAACGCCAGCAAGGTAATTCAACCGGTAGTGTCCTAATTTGAAATCCTTACCGGAATAGTGGCCCAATGCGAATTGCAAGCACTCCCAGCGAGATCATCACGATTATTGCCCCGATACTTGAAATGACACACCCAGCCTTTATTCCTTGCACATCTTCCCGGTTCTTAGGACGGTTACTTATCCACCCTACCAACTGGCCGAAGCCGACGATAACGACACCGATCACCAAGAACAGGATTGGATACCACATAGGTTAGTCCTCATTAAACAATTCCGTAGTACACTAAATGGTATGTAGACAGATGGGAATATCGGTAGTACAGTATTCCCACGATGGCAAACACGTTACCGAAAGACAAACAGATTCAAGTGACAGCGGCGCTAGCCGAAGGTAATTCGATCCGGTCTATTGAGCGAATGACTGGGATTCACCGGGACACGATCATGCGCTTAGGCGTCAAGGTCGGTCAAGGTTGTGCGCGTCTGTTAGACGCGAAGATGCGCGGCCTCGATTGCCAGCGCCTTGAGCTGGATGAGGTGTGGGGCTACATCGGTAAGAAAATGCGCCACTGGCAAGTTGGCGACGATCCGACCTTTGGCGATGTTTGGACATACTGCGCGATTGATGCGGATACCAAGCTAGTCCCTGCCTATCGTGTCGCCAGTGCGCGTGACCATTACCAGACCACGGAGTTTATTGCCGACTTAGCATCGCGTCTTAACAACCGCGTTCAGATTTCAACCGATGCGATGAACGCTTACGAAGAGGCCATCGAAACAGTGTTCGGAATGGATGTTGATTACGGTCAGATCGTAAAAACCTATCAGTCGGAGGACGGTAGAAAAGAGTACAACCCCGAGCGTCGTTACAGCCAACCGCGCATCGCTTCATCTAAGAAAACCGCGATGGCTGGCAATCCTGAGTGGGCACTAATCAGCACGTCCTACGTTGAACGGCTGAATGCCTCAACTCGTTTGCACATGAAACGGTTGGCGCGTCTGACTCATGCGTTCTCTAAGAAGTTTGAGAATTTCGAAGCTGCGGTTGCGTTGAATTTCGCCGCTCACAATTTCGTCAAAACGCATCGCACGTTGAAAATGACACCCGCGATGATGGCCGGAGTGACTAACGACTTTTGGAGCTACGGGGATCTATTCGAGGCGGCATCGTGAATCACGAAGATTACATCGCAGAGTTACAAGCGGCGATCCTCAACGTGCATGGCGCTCAAGCTAAGCACGTTGAGACCGTTGCAGTAACAGAAGAGTTTGAAGGCAAAACCGTTTGGCAAGGTGAAGTCGAAGTGTTCGACATACGCGGCCATCCGAAAGCGAAACGGTGTTATGGCTGGGGGTACTCAACCGATGAAGATAGAGGGCGGCGATACGTTGCGGTGTTAGAACTGCCGCCCGTTGATTCACCACAGACAGCAGTTCAAGCGGCTGTGATTTCGGAGATCAAGAATGCCAAGAAAACAAAAGCCTAAAGTCGGACGCCCTAGCTTGGGCAAGGATGCTAAGAGCGTAGTTCTACAATCCCGCGTTCAGGAATCGGAAAAAGAGACCTATCAACGCGCAGCAAACGCCGCCGGGAAAGACTTATCAACCTGGATTCGCGAGACTTTGAACCAAGCGATCAAAGCGTGATATTCTCCGTCCGGGCTGGGGGGTTCGGAAGACGTAGGAATCGAACCTCACGGTGGTATCAGCACCGCGCCCTATCAGGGTGTAAAGGCCTTACGTGGAGCCAACCACGGGGACGCCTTCCTTACTTTGACAATCTGTTTGGCCTAGACCTCAGAAGGGGCTTTTGATTTACGGTCTGAACCCCTTCTGAGGTTTTTCTGTTTTACGCCCCGCCAAGTCGGCTCTTAACGGTGCTGGCTCTTCTTCTCATTCCACTTGCCCTCACGCTTGCGGCATCTTAAATCGGCCACGTCTGCCAATTCCGCCGGATAACCGAAACAGCCGACCCCCAGTAGCACCTCTGGAAAATCGGCTGTTCCGTTGAACTCGCAAACGCGAGCAACCCCAATTCTATTCGCGGCTGGTGCTATACGCCGACGTACCTTGGAATTACAGGCACATACTTCTATTATCCAGCCGTTGTCCCGTTTATAGCACCGAAAGCGGCCCTCTAGAGCCGTGAAAACGTGACATGCCACCCAAGCCGTGTCCGCCACGTCTAAAAAGACTCATTAAACGCGTGAATGCGGGTTCAGCCGACGAAGCCCACGCGTTAAGGCAAATCCTGCGCGCTTTCCACGCTAGACGCCAGAACAAGGGCGCGGACACGATTGCAATACAGAGCCTCAGTGAAATCACGATCAATCTCACTGAGTACAAGGTGACCGTAGTTAGCGAACTGGCCAAAGCTTTAGACGAGATCGACTCATGGCGGGTGGTTGACTCAATCCGTGAGTGCGTCCACCCGACTTGCAGCCAGATATTTTGGGCTGGCAGGGCCGACAAGGAAGCTTGTGACAAACATGCGCAACAATGGCGCAAGACGAGGCAAAGGCGAAAGGAAAGGGAGAATCAGGCGGAGGCCCATGCCAGACGCGAGGAAGCTCAGCTAAAGAGGACGATAACCCGGCTCAGCCCGACAGCCCATGCTGTGATAAGCGCGATTATGGCGAATCAGAAGCGGGTCTTTCTAAACATTGATGATTCAGCCGCTTCTTACCTTTACGGGACGGTACTGCACGTGCCGAGTCGGTACATCGTTCGCCAAACACTCACGATGCTAGTTAGGCGCGGATACTTAGACTACTTTGAGGATGTTAACCATAACGAGGATCGCTACTCTCCACGACAGAAGTTAATTGACCTTTGGTCAAGCATGCAACGCAAGCCCACAGACGAGTAAATAAACTAAATCTATCAACGGGGTTAGGCTTCCGGCATGGAAGAACACACGTCCAACAAAGGCCTAATTGAGATTGCAAAGCCTTCCGAACTATGCGTAGAGCTTCACACCGTCGTCATCAAAGGCCACCTCATTTGCGACTCGATAGAAAACGGCTCGGCCTAAGGCATCAGTCCAGCCGGAATTGCCGCAAACAGCCGGACGTGAGCGCAATTAGAACAGACCATAGGAACCATCGGCATGTTTTCGCCGCCAATGACCATGTTTCCTGCTGCATCAAGCACTGGGGCGGCGATGAGGCTGCCTAGTTTCCAGTGGTTCTTACGGCACGCTGGGCAGTCGAGGCTGACTCCCTTTGAGGTAAACCACGACTGAATTTTGTTCTGCCGTTCTTGGATTGTCATGAGGGCTTCCTTCCGAGGATTTTGGGATTTAGGGTTAGAGCGAGAGCCTTATATCACCAATCCAAAGGGCTTCACAAAGTAAAAGGGCGACGCCGTTCGCTTCAGAGTAACGTCGCCCTAGATGTCTCAAACGATAGAGGCCTATCTATCCGAGACTGGTTTGTTCAAACTGAACGCCGATGATCATAACCCCAGCGTCAAGTAACGATCTTTTCCTAAGTGGCAATTTATTGGCGGGGCGACGGAGCCAATAGCCCTGCCAATGCGCCTACCGCAGCAGAGCCCAGCGATATTAGAGCGTCGGGAACCCCCGAGGCAGTATTCGCTAGGTATATGGTGCCGATAATGGCTATTACTACAACCAGACCCAGCGAAATGACTACTACTCGGTAAATCCACGCGTCCGATTGAAGAGGAGTTACGAGGTTTGCAATCGCATTCACGGGGTCTGCTTTTATCTGCTCTTGAAGTTCGGGATCGTGAGCGACCCTTTCTGCTAGTTCACTTGCTGATTGTACTCTCACTTGATTTTCTCCTTGAGGCGGAAGGGTTTGAGGAACGAGCGGCTTATATCACCGATCAGGGTGGGTTACAATGGCTAGTCGGACAACTGGCGTGCCACAAAACCGTAGTACAGATTTCAAATTAGGACACTACCAATTCAACCGGTAGTGTCCTCATTGAAATCTAGAATTTCCAGACCCAACGATTTCTTTACATTTCGCGGCGTATAATCGCGGTGGCCGCCAATGGTTCGTCGGATCACACTTGGTATTGTTATCGGAACTGCTTTAGGAGTTGCTGTCGCGGTCGTCTGGGTTTCCATCAATTGGATCTTAACGGCCCGGTCTGGTACTGCTCCTGTCCTCCCGTATGTCAGATATATCTACACAATTACCGCAACATGGTGCGGTTTCTGGGGTGCAGTACTTGGTGGGGTCGTGGGCGCGGCAGTCGGCCTTAACCATCGCCGAAAACGGAAAAATGACGCCGTGAAGTAACAAAACAAAAGCGGCGAAGCTCTCGCTCCGCCGCTGATTAGTGCCGCCCCAGTTTTACGACCGTTCAGATTGTCGCTCCGAACTAGTTCGGACTGAGTTAGGGAAATCTATCAGACTTCGAGGGACTTACCCTCTTCTTTCAGCGCACGCGCCAAACGTTTCCGCCGGCGGACTGCCCCAGCCGTTCCCAACACTCCAGTCCCGAGCAGGAAAAGCGTGGCAGGCTCCGGCACGGCTGACTGTTGCGCGGCCGTAATTTGCCCAGTCAACGAAGCGGTCTGGCCCGGATCAAGCGCCAGGTCATTGACCGAGAACGAAAAACTGCCATTTCCGCAGGTCGTCTGTTGACCGGGAACGGTCGTCGCCCCGCAGTTCGTGTCGGCAAACGTAAAGAGCTGCGGCGTGTTATTGAAATCCACAAAAATACCGCCGTCGTCGGCAGCTCTGACTGCGCCCGTGATCGTCGCGATAAAGTTCGTCGTGCTGCTGCCGTTTATCCCCTGAGGGGCAGTAAAGGTCACTTGCATCGTGAAGAGGGTGTTAAAAGTATTCGGCGCAGTGCTTAGAGTGAGTGAACCCAGGTTGTTTACGTTGGCGCCGGGATTCGGGTTGCCGCCGAGCCCGCGAAAGCCATTGACGGTCGTCCCGGAAAACGTAGCATTGCTATAGGTCCCGCCGGGAATCGAAGCGGACGCGCCGGGTGTGCAACCGGCCCCGAAACAGCCGTTAGTGAAGCCGGCGATGAATACCTCATCGGCGCGGGCCGATCCTGCTCCCACCGTCAGAATCGTGAAAAGAGCGACGACCAAGCCAAAAGCTTTGGCCGCCGTTGTTAAAGTCCTCATAATTGTCCTCCGAAAGAATTGGCACCGGCTGAATGTCCGGCACACAAGCGAGTCGCATCCCACGGCGACGCGGCTGGGTGCCGGCTAAAACTCTGCTTCGGCGCGTTCCGGGGCAACTGAACGTTACGAAGAGAACTGTGGATAGACTGAACGAAGAATCAAAACGGACAATGAACCTTAAGTTCCAGAAGTCATTTTGAAATAGTCAGGGTGAGAGGGTCGGTCGCGGGCCAAGTCTTGAGACCCGATATTTGTCGCGCCGTGGAAGTGTCAGGCTCGGGCACGGGTTGGCTCTCCCGCTTCGTTCAGAGCCCGTGATTCGCTCGCTCGTCGCCAGCGCGTTACAAACAGAATTAACGCGCCAATTCCCACCACGAGCCCAATGATTTGTGAAGTTGAAAGTCCCGTCAGCGTCGTCAGCCCGAGAATGTCGCCACGCGGATCGTCGCGGACAAACTCAATCAGGAATCGCACCGTTGCATAAAGGATCGCGTAAGCGAGAATCACCTGGCCGCTAAACTTTTTCCGCTTGTGCAGCCACAAGAGAAAACCGAAAACGACCAGCATCACAAGCGATTCGTAGAGCTGCGTCGGATGAAGATGCACCCCGATGGGGACGCCAGTGATTTCATGCCCTTCTGGGGGGAAGCTAACGCCCCACGGCAAAGTCGTCGGTTTGCCCCAGCAACAGCCGGCGAAAAAACACCCGAGCCGCCCCAGCACACTTCCCAGCGCGATGCCCGGCGCGCACGCGTCGGCGGTCTTCCACCACGGCAGCTTTCCACGACGCATCAGCAAGTAGCCGGCGATGATCGCCCCCAACAGGCCGCCATAGAAAACTCCGCCTGAGCGCAGGAAATCGAGCGAGAAAAGCAGCAGCGGATTTTGCCGGTACTCAGGCTCAGTCAGGAGCATCAGGAGTTTTGACCCAACGAGAGAAGACAGCAGCAGCCACAAACAAAGATCGTAGATCTTATCTTTCGGCAATCCATCGCGCACCGCCAGCTTAACGGTCACAAAGATCGCGGAAAGAAATGCCAGCGCGAGAAACACGCCATACGCGTTGACGGGAAAGTTACCGATCCGGAAAAGAATTGGATGCATGGGCTAGTGAACAGTAAGCAGTAAGCTGTGAGCAGTTCTCATGACTCTGAAGCCGCACCCTCTTTTGCTAAGCGGGACCTTTGCTCTTTGCGATGTGCGAAGATCATGTCGTAGGCCAAAAGCAGTGCTCCACAAGTAATGCTCGCATCGGCGACATTGAACGTGGGCCAATGGTATTGACCAGCATGCACCAGAATGAAGTCGATTACGTAACCGAGCCGCACGCGGTCAGTTAGATTTCCAAGAATGCCGGCCAACAACAGCGCGCAGGCGCCCAGAACCCGATCGTCATTGCGCGGCGTGCGAAAGAAGTAAAACAAGACAGCCACCGCGGCCGCCGCGGCCAACACCGCAAAGAACCAGCGCCCAAACGCGCCGCCTTCCTGCAACTGGCCGAATGCTATGCCCGGATTCTCAGCGTAAGTGAAATCGAGAAAGCCGCTGATAACGGTGACATCCTGGACACGCAGGCGCCGCACAGCCCAGGCTTTGCTCGACTGGTCGAGTAGATAAATGCCGAGCGACGCGACCAGGTAACCGATACGCCATGGAATGCGGGATTTCAATTCAGTTCAATCTCCTGCAGCGCCGTCACGCACCGCTCGCACACGGTCGGATACTTTGAAGCCTCGCCCACCCGCGTCGAGTAGTTCCAGCACCGCTCGCACTTTTCGCCATGCGCACGCGCGACGGTGACGTCGATCGCGTCCGCGTCCATCTCTACATTTGCCTCTAACAACTGGACTTCAGAAACGATGAAGAGATAGCGCAGATCGTCTGCGTGCCGCTTCAGGTTGTCATACGCATTTGCGCCAGCCGAGATTTCCACGCGCGCTTCGAGCGAGCTGCCGATCAGTTTGGCGATGCGCGCATCTTCCAATTTGCCGAGCACCGCATCGCGATAGCCGAACAAGTGCGCCCACGAGGTCAACAATTCTGCGTTGTCTGCTTCGCTCGCGGCGGGCAGCAGCGCGAGATGCACGGACTCCGCGCGCGGCTCATGCTCATCCGCGGGCAAGTTCTCCCAAATCTCATCAGCCGTGAAAACCAGGATTGTCGCCAGCATCCGCGCTAGCGCATCCGCGATTCTATAAAGCGCCGTCTGCGCAGATCGCCTGGCCGCATTGCGCGGGCCGAACGTGTACAGACGATCCTTGATGATGTCGAAATAGCGCGCCGACAAAGTCACGGTCGAGAACTGATGCAGCCTTTGATAGACCCCGTGGAAATCGTAGTCGCGGTAGGCATCGCGCACATCGACGATTGCTGAATCCAGCTCAGCCAGGGCCCAGCGATCGATTTCGAGCATTGCGCGCTCAGCGACACTGTCGCGTGCCGGCTCAAAACCGGCGAGATTGCCGAGCGCAAAGCGCGCCGTGTTGCGCAGCTTGCGATAACCGTCGGTGACGCGCTGCAGTATTTCATCTGAGCAGCGCATGTCTTCCATGTAATTGGACGACACGCACCACAGTCGCAGCGTCTCTGCGCCAAGTTTTGGAATGACTTCGTCCGGCGAGACTGCATTGCCCAGCGACTTGTGCATCGCTTTGCCCTGCGCATCGAGTGTCCAGCCATGACAGATCACTTCGTCATAAGGAGCGCGATCGTGAACGGCGAGTCCCACCATCAGGGACGAGTTGAACCAGCCGCGAAACTGGTCGCCGCCCTCGATGTAAACATTGGCCGGCCACCGGAGATTTTCACGACCTTCCAAAACCGCGACGGAAGATGAGCCGCTGTCGAACCAGACATCGAGGATGTCCGTCTCTTTCGTGAACTCAGTCGCGCCGCACTCCTCACATTTGAAGGCTTCCGGAAGTAATTCGGCAGCTTCGCGTTTGTACCAGGCATCGGCGGTCTCTTTTTCGAAGATGTCGGCGACGTGCCGGATGACACCTGCTTCGGCGACGACGTGCTGGCACTTGGCGCAGTAGAACGCGGGAATCGGCACACCCCAAACACGCTGCCGCGAAACGCACCAGTCCGGCCGGCCTTTGAGCATGTTGCGCATGCGCTCGCGGCCCCACGCCGGAATCCATCTCACTCGTTCATCCACATCGCGCAAAGCCATCACGCGGAGTGAGTTTTCGTTTGGCGCCGGTAAATGATCGGCGCCCCTCTCCGCCTGCGGCGAGGGAGAACCCCCGCCTTCGTCCATTGAAATAAACCACTGCGGCGTGGCGCGAAAGATGACCGGGTGCTTGCAGCGCCAGCAGTGCGGATAACGATGATCGTAATTTTCGCTGAACAGAAGCACGCCCTGTTCGCGCATGAAATCAACGATCTTTGGATTCGCTTCGAACACTGTCAGGCCGGCGAAGTGTTCGACCTCGGAAGCAAAACGGCCGGCATTATCGACGGGACAGTAAATTTCAAGCCCGTACTTTTTCCCGATTACAAAGTCGTCGTGACCGTGTCCGGGCGCAGTATGCACGAGTCCGGTTCCGGCTTTCGTTGTCGCCGACTTATCGCGCGCTTCGCTGACGTCGAGCTCGGTTTCCGCGTCAGCTTCGCCACCCATCGTCACGTGCTCACCAACCATGAAAAGCGATGGGCGATCGATCCAGGGGTGCTTCGCTTCCAGCCGATCTAGTTTTGATCCGGGAAAGCGGGCCAGCACTTTCGGCTCCGCGAGGTTGCACCGTTTCGCAACCACGTCCAGTAATTCAGCCGCCACCAGATAAACTTCATTGCCACTTTCAACCGCGACGTAATCAAAATCCGGATGCACGGCGATACCGAGGTTGGCAGGCAAAGTCCAGGGCGTGGTCGTCCAGATCAGCGCAAACACTTTGCGGCCGGCGAGCGCCGGATCGATCTGCGCGGGATCGCTTTTCAGCGGGAACTTCACATAAACCGATGGACTGCTGTGCTGATCGTATTCGACTTCAGCTTCGGCGAGCGCCGTCTGATCGTGAATACACCAGTAGACGGGTCGCGCACCTTTGTAGACGAAGCCGCGCTCAACGAAGCGCGCGAACAGCCGCGCCGTCTCGGCTTCATAATGATCGGACATCGTGCTGTAGGGGTTTTCCCACTCGCCCAGAATCCCGAGCCGCTGAAAATCTTTCGTCTGACGCTTCAGCGCATTCGCCGCAAACTCACGACACGCGCGCCGGATGCTCAGCGGCGGCATGTCCTTCTTCTTCTCGCCAAGCTTCCGCTCAACGTGCAATTCAATCGGGAGGCCGTGACAGTCATATCCCGGCACGTACGGCGCGTCGTAACCCAGCATCGTGCGCGATTTGACGATGAAATCTTTCAGAATCTTGTTCATCGCCGTGCCGAGATGGATGTCCGCGTTCGCGTAAGGCGGCCCGTCGTGCAGGATGAACTTTTCGGAGCCCGAACGAGCTTCGCGGATTTGCTCGTACAGCTTCATGTCCGCCCATTTCTTCAAACGAGCGGGTTCGGTCTGCGGCAGATTGGCCTTCTGCCCAAAACTGGTTTTCGGCAGATTGACAGTCTTTTTTAGGTCGAGTGTGGCTTCGTCAGTGGCCATGTTTGACTAGTTAATCAAAAGCGAAATAGTAACAGATTTAAGAAGCATCGGTAGACCGGAGCGCAGCGTCTCGCTTTCCGAATGAAGTCAGTACCACCCGCGTCAGTGGGTGGGTCAGTAACTCAAGGAGCGCTTTAACCCATCGCTGACGCGGATGGTACTGACCTCGCTGCGCAGTGAAACAAAAAGCCCGAACCACGTTGTCGAGACGATGGTTCGGGCTTCAAAGCCTTTCGATGTTCTCTGCCGGGTTAGCCGATAAACATCTCATCGTCTCCATAGCTGCGGTCAATTGGACTGGGCGACGGCGCGACCAGGACCTCAAGGCCCCGCCGCAAACCTGCCAGGATCGCCGCGAGTTCGCGTGCCGGCTCAATTACCTTCCGTTGCAGGAACTCAGTCGTTGTCGCCACGCGATCGTGAGTCGTATCAATCGCGCGACTAACCAATTCGACCTTCTCTTTCGCCATTTCGGCAGTGTCGTCCACGAGCAGCGTTAAGCCGCGCACCTCTTCTTTAATCAGCGCCGCCGATTCTGACAGGTGCATCGTCGCCGTCGAGAGATGGCCGGACATAACGTTAACCTGCTCGGCAATCTGACGCCCTTGCACCGCGATCTTCTGACCCTGTTCGGTCAACGCGTTCGCGCGCACAATCAACGGATCAAGCTTCTCTTCGACGCGCTTGACCGTGTTGACCGCCCGCTTCACCGAAACGGCGATCGCAATCATCGCCGCGGCAATCACAAGGAAAGACACGGCGATGATCCCGGTAATGATTACCAACCAAAAGAGAGGATCGTTCGCGTTCATACTTACATCGACTTCTCAGGCGTGTAGGTCGGCGCGGCTTCCGTGCGGCCGGAGAGTTCCGTCTTGCGCTTCTCTTCGACGTACGCTTTCTTTCCGGCTTCAACGGCGGCCGCCAGTGAACCAGCCTGCGACGACACGGTCTCCTTCGTTTTGGCTACGACTTCGCCGGCCTTTGCCGATGCCGTGTCATACAAGTCAGTAGCGCGTTCGCGTGTCGCTTCGTAGTACTCACCGGCGGTTTCGCGCGCAGAGTCGTACATCTCAGTCGCCTTGGTGCCCAGTTGTTGCGCGGCCTCTTTCGATTTGTCGATGCCTTTACGTGTGGCGTCAGCGATGTCGCTGCGCAGCTCTTCACCTGACTTCGGTGCAAACAACAGCGCCAGCACGGCTCCGATGCCCGCCCCCACCAGGAAATACGTTAATCGGGTCGAAATTCCGTCCCCATAGTCACGATCGTTACCCATAACAATATCCTTTCTAGAGAGGCGAATCCCTGTGAATCCGCCAGTAAATTCAAGTTTTTTGGATGATGGCTGCTCGCGACTATAACAAACACCGCGGAAGGTGCGCAAGGAAACGTCGTTTCTTCATCGCTGAGCCACAACTTGAGTAGATCAGCGGAGAGAGTGTCAGCGAATTTTGACAGCCGTTACCTTCCCCTGTTCGATCTCCACAACATGGCCCTTATATTGAAGGATTGTCTTCTTACGGTCGGCTGTCGTAACTATGGCTTGGGGTTTTCCGAGGATCCGAACGACCTCCTTTTCTTCCATACCGGGAACGATCATTTCCTCGTTGTACAGCTTGAACAGCGCCCACTTGGCGCAATCCCGGATCCGCTCGTTGGAGTGATGGAGAGCAGCATCGACATGTTTCCTTCCATAAACCTTGCCAATCATCATAAGGAGTTGAGTCGGGAAAGCGTTCGAACATTCGTACCAGAATGCATCGAGAAAGGGGGCGTCTGCTGGATTCGTGGGACCTCCGCTGGTTCGCATGGGCGGCGCATCTGTGCTTCCGGAAAAAGCGGTGCTATAGGTTGCTATTGTTGACCACTGCGATTCGCCCGTCGGCACCAATAAGATCTTTCCATCGATCTCGGCTGAGAGGTAAAAGACTGTGCCGGTTGTACCTCGCGTGAGGCTGTACGGGCTGTCGGGTAGTAGCGGCGCTTTGTAATACCTAGTCCCGATAGCGGTTCCCACGACCGTAATCGTGAAGGTCAAGTCGCTAGGCCCTTCTCTATTGACGACCTTGAGCCCAGCAGCAGAAAGAAATTCTTCGGCTAGCGCTACCAATGGCAGATTCATGTTTGCTCCTTCGGGAAGTTTTTGAGTGACGGCAATGCGAACCGTGGTAGCGGCCCGAAACCTCTCGAAACGCCGTTCATCAAAGTCTTGGCCCTGAATTGTCAAGGGGAGAAGGAAAAGAGAGAGAACGACCAAGGCTGTTTTTGTTTGAAGAACCATCGCTGCCCTCCAGCCGCAGGGATAGGAATTTTCATCTCGGCTAACGCCAGCCAGACCAATAAACAGCGTCACGTACGCGGAAGTCTACCCCGTTTGGATCTCGGATGGAACTGGCCTGGCCGGAGGGTCCGGTCCAGCGCGACGGGCGGTTACATGAATTGTAAGCGCGAACTGATGAACACGATGACCGTCGCGACGAGAATGATTGAGCCGAATAACAACGTCAGAAGAAAAGCCACGACCCCGCCCACAAATAGCCAGTCGGTGACGCGACCCTGCCGCAAATCCGTACCCGAAACCGTCGCGCGGGCGCGCAGCAAATTCAGATTGCGCATGTTCGGCTTCCACCAAATGGCGAAGAGGTCGCCGGCCAGGGGCACAAGACCGCCAATGAAATAGATCGCAATGTTAAGCGCCATCCGCAGTAGCGTGACCTTAGGCACTCGATAACGGACCGCGGAAACCAAAAGATAAAGCGCGATGATCGAAGTCGCCACATCACCAATGCCCGGGACCAGATCGAGGATCGCATTCAAGCCAAAGCGCCAACCCAGTACGGGCACACGAAACTGGTTGTCCATGAACTGGCTGAAGACTTCCAGCTCACGTTCGACTTGAATCGTTGTCGGACGAAGAACCTGACGATGCGAAGACACCGGTTCCAATTGCGCTTGAGTAGTCATTTGTACTTTGTGCTTCGTACTTTGTGCTTTGACGTGAGATTCAGGAGGCCTTAAATCCAGGGGAACTTGCAAGGGAGAACTAAGAACAAAGTACAAAGCCCAAAGTACGGTCTTACCTAATCCGTGTCATCTGTTGCCAAAAAAACCTGCCGACGCGAGAGAATACGTTGCCACCCGTTTTCGGGTCTTTCACCGGCAATCCCAGCTCGGCGGCGAGTTTTGGATCCGGAGGCGCAATGTCTTCATCGCCATTCTTACTCGCCAACCAACGATCAAAAGTACGGCTCACGGTTCGTCTTTGTTCGACCGAAGCCTCTCCCACGACGGCGCCGCGTAAATCGTCCATCTGCGCGACTTCAAATCGGTTTGCGGCGTAATACTTGGCCAACGCGGCAAAAAACTTCTCGTCGCCAATCATTTTCCGCAGTGCTTCAAACATCAGCGCGCCTTTCCCGATGACAATGGCTGCGTACTGAAACGAGTTCCGGTACTCGCGCGCCGCGCGATTCGCCTCCATGTCTTCGCCGCCGAAAGTGCGATAGAGCTTGTAAACGCCGCGCAGTTGTTCCTCCAGAGCGACTTCAGCTTTCTTTTCGCCGTGCACTTCGCGGTAGTAAAGCAGAGCCGACCAGTTGGCCAGCGCTTCATCGAGCACCGGCTCGCGGCTTGGATCGTTGCCGACGGATGTTCCCCACCATTGATGAGCAACGACATGCGCGACTGTCCATTCCAGACTCTCTTCAACTGAGGCCCGCTGTTCTCGAATGATATCCGGCATGCTGCTGACGGCCGGCGAATCAAAATCCAGGTAAAAAGCGCTGGCGATTGCGGCGAAGCCAGAGAACTCCGCGTTGCTGAGCGTGGCTACCAGCGGCGCGTCAACCAGGCTAATCGTCCGCAGCGGCAGCGGGCCGATGCGCCGGACATAAACATTGGCCGCGTCGGCCGCGATGGTTAAAGCCCGCCGCGCGGCCGTTTCATGCTCGTTGCGATAGATCGAACGAATCGTGATGCCGCTGATGACGCGCCGCTCCGCGCGCATGTTGCTGCCCGCGACGACGACAAAGTCGCGCAGGCTCTCGGCGGAAAACGTCGCGACTGTTCGTCCCTCCTTGCTGGTAACGTTGGACGCCTCGACCGGGGTGAAGACCGAAACGCCGTGGGGACCATCGATGGTCACTTGATAATCAGCGACGTCGGTGACCACTGAGTCGCCGATGCTCGGTTCCATCCGACGCAGCCAGTCGTCGCCGGCGCGAGCCGCGAGGACCGGATACCAACTGCCGAGTAACAGCACGCCCCGACAACGAAAATTGATCGCGCGTGCGCGTCGCATCTCGCGCGCGCTCCCGATCGCGGCGCTGACCTGTTGCATGACATGCGCCACCAGACCAGTCTCTTCCGGGTCGATCTCCGGCACCGAGCCTTTGAAAGTAATCACGACCTCGGTGGCTGCTTGAGGCGCGATCAACTCGCGGAGGCTGATCCGCAAAGTTGTGTCCTGATCCTCGAGGGTGAAGGGGATGGGCGCGTTTGTGTTCGCGGTGCGTACTTCCAGGACTTCGAGCCGAGGTTCGTCGGAAATTGCGTCACCACTCGCTGTTTTTTTCGGCGGCAAGTAGCCGGGCACCCGCAGATTCGAATACAGGTGAAAGTACAGGGTCGAGGTTGCGCGTGTCCCTCGATTGACGAAGCGTACACGTTCCGTTCCAGTGTAGGTGCGTTTGTCGAAATCGAGCGTCAGTTGAATGTCGTAACGGTGGCGCTCGTTCGAAGCTTCGGTTTGTGCCACCACATCTCCACCACAGAGGGCACAGAGAAGAAGAACGGCAAAGGGCAAAGTGTGAAGGGCGAAGCGCCGATCGTGTTTTGGCGATCCGTCGTTGTTAGCCCTTTGCTCTTTCCACTGAGCTCTTAGCGGCTGTCTGCGTCCTCTGTGGTTGAATCTATCTTTCATTAACAACTACCCGTACGATTCGATCGCCGCGCGCGATCCGATCGACAACTTCCATTCCGCGGATGACTCGGCCAAACACCGTGTAGCCACCGTCGAGATGGGGCTGCGGCGAGTGCGTGACGAACCACTGCGAACCGCCCGTATCCTTACCGGACAAAGCCATCCCGACCGAGGCGCGTTCGTAAGGTACTTCGTTAACTTCACAGCGAATCGAGTAGCCAGGGCCGCCGTTTTGATCGCCGCGCGGGTCGCCCGCCTGCACGACAAAATTCGCGACGACACGCGGAACCGTCTGTCCGTTGAAGTAACCGCGCTTCGCAAGCTGAAGAAAATTATCCACGTTGAGCGGAGCGTCTTCCGGCAAAAACTCGATCGTGAACGAGCCTTTGCTGGTCACAACAGTGGCCGTCGGTTTCTTTCCGATGCGCGCAATCGCTCGCCGGTAGTCCGCTTCGGTGTTCTTTGTTTGCACCGTCCCGATGCGATCCGAAAAATCACCAACCGCGTTCGCCTTCAACAGCGACGCAGCCCGGCGTCTCAGCAGATGATCTTTCGCATCCAACGCCGTCTTAATTGCGTCATTCGCCTCTTTGTTCTTCTGTTTCGCGAGCGCCCCGAGAATCGCCAGCGCCGCATCGTTGTCCGCGTCACGCATCGCAACCGGCAACGCATCAATCAACGCGCGAGTGTTCGCTTCGCCCGGCGGTTGTTCTCCGAGCAGCTCGGCTGCCGTCGCACGGACGATTACGTCCTGATGAAGCAACCGACTTGAAATCGTCTTCTGAAGGTCCTCAGGTTTGAACGCCGCGTACGCGCGCAGAAATCCAGAAATGGAAATGTTTTGCACCGGAGTGCATCTTTGACCGCCCAGCAGCGTCCCTGGGGGCACTCGTAACGGTGCGATGCGTCGCCGCGGTTGAGCGGGGGGACAGCTAAGCGCGCGATAAATATAGTCTCGGGCCGCCTCTTTATTGCCGATATCAACAATCGCCATCCCCGTCTCAATCGTGGCGATCTCAGATAGGCCGCTGGCAAGGCTTGCTGTGTTCTTTCGCGCGGAGTTCAGCTCGGTCACGTACTGTTGGGGCGCGACACGCGCGAATGCGACTTCAACCTCAACTGCATTGCTATCGGTGAGCTGGCGCAATCGCTTTAGAAAATCAATCGCCGTTTGGTTATTGCTATTTGGCAGCAGACGCCCGAGAACCGTCACGATTTCCAGCAGTTCATTCCGCGGTTCAATCGCAAACTGCCCGCTCACCTTTTCGAGTTTCAGGAGATACTCACCTCGTTCGAGCAGAGGCTGCACCGCGCGCGCATCTTTCAAGCTCGCCAAAGAGCGAAGTGCGCTGATCCCGACGCGCGAATCCGAATCATGCAGGGCGCGATCAAGCAGCGCGTCGAAGGCCTGCTTGTCTTCGATGGCGCCGAGCAGGCGCGCAGCGTTCGCCCGCACGATTGGATCGTTGTGCTTTAGCAACTCGCGCGCCTTGTCATTCCCGTCCTTCAAACGCAGCCGCGCGAGCGTATTTAGTGCGTCGGCCACAATTCGCGAATCTTGATGATCAAGACATTGCGCCAGTAGTTTCCCCGCCCCGTCAGGCTTGGCGCGCAGCACGGCAGTCAGCGCCAACAATATCGTCAATCGATTGGCTTGCGCACCACGACCGAGTTCAAACCTTAACGTATTCACGATTGGCGCCTTCGCGATGTCCAACCAATCGTCGTCCGGCTTCGCCGCGCCCGGACTGGTCACCGCGGCAATAATCTTCCCGAGAGCTTCCACGGCGCGCGCTCGCACCTCCGCCGGAGCTGTTTGCACACCGTCAGTTTTTAGGACTTGGGTCAGCGCGTACGCCCCGCCACCCGATTCAATCTCGCCGAGCGCAAATGCTGCCATTTGGCGCACATCAACGTCGCGATCGGTCAATACTCTTTCGGCAAGCAGCGGCACGGCGCCTTCGTTGCCAATGCGGCCGACCGCCAATAGCGCGCGCTTTCTGATTTTCGGATCGTCGTGCGCGATCAGTTTCTCGAGGTCGCCGTCCCAGCGACGGGTATCTTCTGCGCGGATGATTTGCAGCAGAATTATTGGATCAATCCCCGCCGTTACCTCGCGGGGTGCGCGCGTGCGCTGCGCAAAAAGAGGCGGAGCAAGAAACAGAACGGTGACTGTCAGAAAAGACAGTCTCAGGATTAGATGGCTCATCATGATTTGGTGTCCGGGGGTGTGCCCAAATTGTACCTTGCGACAACTGATTGTGGTGAGTCCGCAACGACGCGCAAACAAAAAGGACGGACAATCTGCCCGTCCTTCAAGGTTCAGTTTTGATTTAGAGTAGTCTTAGCTCGCGGCGGCAATGCTCGCCACTTTGGGCGCTTCAGCCTTGACCTCGGGCTTGGGCGTGTCGATCACGTTCTCTTTGCGCTCGACGCGGGCCGGCTTTTCGGATGCAGCCTTCTGCTGAATCATCTTGCAGCTTCCTTCAAACACAGCGCCCTGCTCAATCATCAGCGACGGAGTCTGAATGTTGCCGTTCAATTTTCCCGCGCGGCCGAGTTCGATGCGTTGCGTGGCAATGATGTCGCCATTAACGGTGCCCTGGATCGTGGCGATGGATACTTCGATGTTCGCATCGACAACGCCACCGGCGCCGACTATCAACGTGCCGCTCGGTGACGCGACGCGTCCCGAAAACTTGCCATCGATGCGCAACAGCGATTTGAACGTAGCCTCGCCGGTGATGGCTGTGCCACTGCCGACAAAACCGCTCAAGGTGCCGTCCTTAATCTCGCGAGCGATGGTTTCGCTCTCGCTCAGAGCCCTTTGGGCCGCGGGGACCTCGGGGGCTTTCTGTTCAGGCTGATACGGTGCGTATGCGCGCTGACTGTAATTGTCCGCGCCGGGTTGCGTTGGGGTCGGGCTCTTTTCTTCGTTAGGGTTCTTTCCCATCCTCAGCATATGACTAATCCTCCGATTAAGTATTCAGCGGAAACTAGTCCCGACCGCCTTCGGGGCGACGAACACTTAACTCCGCTGCGAACCTGGAGACTGACCGACCGCCGGTCAGCCGCTGTGTGTGGGGCGCTCCCTCGAGCGGGCAGGAATAATAAACAAAGGAGGCAAGGCTGTCCAGCAGTTTAATTTCCTCGTGGGCCAAGCCCAGCATAAGCGCATGGTTAGACCTTACTGCGGCAGCAAATTCTCGAGAATGAGGTCTTCGTGAAAGTTTTCCAGCAACGGGAAGTAGGCCGCGTCGCGGTCCAGGGCAGCCCTGGGAATGAGCCCGACGATCTCCGCCCCCTGAACTTTTATCTCCAGGCGCGTGGCTTCCGCACGCACAGCGTCGAACGCGCGCGCGATCGAAGTCTGTTCGTAATTGATGAGGTTCATCGACACCTGCACAATGTGGCGCGACTGCAAATCAAACCCGAGGGCCTTCACAAACGGCAGGCCACCGTCACGTTCGCGCACGACCCGCGCAATCCGGCGCGCGATCAGAATGTCATCGGTTTGCAGAGTAACGTTGAAGGCGATCAGGAAAGGTCGCGCGCCGATGGCGATTGCTCCCGCCGTTTTGTGCAGTCGCAACTCGCCCACGTCGGGTTTGCGATCCGGATTCGTCGCGATCTCTTCGCGAAGCGCTTCGAAGCCTTTGCCGCGCACATGTTCCAAACGCTCCCGGTCTGAGCGCAGCGCCGCCCGTTCGTAGTAATAAACCGGAATTGAAAGCTCGCGCCAGATTCTTTCTCCTGCTTCACGGGCGAGCGCGATGCAGTCTTCAATCGTGACGCCGCTCACCGGAACGAAGGGGAGCACGTCCGTCGCGCCAATGCGCGGATGCTCACCCCCATGCTGTCGCAGATCGATCAGCTCAGTGGCTTTCGCGACCGCGCGGACCGCCGCTTCGACGATCGCTTCAGGTGGAGCGACAAACGTGATCACGGATCGATTGTGATCCGAATCGATGTGACGATTGAGAACAGTGGCTCTGTCCACCGCTCTGATCGCTTGCGCGATCAGTTCCACGACCTCGGGCTTGCGGCCTTCACTGAAGTTTGGTACACACTCAACCAGACGGTACTTGGTACTTTGAACTTTGGTCTTTGGATCCACTCGCACGAAACGTCCTCGCTCAAAGCACAAAGTACCAAGTACAAAGTACTAAGCACAATGCCGCTTGATCGATTCATCAACCAACGCAAGAACGCCTGGCAGCGTTTAGAACAGCTGTTGGAGCTGCTCGATCGGATGACGATGCGTCGGCTGCATCGCGAAGAGGTGCGCGAGCTTGGCCGCATCTATCGCCGCACCGCTTCAGACCTGGCGATCGCCCGCGCTGAATCGCGCGACCCGCGTCTCATCAACTATCTGAACAGCCTGGTGATTCGCGCCCACGGCCGCATTTATCGGGCCAATGCCCAGGGCGGTCGCCGTCTGGGCACATTTTTCGCACGCGATTTCCCCCGAACTTTTCGCCGCACCTGGCGGTACACGGCGACGGCTTTTGGCGTCTTTCTTTTATTCAGCGCGGTGGCTTTCTTTGGTACCCGTTATGACCCGAATTTCTCGGAATTTGCAGGGATTACGGCCTCATGGAAGGCCCGCAACACAGACCAGAAAAGACGCTGGTGGGAACGAATCAATCTCGAAAACCAGGTCGAGTCGGCCGGAATCCTGACCAACAATATTCGCGTAACTTTTTACGCGTTCGCGCTCGGAGCGATGTTGGGGTTGGGTACGTTGTACATCATGGCGTTGAACGGCGCGCTGTTCGGTTCGATCCTGGCGCTCACTTATCAGGCGGGTTACGGCAACGACCTGGTCACCTTCGTCGTGGGACACGGGGTCATTGAACTGACGTGTATCTTCATCGCCGGAGGCGCAGGCTTGCTCATCGGCACGGCGCTGGTGATGCCGCGCGATCTCACTCGCGCAGACGCTTTGAAATCGAGAGGGCTGGAAGCAGTGCGTCTGATTGTCGGCTGTATTCCATTGTTGGTGATTGCCGGCATCATCGAAGGCTTCATCTCGCCCGCGCCGATCAATCCCCTGATTAAGTTCACCGTCGCCGGGGTGACGGGCATCGCTCTCTACTCGTATTTGTTTCTTGCTGGACGCGAGAATGATGGGGAAGAGATGAGTCAGTAGCAGGGGATGCTCACAGCAGTCCTCTCTCTTTCACTCGCAGATAAGTTTCCAAGAGCTTCGGCACGAGTGCCGCGGCCGTCACATCCAACGCCAACCCGCCCTGCGATTCAACCAGACGCAAAGCCGCTTCGCGCTGATACATGATCTCTTCAGCAACTGACTGCGTGAACAAATCGTTTTCAGTTTCGGGAGTCTCGCGCACGACGGCTCTCAAGTCTCGATCCGCGATTGTAACCACCAGGGGCAGATGCCGTGGCCGCAGCAGTTTTAGCGACGTCAGCAATTCCGCCGACCCCTCTTCGTCAACCAAATCTGTCAGCACGACGACTAGCGAGCGCCGGCGGCTGTTAGCGGAAACGAACTCAAAGGCGCGCGAGTAGCTCGGCTCAATCATCTCAGGTTCGACCGCGTGCAGAGCTTCAAGCGCCGCATCGAGATGTTCAGCCCCACGCTTGGGCGGCAGAAACGTTTTGATGCGACGGCCGAACACCAGCAGACCCGCATTGTCTCCGGCGCGCGCCGCCGCCGACATCAGCGCCAGCGTCGCGTGCACCGCAAGATCCAGCTTTGATTCATTTTCCATCCGACCGGTCATCAAACGGCCGGCGTCCAGCGCGATTAAGATTGTCTGGTCTCGCTCCATCTGATACTGCCGCGTGACCAACTTGCCGCGTCGCGCCGTAGCGGTCCACGAAATATGCCGCATCTCGTCGCCGCGGACGTAATCGCGCAGCGACTCAAAGTCGCGCCCTTCGCCGCGCCACTGCGATTTGCGGCGCGCGGCGACAAATGAACGAGTGCCGAGCGCTTTCAATTCAGCTTCGCGCGCTCGGCGCATGTTCGGGTAAACCTTAACGGTGATCGGATCGCCAACCATCGTCTGACACCAGGACAATCGCCAACGCGAAAGATAACGAACGGCAATTCGGCCAAATGAAAATTGACCGCGTTTTGGCGGCTTCAGGCTGTAGATGAACGACGCACTGGTTTGGGCCTCAACCTCAAGCCGCGCCTCGCGCGTGCCCGTGAGTATCATCTGCGGCGGATATTCGTCCTTGAGAACAAGGTCGAGGTCGCGCGAAGTGTGATTCGCAACCTCGATGCGCACGTCCGTTTCGGCGCCGACAGCAAACCGCCCCCCAAAGTGACGGGCGATGCGCACGCTTTCTGGAAGTTTGCTATTCCACGCATCGAACAGCGCCGCGGCGATGATGATTAGGTCATAAGCGAGCGCGAGCCAGCCCAGAATCGGCCGCCCCCACGACAGGGAGATCGGGATCAGCCCAACGGCCAATAAGGCGTAGAAGAGTTTGCTGAATACAAAACGCATAAAGATGTCGGGTGTCAGCTGACGGGTATCGGTCGCATGGTATCAGGTGTCAGGTCACGTGTATCGGTCGTTCGCTCAAGCTCCTGCTGTCACCCGACACCCGACACCCGACACCCGGCACCCGGCACCTACCTCGGCACTTCAGAGGACTGCAGGATGTCACTGATCACTGAATCGGGTGTGGCGCCATCGAGTTCGGCTTCCGCGCGCAGCGTCAGGCGATGTCGCAGCACGGGTCGCGCGATGTCACGCACGTCATCGGGAGTCGCAAAGTCGCGACCGCGAATTGCCGACAGCGCTTTCGAACACAACAACAAAGCGACCGCGGCGCGCGGGCTGGCGCCGTAGTGCGCGGCGGCGTGATCGCGCGTGCGCCGAACAATGTCCACTATGTAGCGCTGCACGCCGGGCTCGACCCGCATATTTCGTACTTCGGCGCGACAGGCAGAAATCGCGTCCGGCGCCAGCGGCTGAATTTCAATATCGGTCAGGCGACGGGCGTTAAAGCCCGCATCCCAACGGGCCACCACCTGCTGCTCTTCTTCGGCTGACGGATACCCTAAGAGAATCTTCAGCAGGAAACGATCGAGTTGCGCTTCCGGCAACGGATACGTGCCCTCGTATTCGATCGGATTCTCAGTCGCAAGCACCGTGAATAGCGGCGACAGCGGATACGATTCACCATCGATGGTCACTTGACGTTCTTCCATGGCTTCCAACAAAGCCGCCTGGGTCTTTGGCGGAGTGCGATTGATTTCGTCCGCCAGGAGGAGATCCGTAAACACCGGGCCGCGACGCAAACTGAAATTCGACGACGCCACGTTGAATACATTTGTGCCGGTGATGTCCGACGGCATCAAGTCGGGGGTGAACTGAATCCTGCCAAAGTCGGCATTCAGAATCCGCGAGAGCGTCTTGACCGTCAGTGTTTTGGCGGTGCCGGGAACGCCTTCGATCAAGGCGTGACCTTCGGCCAGCAACGCCACCAGGATCTGTTCGATCGGTTCGTCCTGGCCGACAATTACTTTACGCAGCTCGCCGGTAATGTGTGCGATGGTGTTCGAAACGTATTCAGGCATTTGATTGGATGGTCACTTACTCAAAGGGTTCAGGTGATAGAGCTTTGTACTGTGAACTTTGAACTTGGTGCTTTGTGCTTGGTGCGTAGTGCCTGGTACTCGGAATGCTGATCAAAGCACAAAGACCAAAATACAAAGACCAGCCTTTGCTTCAGTCAGCTTGTTTCACGTCGCGCGATCGGGTGCGCAAGCCGAGCTTCGACTCGATGTCCCGGAGCCGTTGCGCGATGCGCAGGACTTCTTTCGCGTGTGTCGGCGCGCCGTTGATCGTCTCTTCACTCTTTCGCATGAGTGTTTCCAGCTCTGCGCGACCCAGTCCGGAGCGGATTGCGACACGACGGGCAATTTCCGCGCGCGGCGTGCTGTTGTTCACCCCGGCATATCGCACCAGCACGCGCCGCACGCGAGCGTAAATATTTTCCAGGGCCAGATCGTGAGCGCGAGCGCGTTGCTGCAACTCAGCCATCGACGCCACGAATTCCAATTTCGAACGGCGATCGACCTGCGGCAACGGCAGCGGACGAGCAAAACGACGTCCCTGTGACCACACAACTGCGATGCCGATGAGCGCGAGTTGCGCGCAAATGGCCGCTACGGGCGTACCGGAGAAATATTGAAACAGCGCGTTGTGCGTTGCGGGGTGGCCTTGATGAAATTCGTCAAATGCGATCATTCCCCCGCCAGCCGTCACCGCATTCAGAGCCAGCAGCAAATTATCGGCGCGGCTGATTCCGTTATTCGCTACGAGATAAGGATCTGACAGTAGAACGATCCGGCCATTGCCGTACGGATAATCGACCAGCAGCGCACCGCGCTTTTCACCAAAGTGAACCACGGGCGCAGTCGAGCGCTCGTTGTTCTTACCGGCCGGCGTTCCGGCTTCGGTTGTAGGCAGACCAACTCCGGGGGAGGGCTCACGCTCGTAGTCATCCGGCTCTTCTTCTTCATTATCAACCAGCTCGTCCACTTCGTCGGGCGTTGGCTGGCTTTCGGGTGTGCGCGGCGCAAACGTAATCGCACTCATGAATCGCGACGGCATAACTGAATCAACGTTGCGCGCCAACGCCGTCGGCTGTGCCGGTTTAAGCGGCGCCATACCCGAGGTCATCTGTTCGAAGTTATTCGGATCGAGATCATTCCATGGATAACCCAGCTGGTCGCTCGAAATCATCCACTCGCTGTCCGGTCCGAGCAAACCGGGATTGGGGTTTCGATCGACGATGACCAGCCGGCCGCCCGATTCGACCCATTGCATCAGTTCGCGAGCTTCACGCTTTGTGTACCCGACCTTCAGCGGGCCGATTACGACGAGTGTTGATGGCTTCGGGTCAGCCGAACCGAGCAACGATGACGTGCCCTCGCGCCAGCGCATAACCGGTTGGCCCGACTCGTCCAGAAAGTCGTAGAGGGCTTGCGTCCCCGTCTCCCCCGAATTGAAGGTCGAGCGATCAGGTGAAGCTTCGGAGTCCCCGGCCGACTCGACGCGCACGTACGAAGCCGCGTTAAGCGCTATCAGCACAACCACGACGGCGACCAGCGTGATGAAGATGAAGAGACGTTGACGCATCCTGACCTTAACGTGTCCCCCGGTTTACCTCGGTCGAACCTGCGGCTCTGACACCAAGCCGAAACGCTTCCCAGTCAGTGGGCGCCGGCGCGACAAAACCGTACCAGTGAATCTCAAAGCTGGCCGTAAGTTTGCGCAGCGCCTCGTAAAGCGCGTGCCGGTTTCTTACCGCCATCAGGTAATCGCGGTTTGTCTTGTGCTGGGCCAACATAAGGACTTTGCGATCGCCGAGTTCGCACAGCAGAGCGATATAAGCTTTGCGAATTGCGCCGCGCAGATCCCCGGTGCGCGCGAGAGCTTCGGCTTGTTCAAGCAGATCGCTGGCCGTTTGATCCGGTTCCAGCCGCTCGCCCAGCACAATGCGCGGCTCGCGTTTCGCCTTCTTCTTTCTATTGCCGCGGTTGCGCAAATAGCGCGGCAGAAGTTTCCAGATAAGAAACGCAATCAGCAGAACGGAAAAGCCGATTACGACGACCTGAGCCACGCCTGTGAAGGCTTGGCCGGTGCCAGGTTGCAGTGGCCCCACCCTCGGAAAAAGTTTAGCGAGCCAGCGAATGAATTCTTCCCACAAGCGTTCGATCGCGCTTTTTTCGGCTACGCTCTTGTCGTACTGGGATCGCCGCAGGATTTCGGCGAGTCGCGCTTTGCTCGCGTCTTTTCCCTCTGTCGAATCTGCCCACTTCATCTCGTCCAAACGCTCAAGCAGCGCGCGCAACTGCTCACGCGTTCTGGTGACGACGGCGGTTGCGCGTTCAGGCTGGTGGCCCGATTTCTCATACGCGGCGAGCGCCTCGTGGAACCACGCGTTGTCCACGTCGATGTTCTGACCGTTGAAAAGAACTGACTCTCGCTCCGGCAGCAGTTGCCGCAAACGCGCGATCGCGTTCTGCTTGATTGAATCGCGTTGCAACGGATCGTCGGTGTAGTAATCGGGCGCCTCGAGTTGTTGGATAGCACTGACCGACTGAGAGACGCGTGCGCGATAGTCTTCAAAGCTCGCCGCCTGCCCGCGGGCGCAGATGGCGAGGATGAACAGAGTAGCGACCGCCGCGACTCTTAGTGAATGAATTTTCGTACGCATCTACGGCAAACGATTACTGTAAGCCCAGAACATTTTGAGGTGGCATCGGCGCAGGCGGCGGCACAAATTGCGCCATGCGCCGCGTGACCAGCGCCGGCGCGAACGGCGAGATAACGCCAGGCAACTCCGGCATGGGCGGAAGCTGTCGCGCCGCCATCAACTCGATGTCGTAGCCTTCGTGTCGCACGCGCTCGTCCACGTAGAGCAGTGATAGCCCCAGCAGCCAGATCGGCGCCAGCAGAATATAGCTGCAATGTACGATGACTTCGTAAGCGATGGCATACCATGCGGGCCATTCAGAGCTGAACAATGAAATATTCACGCCATTCGCCCAGCCGTACCAGCCCAGCGGAATAATCAGAAGCGCGAGTGCCGAGTAGGTCGCAAAAAAAGTAAACAGCCCCATCGCCATAAGCCGACGGACGTTGCCGCTGGCCAGCGAAAAGCTGCGGCCGATCGCCGAACCTACGGTCCGTCCTTCCACCAGAATTGCCTGCGGCACATAGGCCATGCGTCCGGCCAGCAGAAAGAATAGGATGAGCGCGCCGACCGCGCCCGTAATGATCCCGACAACCACCACAATGGCGGTGACGAACTCGGGTATTACCGAAGCGACCGCGACCACGCCGACAAACACCACCAGCATGACGAGGTAAAAACCAAGAATCGCGAGCCACGAGCAGAAGGTCAGCCAGAGACCGATCAGAATACTCGCGCCAAACAAGCTCCAAAAACGCGACTTGACCGCCGCGTACGTCGCGCGAAAGCTGACCGGCTCGTCCCAGAGCAGATGCGCGACCAGGTTACGCGCTGCGCCCCCCATCACGATCAGGCTAAAAAGCGCGGCCGCCACCATTATTACCGCGCCACCCACGATCATGAAGAAATAGCCCACCATGCGTGCGGTGCTTGGCGTTGTACTAATGGCGTGAATCCCGATCGTGGAGATGGTGGAGCCGAGAGCAAAAACGACCACCGGCGGCGCGGCGATGCGAATCAGCGTGAGAAAGTGGCGCCGGTACAAACGCACCGCGCGATCGATCAGATCACCCGCGCCCAGCGGCGCCAGCGCAAGCTCGGCTTGAGCAGATTTCATGCTCGCCGATGATGTTGTTTTATTAAACTGAAATCAAGTGATTTGAGCGGGAGACTCGTGCAGCGATGTTAACGGACGTGATGTGGGGACGATCTATTGGCGCATCCACACTGAGCCGTCGGCGTAAGCTACGCGCACCAGCACGACCGCTTCGCTGAGACCTCGCCGTTCATGCTTATCCAGCGCATAAACGCTGATGGTCTTCGCGGGTGGCGAGGATACTTGAAAGGTCAGTTCCTTGCTCTTGCCCGGACCAATCTTCTCAACGCCGGTGAACTCGCGCCGGCCAATTTCGGCTCCGGTAGCGGCGTCAAAGAAAACGTAATCCCAATCGAATTCTGTGATTGTTTTGTCGCTGTCGTTCTTGATCCCGACTTTGTATACGAAAACGTACCGGGCTGGTTTGGGTGGACGAGCCTTAATTACCTGCTCGGCCCGAATTTCGCGTTCAACTTTGGCCGCTTCGATGGCGTTGCCGGTGCCACGGGCTCGTTCCAAGCGGCGCGCATCGACCGCTCGCCGTCGGACATCTTCGAAACTTTCAAATGCCCCGGCGAAAGGATCGCCTTCCCAGTTAATCCGTTCCTTGGCCCAGCTATATTTAACGATCGCCACTGAAGGATTGGTCGCAGGCGCCGGTGATTGAGCGGCCACTCCGCTGCCGAGAGCGACCGTAAGCGATATTAGGCATAAGATTTTTTTCATGACGTTTTTCCCACGAAGCGGGATTACGATCTACTCGGTTTTGCCGGTGACGTCGGATAGACGCCACACCGTACCGTCCCCGTAGAGCACCTCGGTAATCTCGAGCTTCAATTGAGTGCCGTTCGCCCCGCGAACCTCTCGCGAACTCTTGACTGTTTTCAGGTAAACATAGCTCTCGCCGGGCTTCAGGCGCTTCCGGCTGCGACGATCGATGCGCAAAACTTCACCGCCGCTGATTGGATCGGTGAAGACAAAAGCCATCCTAATAAACTTGATATTGTTTGGCGATTCGTTTGTTATTCTCACACTTGCCAGCCACCATACCGCGTCGTCACCATACTGTAGTCCTGCGGATAAGGCGCCAGTGGAGTCCCCTCTGTAGCTTAAACGGTTTCCCGGCAATGGCCTCGGATGCGGGACCCCGCCGACAGGAAAGCTTCCAACTGAAGTCTGCGGAAACAAGTTCCCCATTACGAATGCCGGGTATATCGGCTGCCAACTAACTTCTTCAGATTTTAAAGCTGGCGGAGAGGGTTGGGACGCTTGCGGAGTTTGCGCGAGGACGGCGCCGGTGGCGAATGCCACCACGATAAGGGCCAGGATCGTTTTCATGGCGACCTCCCGCATGATGCGTCGTGATTTAGCTATTCGTGCACTTGAAATTGACCGGCATATACCTAAGCGATCCAGGAGGCTGCCGTCAAGGAAAACGGGGGCCGAAGAACTACTTCAGCCCCCATCGGATGTGGCCCGAGCCTGAGAGGCTCAGGACGGTGATTTAGAAGACCAGTCGAGCGCCAACGATGATGCGGCGGTTGCCGCCGTCAGTCGTCCACTGGTTCAAGAAAGCGCTCGAACTAACCGCCGCCGTCGGAATACCAAAGTTGCGCGTATTGGTTGCATTGAACATGTCGGCCCGCAGTTGCAGCCGCGCGTTCTCGCCGATGCGCGTGTTCTTGATGATTCCGAAGTCGAGGTTACCGATACCGTCCGCGCGCAGGATGTTACGGCCGGCACTGCCGAAGCGCTGGCAGATGGTTGCCGGGGCCGTCAACGCGCCATTGCATGTCAGCGGCGCGAAGAAATTAAGCCCGCCAAGTCTGAACAGGTCTTCGGCGGTTGTGCTCGGCAGCGCCGCGGTTGAGTTTGCGCGAATCGCATTGCCGACCAGACCGTCAATTCCGTTCAGCGCGCCGG
The DNA here is from genome assembly GCA_036277115.1 of Pyrinomonadaceae bacterium. Classification (NCBI taxonomy): domain Bacteria; kingdom Pseudomonadati; phylum Acidobacteriota; class Blastocatellia; order Blastocatellales; family Pyrinomonadaceae; species Pyrinomonadaceae bacterium. The sequence continues at coordinate 874,135 of DASUNM010000023.1, forward strand.
TTGGATCGGCGCCATTCAGTGGCGTAAACGGCGCGCCACTCTGGAAGGTAAAGAACGAGTTCACCTGCCAGCCGCCGAGTATTCGTCCCAAGACTCCATTCTGCGCCTGGTACCACGGCAACTCGTAAACAAAGTTACCCGATAGACGCAGCGGCCTATCGTAGGTCGAGCGAGCTCGATCATTCGGCAGGTCAAATGAGTTCTGGGCCACGGCAACTTCGCCGCCTGAGGGGTTGAACAACTCTGAAGCCGTATCGATGAACGAACTCCAGGTAAAGTGCAGTCCGGCACTGAAACCTCGACTCAGGCGCTTATCAAAACTGGCCTGCATCGAGTGGTAATCGGACTCCGCCCGGTTCGCGCGGAGTCGGACGATTCCGAGCGTGCAATTCGCCGGATCGACAGTCGTCACGCGGCACGGATCGTTGACACTGCCGTTTGGCTGCGCCGCAATGAATACATTGTTCGTCGGTTGACGCGGATTCCCGTCCACCGTTTGGAACAAATCGCGTCCGCGAGTGCCGACGTACCCAATTCGGAAAACGGAATCGCGCCCGAGTTCACGTTCGAATCCAAAGCTGAATTGGTCGTAAACCGGCGCCCGGAAATCCCCACCTACAATCGTCCGAGCAAACGTCGCCGGGTTTAAGCCTGCGGGCTGGGCTGTCGGTATGGCCGCGAACGCTCCGACAGGGGCCAGGTTGATGGCCGCCACGAATGGAAACGCACTCGCAATGTTCAGGTTGATGTTGATGAAGTTGCTGTCATGCGTGCGCGCATAACCGCCACGAACGACCAGCTTGTCTCCACCGGTTATCCAGCCAATTGGCCCGTCGCTTTCCGTCTGCGGATTCCAGTTAAAGCCAATGCGCGGCTGCCAGTTGTTGGTGTCCGCGGGTGGAACCGGGGTGAACCGGAAGCGCTCATCACCACCTGCGGAGGCGACGATGGCGTTATTAACCGGAACCAGATCGTCGAAGTTGTTCCCTGGCCGTTCGTACCGCAAGCCGTAAGTGAGCGTCAGGTGGGGCGTAATCTTCCACTCGTCCTGGGCGTAGTAGTAGCTGTCCCACCAGTAGTAATACTGAATCTCCTGCCCCCCCGGTAGTGGCCGATTAACTGTGGCTGCCAGGTCGGCGTTGTCGTCCACGAACCGTTGCAGCGTCGAATAGGAAAGGCGTCCGCGGATCGTCGGAACGAAGAAACTCTTTACCTGGTTGCGACGAATGTCCACGCCAAATTTGAAGGCGTGAGACCCTTTGATCCACGTGAGATTGTCGGTCACCTGGTACGTGTTGTTATTACGGAACTGAGGCAGGTTCACGGCCAAACCGATCGCCGTGCGATTGTTGGCGGCATTAAACCCCTGAAGGCCAAGATCTAAAATCTCGATCGAAGGAATGGTCTCCGACAGTGGGTTATCTGAGGCCGTAGTGGTTGCCAATCGCGACCAGGCGCCGCGAAGTTCGTTGATCACGTTCGAGCTTATCCGGCTCGACAAAACGAGGTTAATGGCCTGTGTGCGGAAAATATTTTTCGTGGTGAGGCCCGACGGCGTCACCTGGCCCTGACCGCCCGTATCTCCATCGTCATAGAGATAACGGAAGTTAATATCATTCGAGCCGGTCAGTCTGTGATCCACGCGCCATGAAGCCTGGTGATCGTCAAAGAACGATGAGGCTGAACCCGTAAGCGTTCCGGATGCCACCGGGATGCAGGATGCGTCGCGCGTCTGGCCCGCCGCCAGAGTTTTGGGACAGTTGGCGCCGGGAGTCAAACTAAACCAAGCCGGATCCGCAGTGCCCGTTCCTGCAGGTAGATGGGTCAGAAGCGCTTGAACCTGAGGGCGGTTCCCGACCAGGTTCTGAAGAGTTTGCCGTCCCGCCGCAGTCGGCGCGCCGATCAGGGTAAAACCTGAACCAAGTTGGCGATTACTCCAGCGCTGGTACGATCCAAAGAAGAACGTGCGGTCGCGGCCGCTGATGTACGAGGCGCCACCCTCGCCAAAGCGCGGGAGGTGCAGCGGTCCACCAATCGTGAAGCCCATCTGATTTTCAATGCGGAAGGGCCGCTTGTAAGTCTGACCGGCAGCGAGCGTCGAGCCTGACGGTCTACAGAAGCCGCTCGCCTTGTTCAGGTTACTGCAGGCGTTAAGCGCGTTTGAGTTATGGAACCAGAAAACCGTGCCGTGAAAGTCATTACCACCGGCGCGCGTCACCACATTCAGCACTGAACCGGAGTTCCGTCCATACTCAGCCAGGAATTGATTCGTGATCAGCCGCACTTCCTGGACGATGTCGGGATTGTTAATCGACTGTTGGCCACCAGCGACGCTTGGGTCGTTGATGTCCTGGCCATCGATCATGAAGTTGTTCGAACGGACACGTCCGCCGTTGGCTGAATAGCTAAGGCCGCTCGAAAATCCCGTCTGTCCGGAACCAAGTTGGCTGACGCCCGGCGCAGAGAGCACCACATTGAAGACGTTGCGATTTGGCGCGAGCGGTAATTCGGCGATGCGCCGCCCGTCGAAGCGGGTGGAAACCTCCGCGTTGCTGGTATTGAGTATCGCGGCGTTCTGTTCGACGACATTTACCACACCCGAAACACCTTCAGGATTCATGGCTACGTCGACCACCGCAATCTGATTGACGTCGAGTCCGATTCCGGTCTGGGTAAACTTTGCGAAACCCGATGATTCGACCGAGACCTCGTAAGGCCCAACGGGGAGCCCTTCCATGCGATATCGGCCGTCCTCGTCCGTTTCGGTGGTACGTGAGATGTTCGTCTGAGTGTTTCGGGCCGTAACTGTGGCCTTGGCAATCAGAGCATCTTTGGGGTCCTTAACCGTTCCGGTTATCGTGCCCGTGCCCTGAGCGAATGCCGCGCCTACGAACACGAACCCCAACGCGAATCCAATTGCTAGAACGCGAAGAGCGCTTTTCATAACCGCTTCGTCCTCCTTAAGTTTTTAGAAACTGACCCTGGCTTGTTCTCTCGAGCATCCGTCAACTGTGACTGAGGATGCGAATGGCTTTGCTGGGCTTTTAAGCAAGCAATGTTCCCGTAGAGGAGGTCCGATCAACCCTTGTCTTTCTCGCCTCAATTTGGAGGTTTTCTAGTTTTTTAAGTGAGCAATCAGACAGATTTGCGGCTGAAATTTTGGTTTTTAGTCCAAAATCTTGGATGGCGATGAGTGGCGGGACAATGCGGAAGACTGATAGTGAAGAGTCAGTTAGCCCGCGCTTAGAACGCAGCACACTTGCCCTTCCCAACCGGCGGTAAGGTTCTGGGCGTGGGCGGTTGCACGGTTGTCGGAAGCCTCCAACCGGTTCCGCCGTCGTACTCAACCTGCTCAATCACGATGTCTGACACCGATGACTGGCGCGGGTTGGTGAACGCGACGTTCAGAACTTGCGCGGGGAACCAGACTTTCACGTTCCGTGATTGGCCAGGGGCAATTGGCAAGTGACAGTAGAATTGCTTCTCAAGCACGACTTGCGAATTACGTGTCGGCCGGTAAGCCCAAACGAGTTTTGTAATTGATCTAGGGCCTTCGTTGGCAATGCGGGCGCGGATTTCGTAACCCTGATACGCCCGCGACGGACGCGACCGAGCGCTGTTTCTACTTCTAACATCGAGCGCCCGCAGATCTCGTTGGCGCTGCTGTCCGTCCTCACGGATCTCTTTCAACGACGCGATTTCAGGAGAATCCGTCCGGTCTCGAGTTCCCCGGCCCAGCGTCGGATTTATCTTCGGCGGATAAACCGTGGACGCACGACTGTAGCCGCCAATCCGCTTCTCTTTTACCTTCAACGAGGTGACATTCAGACCAGATGCACCTTGCCCACTTGTCTGGGCTTGCGCAGGTACAATCCCGCAACATGCCAAAATGAATAGGCACCTTAATAACGTCATCTCTTTAGTGATCCAACTCATAGCCCCACACATCTTCCAGCTTCAACGTTCTGGGTCGCTTCAGCAGAAAAGGTTGCGGCATTCCAGCCGGGACGCAACCAGGTTGTGCCGTCGGCGTATTCGATCTTGTTGATGACGACGACGCCTTTCGAACTACCAGGTTTTTCGCTTGCGGTCGTGACGTCGACGACCCTGGAGGGAGCGAGTGAAGTATACAGATCGAATTGTTTCTTTTGGTTCGGCTTCGCGTTTATTACACAGAAGAAATGCCGGTCGGATGGGTCGGGGACACCGTTGGATTCGTATTCCCACGCAAAGCTCTTGATGGCCCGGCTGCCGTTGTTCTTAACTTCCAAATGATAGAAGTAAAGTTTCGCGGTCTTCTGTGTTGAAAGGGCCGCGTTCACTTCTGTAGTCCTCAGTTCTGCGCGTCGTTCAGCCATGTCGCGGCGATTGAGGACCTCTTGCGGCTCGTTGCGACGCTGTTGATTGATTCGAATCGGCTCGTTTCCCGACTCGTCAGTCTCATGCACCGAACGAACCATGCTGCTGCGTCTTTGGTACTCGCCACAGCTGAACTTCAACACCGCCAAATCCGATGACTGTGGGCCCGTCTGAGTCTGCGTTGCGATGAGCAGCAGACTCAATGATGAGAGCATCAGAAATTTCATTTTTCGTCTCTCGTTTTACACCCGCGACCCGGCTTTAAAGGCAGATAGGATGCACCAGCTTCCACACCCGGTTACTAATTAGTTTGGTTTTGGTGCTTCATTGCCAACGACAAACTCGGACGGGTCAACCGGTGCATTAAACGTAAACTCCGCCAGATTGAAAGTCCAGTTAAGCAGTAGCGGACGAGTATTAGACTGAACTGAGAGTTCAAATTTGTATACGTGCGGCAAATTCAAGCCACCCTCAGTTCTAAAGTCTGAAAATGCCTCGTAGACAGTCAGACGCTGCGGTGCGCCGCGCGCCTCACCCGCGCTGGGCAAACGGCCGGGTTGACCGGGTATTCTCTGCTGCGCCGTCGAGTAAAATGTCTTTTCATACTCAGTTCGCACGTGCTGAAAAGTTTCCGCGTCGAAGAAGAGCGTAATGTTCAACTCCGACCCCTTGCGCGGCCGATATTTGATCGCGTGTACGGGCCGGTCACCGATCTTCTTCGCTCCCGAATATTCGAGCTTCGGGTTTTTCTCCTGAAGGTTGAGAAGCGGCCACGACTCAGAGAGCACGCCGCCCACCAGGCCCTCGCCCACAATTCCCTCGTTTTCCGCAAAGAAGTGTTCCAGAGGCGTGTGACGGCCCGGACGAAATTGCGTGACCGTCGTCTTGCTACCGTCAAATCTGAACGACATGGTAGGTTCACCCGCATCGAAATTCATGGTCACCATGTTCTGGCTGCCGCGGGAGGCCAGGACGACACTGCCGGCTGAATTGCCGTTCCCGCCCTCCTTAACGATCACTTCAACACTTCCTTTTATTCGAGTGCCCTTTGCCCGCGCGCGCGCTTCGGCCGATCCGATCGATGCGGTGTGTTTTGCGACTACGTCAGCCGGTGTCAGCTTTTGTGAAGTGGCCGGCACCACGCATAAGCCGACGGCAAGAAAGACGAAAGCGGAGGAAATGAATGCCGGTGCTCGAAAGATTTTCATCGCGATTCTCCAGGGTGATGCAAACGACTCGGGCCGGGTGGCGATACGATATTCATTCCCCGGGCCACGGGCAATAAAAACTTGATCTTAAAAGAGAGCCGGGCGCTGCCTCGTAAGACAACGCCCGGGAAAGGAAAAGTTTTCGCGGCTGCTTAAAACCCAGCCACAGAGCGTGGCGTTAGAAAGTGACTTTCCACGCCCACTGAAGAATTCGGTTTTCGAACGCGGCGTTGATCTTCCCGAAATTAGTGTCGTTGATGTCGAGCACGTTCGGGACCGAGAAGTTGGTGTGATTGAAGACGTTGAAAGCCTCGAGCCGCAGCTCGACACCGATACGCTCCTTAAACCTCGTCCTCTTAATCAGCGCCGTGTCTACGTTCCAATAACCGGGACCGTCGACCGGTGTCAGGCTCAAGCCGCCAAAGGTTCCCGCTGTCGGGTGCGTAAAGATAGTCGAGCTGGCTCGTCCATCTGTCGCGATCCATGCGGGGTTAACCAGCAATGGAAGGCCCGTGCCGCTCGCGGCAAACACTCCGGTGCCGGCTTGCAGTTGAGCCAGGGTCAGCGTTGTGTTGGGCGTGTTATTGCCCGATCGAGCGCTGCGATTGACGGTTCCACGTCCGGAAATAAACGTAATCGGTCTTCCCGTTCTCCACTGGCCAATGCCACTAATCTGCCAGCCGCCGAGCAGCTTGCTGGTCCAGCCGCCGCCGTTCCCGAATCGCTTACCGGGACCGAACGGAAGCTCGTACACAAAGTTGCCTTTGAATACATGCTGGACGTCCTGATTGAGCCGCTTCTTCTCAAGCACGTCGCCAAGAGTGTTGTCCAGATGCGGACTAAACTCGGCTTGCGATTGTTCAGAATTGGTAAAGGCTTTGCTCCACGTATAGTTGATCTGATAGTACCAGCCACCGCTCAGGCGCTTGCGGACTTCAGCTTGCAATCCGTGATAGCTGGACCAACCACCGCTGCCAATGTAATCGGTAACAAACGCGTTGCCGTTGTGCGGCAGGAAGAAGCTGGGGCAAAGGGACCGGGCCCCGCCGGTGGCCGGGGTTACGCAAGGCTGCGACACATTCATGTACGTGTTCCGGGCTGAGACGTACGTGGAGGCTAATTCGCCAACCTGACCCTGAGAAATCAGGTTTCGAATTGTCGCGTTCCCCAGGTTGCCGCGGGCCTGTGCGCCGGCGCCGAGCCGCGGGAAGATTGTCAATACCTGGCAACCGGTTGCGAGCGCCATCGCCGCGGTGCAATCAGGGTTGCCAAACTGCGCCAGGTTGGATTGGGCGCGCCGGAAGTCATCAAAGAACCCATTCTGGAAAATGAGCACCTGATTCGTGTCGAGACCGCGAGTCAACTGCACTCCGCGATTGCCAACATAGCCAATCGAGAATGCGGTGTCCTTCATGAACTCACGCTCGATACCGAAGTTCCACTGAACTGCGTAAGGCGTCTTCAGCTCGTACTCGGTGGTGAAAAGTGTCGGGGTTTGGCTCAGGGTGAGTTGGTCAACCAAGGTGCGCGGAACTAAAAACGCAGGAATAGGCACGGGCACAATTCCACCCCCGCTAACGGTTCCGGTCAGAGTGGAAATCGTGACGGCTGACTGGAGTCCCGCGTTGCCGGCCACCGAGGCGTTGTTAAGCACCGTCGCGTTATTGTCGATGGCATAGGCGATAGAAAAGCCGCCGCGAACGGAAGTCTTGCCCGAGCTAAACGGATCCCAGGCAAAGCTGAAATTCGGGGCCCAGTTATCAAGATCCTTGGCCAGGAATTCTCGACCGGTGCCTTTACCGGCAAAGTCGAGGACCGCGTTCGGGTTGGCCAGGACATTCAGGGATAGATCCTTTGGCATCAGTCCAAGGCCGTCTCTCTCAGTCACCGGGCCAATGTACTCGTAGCGGATGCCGAGGTTGAGAGACAAATTCTCTCTCGCTCGCCAGGTATCCCCCACATAAAACGCCAATGTGTCGTAATCGAGGTGGCGGATTGAACCCACACCGCGGGTAAAGCCCGAGGTGCGGCTGGCCACGTTGAACGTCTCGCTGACACTGCTAACTGCACCCGTGAGCAGCCCCAACAAACCGGTTGCGGTACCAAACTGCGTGTCGGAAAGGCCGCCGGGGAAATTAGTTGTGTTATTCGCGAGCGGCATCGTGTTTGTGGTGGTATTGAAGCCCACCGTGAACTGCGGGACGATGCCGGCGTCGTTAAAGTTCAGGATCCTGACCCAACGCGCCGTGCCGCCGAATTTGATCACATGGTTACCCTTCACCCAGGATGCGTTATCAATCAGGTCGTGATTGCGTGGCGCGCGTCCCTGTTGCAGGAAGTTCTGAATCGGGGTCGTGATGAGCGGCAATGTCAGGCGATACCCTTCCGAAAAATCTTCCCGGTTAAAGAACGTCGGGGTGCTGGAAGAGAACCCAAACCTGAGTTCATTACTGATTGTGGAGGTCAGGCTCGAATGCCAGGCCAGCGCGTAGCGCGGACGTGCCGACTCCTGGCCACCGCCCGGCAAGCCCGGAAACTGCTCGCCGATGTTGTTCAACTGAACGTCATTGGGCAGTTTCGAAAGGAAGTGCGAATAGATGCCTTCGATTCGGTTGCTGGAATTAATGTCATAGTCGAGTCGAAATCCGATGTTCCGTCCCGTGCTTCCGTTGGGCGTATTGAAACGGAATCCCGCCGTGTTGCGCGTGTCGCCGAGAGTGGTGTTGTTCGACGCAGGTGTGAGAGCAATCAACTGGGCAATGCGCGGATCAATCGTACGGCCGGAGAGCGTTAGCAAATTGACCGTATTCAACTGACCATTGTCCGTTCTAACGTAGGTGAAGTTGCCCGTGCGCGCCCCCGCCAGGAGAACGGTGCGATTCGGCGTGAAGTCCTGCGTCGCATCGGTCATTTCATAGAAGAAATAGAAAAAGAGCTTCTTCTTCTCAGTCAAGCTTGGGCCACCTTCACCAAACCTTGGCAGCGCAAAAGGTCCGCCAACATTGAAACCATACTGATGCTGAAGCAGTTTTGGTTTCGCCAATCCACTCACGTTGTTGAAGAAGGTGTTGGCATCAAACTTATCGTTGCGGTAGAAGTCATAAACTTCGCCATGATAGCTGCTACCACCACGTGGTGTGGTGAATTTGATCTGCGCGATACCGAGTCCTTCATCGGGCCCCGCATTCTGCGTGGTCACCTGAAACTCAGCGACGCCGGCGACGCTCGGCGTGTTTACGCCGAACAGCGCATCGGTGCGCACCAGGTTGTCGTTGATCTCAATGCCATCCCAGGTGATGTTCGAAAACGATCCGCGCATGCCGTTGATCACGGACTGGCGGACGTTGGTATTCGTGTTCACGCCGGCCATGCCACCTGCGATATTGATCGGATTCCGACCATTGAGTGGCAGGTCTTGCACTTGTTTGACATCGACCGTGGTCGCCAGCTTCGCATCTTCGGTGCGAATCAAGCTCTGCGCCTCCGACGCAGTGACTGAGACTGTTTGTGTGACTTCTCCAGGTTCCAGCGTGACGTTAATTACCGCCGGCTTATCAATGTTTACCTGCAGGTCGATGACCTGAGCTTTCTTGAATCCGGTACGTTCAGCAACGATTGAGTAGGGGCCGGGCTGCACGTCCGTGAAATTGAAAACTCCTTCGTCGTTGGTCTGTACCGTACGCTCTTGTTTTGTTTTCAGGTCGGTCAGAACGACTTTGACGCCGGGGACTACGGCATCCGAAGTGTCTTTGACAGTGCCGGTGACACGGCTGTTTGACGTCTGTCCAAAGACTACGGATGCCGCCGAAAACACGAAGACTGCTAGGGCGATAACACTAATTCTCCTCATTGGTAGGCTCCTCCAAAGGTAGGTCAAGTTTTCCGCGTGTCCGCGCGCGCGTTTGGTACTGAACTCACGCAGAACGCGCGGTTGAAATGTTCAGCTGTTCGTCGAAACTCACAAGCCGTTGAACCACTCGAACGGCCACTGCGATCAGTTTGTTAAGGTTTTAGGCAAGCTATGTTCCGCCGGGGTTGTGTTCCTTACCGGACGTCGAAGATTAACTAAACAAGCATTTCCGCCCCGATTGAGCCTCCCGGCCCGATCGGTAGTAGACGAAAATTTGGGATTTGATCCAAAATCTTGGATGATGGAGGGCTGAGATAGAAACGCTCTTAACGGTGGGGTTTCGTCAAAGGCGATACTTCCGCAGTGCTTCCCAATTTTTTGGCAAAGCCTTACCAGGATGGGTGCTTCGGCAGGGAATTGTGGAGTAAGAAGAGTCGTCAGAGTCCGACGCACTGGCCGATTTCGACCTTCTTTGTGACCTCGTCGGAAAACGTCGCTTGCTTCCAACCGGGCCGTACCCAGCTGGGCCCTTCGGCGTATTCGACCTTATTGATAACTACGACACCCTTCTTGTCTGTCTTTTGACCTGCGGACGTGGCGTCTACCACTCGAGAGGGAGCAAAGGGCGCAAGCAAATCGAATTCTTTCTTATCGTTCGGCTTGGCGTTTACTGCGCAGTAAAACTGACGGTCCGAAGGGTCGGAAACGCCGCTCGATCGATACTCCCACGCAAAGCTCTTGATCTTGCGAGTGCCTGTATTCTTTACCTCCAAATGGTAAAGGTAGAGTTTATCTCCCTTGTTAGCTGAGTTGGCCGCGTTTATTTCGACACGCCTCAAGGCTATGCGCTGTTCATTCATTTCGCGCCGGGCCTTTTCTACGGCCGTTTCATTTCGCGGTATTACCGGCGTAGAGCGGATAGGTTCCATCGGTTGATCGGGCTCCAGTACGGATGAAACTACCTTGCTCGGCTCGCGGTAAATCCCAGCGCTGAACTTTACAACGGTCAGTGGAACCGTTTGCTGAGTTTCTGTTTGCGCCTGGGTCGCCACAACAAACGCGGTAATGATGATGCACAGCGCCGGTCTCATAACATCTCCTTGGAATATACCGCCGTAACTGACGTGTTGCTTTCTCGCAATCCGCGGGCCGTGAATTCCATCATGTCCCGCGGAACTGAAACGTTCGGCGCGATCCCTTCGGACCGTCCGGTCAGCCTCCCTCAACGTCGAACTCTTTGCCGCTCATCGATTGATTGAAACTGAACTTTTGCAGGCTGATAACCCAGTCCAGCAGCAATGGCGCATTCCCTGATGAAATTTGCAGCTCGAACTTGTACGTGTGCGGCAGCGTCAGGCCGTTTTCCTCTTTGAAGTCTAAAAACTCTTCGATGACCTTGTAACGGGTATCAAGACGGCTACTCGAGTCGATGGGGCGCGCTCCCATGGTGGCAGCAATCACGCGCTCATACTCGGTGCGGATGTGGCGGAAGTTCTCAGCGTCGAAGTAAAGCTTCATCTTGAGGCTTGCGCCCTTGTTTGGCGTGTACTTCAGTTCGTGCGCCAGCCGGCCGTCGATTTTTTTGGTGCCGCCGTACTCCAGCTTCGGCTTACGTTCCGCGACATTCAGCAGTGGCCACGACTGCGAAAGCGTGCCACCAACCAGTCCCTCTCTAAACATCTCATCATGAGTGCGGAAAAATTCGCCGAGCGGCGTTCGCACGCCCGGGCGGACCTCTTTCACGCTGAGCTTGCGGCCGTTGTAACCGATCCTCTCCAATGGATAGTCGGCCCGCTCAAAGGCCATCATAAGCAGGTTTTTGTCTCCTTCCGAGGCCATCAGGGCGCTTCCGACCAGGTTGCCTGTGCCGCCTTGTTTGAGCGTCATTGCAGAGACGCCATTAATGATCCGGTTGCGCGCGGCGGCGCGAGCCTCGGCCGTGCCGATTGAATCAAGGTGCTTTGCGACCAACTCTTCCGGCTTCATCTTCTGTTCGGCGGTGACCGGGACGGTAGTCACGCGCGCGGCGACAATGAAGAGGAACGCGACAACGAATGCGGCGAGGGCGCGTGGAACAAGACGAATATTTCTCACTGTTGAAAATCTCCTTAAATGCGTGAACTTCAGAGGTTGAACTATATCAGCGTCAATTCGGCCGCCTCTCATGTGAGTGCACTGAGGCAGGGGAGAGTTGCCTTGAAAACGCGGGCGGATTCTAACACGAGCGGCGCAACACACGCATGGCTCGCGCTGACCGCACTGGTGAAAAAAAAGGGCGACGCTCCTTGCCGGAAACGTCGCCCGAGGTTGGCGGCCATGATCATGCGATCAGGCCGGGTTAAGTTAGAACTTCAACTTCAGACCGAATTGCATCACTCGCGGCGCAAACGAGCTGGTGATCTGACCGAAGGCGCCCGAGTTGATGTTCTGCGTCTGGCTAACGTCGAAGGCCGTGTGGTTGAGGACATTAAAGGCCTCAGCACGGAACTCGAGGTTCACCTTTTCGGTGATACTCGTGGTCTTGATCATGCTCATGTCGAGGAAGAAGACCGACGGGCCACTGACCGGCGTAAGCTGCAAGCTGCCTACACTACCCGACAAGGGGTTGGTCAGGAACGGGTTTCCACCTGGCTCAGGAGCGGTCGCGTTGGCGCGAACGGCTGAGATCAAGGCCGGATCGAACAACACCGGACGACCGGTTGCGTCGAAGAACAGGCCGGTGCGGTCCTGTAGCTGCTGAACCGACAGCGTTGAGTTGACCGTATTGAGACCCGAGCGGCCTGCACGGTTAAGCGTGGATCGGGCCGAGATGATCGCGACCGGCTCGCCCGACTGCCAACGCATCAAGCCGTTAACACTCCAGCCGCCGAGGAGCTTGCCCGCTACTCCACCCCAGTTCGCCCATCGCTTGCCAGGGCCGAACGGTAAATCATAAACACCGTTAGCCTTGAACACGTGGGTAACGTCGTTGAAGCTACGCTGCTTTTCAATCTCCGTGCCGAATCCCAGGTCCTGCAGACCGGCGAAGTTGCTCTGGCTTCCTTCGAAGTCTGTCATCGCCCGGCTATACGTGTAGTTCGCCTGGAAGTAGAGGCCGTCGCTAAAGCGGCGGCGAACTTCCGTCTGCAAACCGTGATACCACGAGTTGGCGCCATTGATATAGGCGTCAGCGATGAAGGTGTTCGGGTTAGGCAGGAAGTCGGTGACCGGAATCGTCGACACGCCTGCGCCAAAGAAGAACGTACGGTTTGCGCCCGCATAGAACTCAGCCAGCGCACCGGCCTGTCCCTGCGAGATCAAATTGCGCACGCTCGCGTCAGTTAAGAACCCGTTCAAGCCCAGACCAGCGCCCAGGAGCGGAAGGTAGGTCAGTGCCTGACGGCCGGGGCACGCCACCGCCGTTGGGTTCGGGTTACCGGCGCAATTCGTCATGTTGAACTGCGCGCGACGGAAGTCGGCCAGGTACGCGCTGTCGCGCACCTTCAACTGGTTGTAGTCGATTCCGCGCGTCAGCTTCGTACCACGGTTGCCGACGTAGCGGACTTCAAGCGCGGTATCGGCGAAAATTTCGCGCTCGATACCGAAGTTCCACTGCTGGACGTAAGGCGTCTTGAAGTTCGGCTCAAACGTAAAGAACGCACTGGCAAATCCAAAGTCCGTCAGGTTCTGTGCGACGGTCCGCGGAACCTGGAAGACTGGTGGCGCGATAAGCGGGACGCCACCGCCGCCACCGGCGACTGTGCGGCCGGCCACTGAGGCGCCGGTTAGTGTGCGCGTCGTGCCGACCAGGCCCGGGTTGCCGCGGATGGCGTTCAGCACCGTGGTGATGTTGTTGTCGATCACATACGAGATCGAGTAGCCACCACGGATCGAGGTCCTGCCGTCTTCCCACGGATCCCACGCGAAGCTGAAGTGCGGCGCGAAGTTATTCGTGTCGTTGTTGAAGAAACCGCGACGGTCTCCGCCGGAGGCGAAGTCGAGCACGGCGTTCTGTTGCAACACGCTCATTTCAGTGTTCGTCGGCATCAGCACGAGGCCGAGGCGCTCCGAGGGCACCGAGATGAACTCATAGCGCACGCCCAGGTTAAGCGACAAGTTGCTTCTGAAACGCCACGTGTCCTGCGCGTAACCTGCGAGGCCGAAATAGCGGAAGTCCTGTTGCTGGGTGGCACCCGCGACGTAGCCCTGGGTGCGTGTGGCGGCGTTGAATGTCTGCGTGCCCTGCGAAATCGGGCCCGTCAGAATTGCCAGCACGCTGCTGGCGGTGCCGAGGTCCGTGGCGCCGATGCCGCCGGGGAACAAACCAGCCGACAGCGGAGTGGGCGTGCCCGTGGCACTAAACCCGATGTTGTACGAGGGCAGAATGCCCGCGTCGTTATAGGGTCTAATGTAGTTGTCACGGAAGTTGCCGCCAAAGCGAAGGGTGTGATTGCCCTTCACCCACGATGCGTTGTCGATCCACTCCCACGTCTTCACGTCGCGTCCCTGCGGCAGGAAGTTATCCTCCGAGTCAGAGATGAGCGGCTGGACGAGCTGATAACCGCGGCTAAAGGTTTCGTTCGTAAAGAACTGAACGTTGTAGAAGTTGAAGCCGAAACGGGCTTCGTTGCTGATCGAGTTCGTCGGGGCCCACTGCCACGCGAACGAACCGCGCGGACGAATCGAATCCTGTCCGTCGCCAGGGGCGCCGGGGAACGGCTCTCCGCCTGAGTTCGGAAACAGGAAGGTGAAGCGGTTGAAGATCGCTTCAATTCGGTTGCGCGAGTTGATGTCATAGTCAACGCGAAAACCCCAAAGGTCACTCGTGCTGCCTTGCGGCGTGTTGAAACGGAATGTGCCGGTGTTCGACAGCGTTCCGGAGTTCGGAACGTTCGCATTAAACAGGTCGCCCGTTGTCGGGTCATTAGGCAGCGGCGCTCGGCGCGCGAGTTCCGCAGTGATCGGGTCAACCGGGCGGCCCGTCAGGGTCAGCAGGTTGATGGTTTGAATAGATCCGTTCGTGACGCCCGGAGGACACGCCGGCGCGGTGCCCGCGCCGCAGGTTGCGCGATAGCGGAAGATGCCATTGCGCGCATCGTTCCTCAGGAAAGTGCGAGTGACGCTGGCTTCCTGCTTGGTGCGCGTGCCTTCATAGAAGAAGAAGAAGAACAGCTTGTCTTTGCCGTACCACGAATCGCCGCCTTCTCCGAACCTCGGGATCCGCATCGGACCGCCGATGTTAAAGCCGAACTGGTTCTGAAGTAGCACCGGGCGCGGCAGGCGTAAGTCGCCGACCTGCGCGCGGCCGGAAACAACTGCCAAGTCGGAAGCCACAAAGCGACCGGCGGCGTTGTTAAAGAAGGTGTTGGCGTCCAGGACGTTGTTGCGATGGAACTCAAAGAGTTGGCCATGGAACTCGCCGGTACCGCGCGGGGTAACGAGCTTCAGCTGCGCCACACCCAAACCGTCGGCGGCGCTCGCGTTCTGCGTCGTCAGCGTGAACTCCGAAACGCTCGCCACACTCGGGGCGGCGACGCCGAAGAAGCTGTCCGTGCGAATGAAGTTATCGTTGATGTTGATGCCATCCCACGTCAGGTTGGTGAACGTGCCGCGCAGACCGTTAACCGATGCCGTGCGCGTGCCTGAGCCGCTTGAGTTGACGCCAGCCTGAAGTCCGGCGAGCGTGAGCGGGTTACGACCGTTGAGCGGCAGGTCTTGAATCTGACGCTCGAGAACGGTGTTCTTCAACTCTGCGTTCTCGGTGTGGACGACCGCCTGCGCGTCGGACGCGGTGACCGTCACCGTCTCGCCGACGCCACCGACTTCCATGTCGATGTTGACGGTTGACGTCTCGTTGATGTTGACGGTCAGATCGGGCACCGTCGTTTTCTTGAAACCTGAGGCCTCAACGTCGACGGTGTAAACACCGGCGCGTAAATCGTTAAAGGCGAAGCTGCCGTCATCGCCGGTAGTGGCTGTCTTGACGGCCTTGGTGGCACTGTCTGTTAGCGTCACCGTGGCGCCCGTGATGGCCGCGCCTTGCGGGTCTTTTACGGTACCGCTGACACGCGTGACGCTGCCTTGGGCGAAGGCGCTGGAGGCGATGAGGCCACAAAGCGCAATCGCCACCATAAATCGAGCAAATGCGTTACTGAACATTCCAAATCTCCTTTTGCTGGTTATTCCTTCGGATCAAATGACTAAAGGGCACGAATGGTTGAAAGTTCTGCAAGAATTATGCCGACTGGGGAACGCGGCTCAAAAGCGTCGAAACCTCTTATTTACACGGCGGGGAAGATATTGTTAAGTCCAAAATATTGATGATTTTGGATCGATTTACAAATCCATGAACGGAGTGATCGACCCACGCTTGTCATCGCTTCACTAAACGTACAAATTCTTGGATCTTTTTTCGCAGTCGATTGATTCAGCAAGCCGCGAAAAGGATCGTTGTGGGAATGAAATTTATCGTCGCGAATACGAAGGTCCTGGCAGGCACTTAAGCCTTTCAACGGTGACGGTGAGATCAAAGTCCGGTGACGTACGTCATGTTCCTTTCACGACCTGGAACTCCATCTGAAGCTCTTTCCCGCGAAAGACCATGTTTAGGTAGAACTCCCAGAATTTTCTGGTGAAGCGAAACGACGGCCAGCGCTGGTCGAGGTTTACCAGAAACTCCAGTCCGATCGCGCGCCAGAGGTTGGCCAGGGTCACGTAAGTGCGGATGGCTTTGAGGCGAACTTCGGTGTAGAAGGGAAAGAGTTGGCGATCGTCGATGAAACAGTTGAACGAGTAGCTATTAAAATGATTACGGTGCGTCGGGTCGGTCGCCCAGTCGGGATTTGTGTAATGCGGCGTCACGATCATGAGGCGGGCGCCCGGCTTCGCGATGCGATGTAGCTCAGTGACCAGCGACATCACGTCCGGCACATGCTCAATCACGTGCCGGCAAACAATCTCGTCAAATTCGTTGTCAGGGAATGGATACGGCACAACGCCGAGGTCGTGCACTACATCGGCGTGCGCCCGCGGATTCGAATCGATGCCGATTGCGCCCGGGACTTTGTTCCAGCCGCAGCCGACGTCAAGGATCTTGCGAGCCGGGTTTACTTTGTCGTCGGCGTTCGTCATGCGAAGGAATCAATTCTTCTTATTGGCTTTAATGTAGCCTTCCAACTTCTGCCGCTCGGGATAGTTCGGTTGCTTCTTGAGAAACTCCTCGTACTCAAGCGCCGCTTTCTCTTTAGAACCCCCCGCGTCGTAGATCCAAGCGAGGCGCAAATGAGCCTGGGGATAACCCAACCCGGCGGCCGAATTCAGATGAAGAATTGCCTTGGGTCGCTGGTCCATTTGCGCGTAGGCGTCACCGAGGAGCAGATTCGCTTCGCCCGAATCGGGTTGCAATCCGACGAGCTTTGTCAGAGGTTCGACTGCGTCAGCAAATCTCTTTTGTTTTAGTCGCAGCCTGCCAAAATCGAGCAGTGCGAGCGCGAAGTTCGGCCGTGCTGACAGCGCGCTCAGATACGCCTGCTCTGCTTCATCATACTTTCCCTGGCTGCCGAGGAGCGTTCCCAAAATTGTCTGGGCTTGATAGTCAGCTTTGTCGCTGGCCACCATCTGCCTCAACAAAGAGATTGCCTGATCGTAATTCTTATCGACGACCGCGTCTTCTGCTTTCTTGAACAGCCGCTTGTTGGTGACGGTTCGTTCATGAACATCAGCAGCCGAGATCGTGCCACCCTTCGCAGCATCACTTAGCGGCTGCCACTCGAACGCAATGTCGTGCTGAAGTCCGTATGGCGCATGCAGGGACGACAATATTATACGGGTTCGCGACACTTCATGATGATCGACTTCGACGGCCAATTCATACTCACCTGGCGGCAAATCGGAAAAGCGGTAACGGCCGCCGCTAATGACCGTCTGTCTTCCGAATTCAGGGCCGGTCGGGCGCGCGCGTTCCTTATCGGACGGGCGGAAGAGGATCACGCTCGCCTGAGGAGGGGTGGCGCGCTGGGCGGCTCCTTTGACCGTGATCTTAACTTCACCGAATATACTCGGATTGTCTCTTTGGGCGAGGCCACAAATACTGGCCGTTAGAATCACAGAGCAAACACCGGCGAGTCGAAAAAATTTAATAGTCATGATCCCACCGCACAGCAACGCCGAGCCAACGGTTGGCTGTGACTAAATCAATTTGGGTTCGCGATCATCGAGGCAAGCCCCTGGAAATCATGGGCGTACACAGGCACATCAAAATTCTCGCACAACTCCTCGAACCGCATGCCGTCGAGCATTACTGGTTCGTCGCTCTTCAGTGCGACTTTCGGAATAATGACAAAGTCGCCTGACACCTGGCGACGGGCAGCGACAAAATCACCGCCGGTGAGTAAGCCGGCCACGCTCACATCGCCGCCAAAGTATTCGTTGGCCACACCCAGAACAGTGACGCTGGTTCCGAAACGCTGATTAACTCGGTCGATGAGTTTCGTCAACACGGGAGCGAATAGCGTTCCGGTCATAATCGTTCCCGAAAGAGGCTTCGCTGACGGACGGACTGAACCGCGTTCCAGCCTGCGCATCAGAGATTCGAACTCAGTCGCGAAGCTGCGCACCATGCCGATGCCGTCTTCAATCTGCGGATACTCGCCATAATGTTTGCGCGCAGGAATCGCGCGGCCGGCCTTGAGATAGATCTCGTCGCCAAGAAAAGCGAACGTTGTTCCCAGTCGCCCGCGGAGGTCGCGCTGCATCTCAGACACTGCGCGAATCGTTTCGCGGCAAAACTCAGGCGTGACCGGCGTCAGTCGCGGATCATTCAAGTATCTAGTCAAACCCAGCGGCACGATCGCGACGCTGGTAACTTTCGGATGCAGCGCGGCGAGGTCGTTAACGGTGCGTTTCAAAATCTCGCCATCATTAATCTTCGGACAGAGCACGACCTGAGCGTGAATTTCAATTCCCGCGTCCATCAGCCGTTGCAGCTTCCCGGAAATGTCTGCCCTCGTTTTGTCGACCCCCAGGAGGTAGGCGCGCACGTCGAGATCGGTGGCGTGGACTGAGACGTATTGCGGGGTCAGGCGCTGTTCGATGACGCGCTTCATCTCGTCCTCGCTGATCGAAGTCAGCGTGGTGTAGTTGCCGTAAAGGAACGACAGCCGCACGTCTTCGTCACGCACGAACAGCGACGGCCGCGCCGTTTCCGGATTTCCTTTGCAAAAGCAAAACAGGCATTCGTTGGCGCACTGGCGCGGCACGATCTGCTCGAAACTGATTCCCAAGTCCTCAGATTCGTCGCGTTCAATATTAAGTTCCCAGTCTTCGCCGCTGCTTTTGCGCACGTCGATTGTCAGTTCAGTTTCGCCGGCGGTGTGAAAGCGGAAATCGAGATAATCCCGCACCGCGCGCCCGTTCACCCGCATGATTCGATCACCGCGTTCCAGTTCCAGCTCCGCGGCGATTGTTCCCGGTGACACTTCAAAAATCTCGACACCGCGACGGCGGAGTTGGGTTACTGCTGGTGTGACGGCAAATTCGTACATGAAAAATATCTAGCTTCGTCGGCGACTATCGGTAGTACAGGACCGGGATCGTAAAGGACGTATGCGTCGTATAGACCTATGGGTCCTATGAGTCCCATAAGGCTTACCTCATGAACCCACGAGTATAACAAAGGCGCGACCGTTTCCCATTTCGGTAAACCCGTTGACAAGTCCGAAAGCGCAGCTTAATCTCAGATTTACTGAACTAAGTTGTTGACTCGCCTCTTTTCAAATCGCGTCCCCAATCATGAGTGAAGACGAATCATCGCCATTGCGCGAGGCGGCGACCAACGGCGCCGACTCGCAACCTTGCGTGCTGCTGGTAGAGGACGATCGGTCGGTCAGGCGATATCTGGAGGTCACGCTTCAGCGTTCTGGTTATCGTGTGCTGACGGCTGAGGACGGTCTGGAAGCAATGAAGGTGGCCATGTCTGCGGCGATCGACGTCGTGGTCACGGACGCCATCATGCCGAACTTGAGCGGCCAACAACTCGCCGCGTTTCTCCGGAAAAATCCGAAGCTCTCGAGTATTCCGATCGTGCTGCTAACCGGCCAGGAGAATAGAGCAGCTTCGTCCAATGTTGAGGTGATGATTGACGCGTTCCTCTACAAGCCGGTAAAGGCCGATGACTTGAAAGCGTGCCTGAAAACCGTCCTCGGGAAATAATTCAACATCTCGTCCGTTACGGCTCGCTTCGCGGTAGGCTAAGCCTGGTTTCTTTTAAGTGCGAAAACGTTTCGGAAACCCGTTCTCAGATTCTTGATCCGCCCACCGCTCTGAAGCTAGCTTTGGCCGCGTAACGTCTCTTCCGCACGCTTGTCCGACCGGGAAGCTCTGGTATATTCGGTGGGCCGTCCTGCCGAGCAGCATGCGGTCGATCGAGCGAGGTAGAGCTATCGTGAATGGAGTCGTATTGAGCAAAATCGCACTTTCCCGTCGGGCTATCGAAACGCCGGCATCTCCGATTCGAAGGCTGGTGCCGTACGCCGACCGGGCCAAGGCCCGCGGCATCAAGGTCTATCACTTGAACATTGGCCAGCCGGATATCGAGACTCCGGCCGAGATGATGGACGGATATCGGAACGTCGATATCAAGGTGCTCTCTTACGGGCCGTCGCAGGGCTTGAAGGAATATATTGACGCGCTGGTTCTTTACTATAGGGGCGTAGGGATAGAAGTTCGGGCTCAGGACATTCTGGTGACGACCGGCGGCAGCGAGGCAATAATGTTCGCGCTGGACACGGTGGCTGATGCCGGTGACGAAGTCATTGTCCCGGAACCTTTCTACACCAACTATGCGGGATTCGCGTCAACTGCCAGCGTCAAGCTCGTTCCGGTGACATGTCTGGCCGAGACGGGTTTTGCCCTGCCAGCCAAAGCGGAGTTCGAAAGAGCCATCACCAGCAGAACCCGAGCAATCATTTATTCCAACCCGGGGAACCCGACGGGTGCGGTCTTCACCCGAAGTGAACTGGAAATGCTCGCGGAGTTATGCGTCGAGCACGGGCTCTACCTAATCGGCGACGAGGCGTACCGCGAGTTCATCTACGACGACGACACCGAACACACGAGTGTCCTCAATCTACCCGGGATCGAAGACCGGGCTATTTTGGTGGATAGCGTGTCCAAGCGTTACAGCGCATGTGGGGCTCGGATCGGCTGCGTCATCAGCCGGAATGCGGAGTTGATGGCCGCAGTATTGAAGTTTGGACAGGCGCGGCTTTGCCCACCGACGGTGGACCAGTTGGCGGCGATGGCTGCGGTGAAGGTGCCGGACAGCTACTTCGCCGAGACGCGTCGCGAATACCAAAGCCGCCGAGACCTGGTATGCGATGCAATCGCGAAGATACCGGGGGCGGTCTGCCTCAAGCCGCGGGGCGCATTCTACGTTATGCCCAAGTTACCGATTCGCGACGGCGAAGAATTCGCGATCTTCATGCTGGAAGAGTTTCAGCTCGACAATGAGACGGTGATGGTGGCGCCGGCCGAAGGATTCTACGGGACCCCAGGCATGGGCAAGGATGAGGTTCGCATCGCCTATGTACTCAACTGCGATGATCTGGCGCGGGCCATGAAGATCCTCGCGGCTGGGGTGGAAGCGTACAACCGAAGTAGATGACCGCGTTACTTACGGCTTTGCCGTTGGTGACGGCGTCGCTTTCGACGCGGGCGCTTCGATCTTCAAACTGTTGCGCACTGCCTCCCACGTCGGCGCGGCTTTCTTGGTGGCCTTGTCCGGCCCGAACAAGGTCAGCACAACCAGGCGTTCCCCCACGGTCACCCAGTAAATCCCCGCCTCACCAGGTTCACGATCGAGTACCGCGGTGATGCGCACGCCTTCCGCGTCAGCGCCGGCGATCTTCGTAGTTGCCGTAACGCGCTCGGGCTTTGCGCCCATCCCGACGAACTGTTTCTCCGTGTAAGCCAGATAAGGCTCAATGATCTTGGCCTTTGCGAGGGCCAGTTTGTCGGGGGTGTTTACCTTGCCGCGGTGGACGAAGAACTTGATCATCGCACCACTATCGTCACCCGGACTCAGGGTGAGTTGCTGTGCGTCAGAGTTGCTTTCGTCGACAATCGTCCAACCGTTCGGATAGTCGAACGACAGCCCGTCTTTCGTAAAGTGTTTGTTGTTTTGCGCCGCGACGCCGACGGCCATCACCAACGCGAACGCAAAAACGCAGACAATTGCTCGCTTCATTTCTCCTCCAACTGCAGGTTCAGGGTTCAAACTTTAGTTCGTTTTCGAAAAAGCGGCAACCGCCGGCCGTTCACGCTGGGACGATTGCCAGTCTGAGAGAACTTTGCCTTTTCATGAGGCCATTGAATAACATGGCGCACCTGGTTTCATTTGCGAATGCGGAGGTTCGGATGCTCGTCTTCAAACGTCTAACACTCGTCACTGTTTCAATCCTGCTCTTTCACGTTGCGGCGCATGCTCAGCCGGCAGGCCCCGTCGCCACCGTGGAAGTCACGGCTTCGCAAAAGGAGGCAGATGTCGGTCAGACGGTAAAGCTCACTGTGGTCGCGAAAGATGCCGCCGGCAACGTCGTCAAAGAATCGCCATCGACTTACTTTGCGGGCCCTTTCGACGCCGCGGTTGCGGACGACAACGGCGTGATTAAGCTGGTGGCGCCGGGTGAAGTTATCGCCGGGGCCATCGTCGGCGGCAAGACGGGCGTAACGACGATTCGCGTTCGGACGGTGGGCGTCAAATCGATTTCCGTCAGTTCACTCAAATATCCTTTGATTGTTGGCAGCGTCATCCAACTCGAAGCCACGACACGCACGGCCAGTGGTGACCCGCGCAAAGGCGTTCCCGTAACCTGGTCCTCTGACAAACCAGCCATCGCGACGGTTGACGCGGCGGGCGTTGTCACGGCAGTCGCGCGTGGAAAAGCCACCATCACGGCAGCGTCAGGCGAGGCGAAGACGACGACTGCAGTTACCGTCGCCGGGAATACTCTCAGTTCGATCAAGGTCGAGCCGGCATCGGCCAACGCACGCACGGGCGACGTGGTTAGCTTCAAAGCAAAGGGAACTCCGAATGACGCGTTCACCCCGCGCTGGACGGTGAGCGGCACCGGCGCGACGGTTTATCCTGATGGCGCATTCGTCGCTGAACAACCGGGCACGTATGTCGTCACCGCTACCGCCGGAAATGTTTCGGCGACTTCATCGATTCTGGTTGCGCCGCGCAACGCGGAACGACAACTAACCGTTGTGGGCCGGGCGAGATTCAAAGACGTTCAGGCCGCGGAAGTCTGGCTCATCGGGAATTATGCTTACTACTCGACCATTGCCGATCACTTCGTCGTCTATGACATTTCGGATCCGGCGAATCCGAAACTGACTGACACGGTGAAAGTCGATGCGCGTCTCATCAACGATATCAGCACCACCGCTGACGGAAAGATCCTGGTGATTTCCCGAGAGAACGCTTCGAGTCGCAAAAACGGCATCGCGTTCTACGACACCTCTGATCCCGCGCACCCGAAACTGATTTCTGAATACACAGCCACCGTCACCGGCGGGGTGCACAGCGCCTTTGTCGATGGCCATTACGTTTACCTGACCGACGACGCGACGGGCTCAATGCGCGTCATCGATTTCGCGGACGTGAAGAATCCGAAAGAGGTCGCGCGCTGGCAGACCGAACCGCAGCATGCGACGTTGGTGCGCACCAAAGACGGCGAGACGACGGCCGGGCGTTATCTTCACGATCTCCAAGTGAAGGATGGTCTGGCTTATCTCGCTTACTGGCACGACGGCCTGGTGATTCTCGACGTCGGAGCCGGAATCAAAGGCGGCAGCCCGGAAAATCCAAAGCTCGTCAGTCAAATTCGTTTCAATCACTACGAGCTTTACGGCGATGGCTGGCTCGCGGGCACGCACTCAGTTTTTCGCTACAAGAATTATGTGTTCGTGGGCGATGAAGTCTTCCCATCTATCTTCGACCTTAGTTCGCGGCGCCGAGTTCCAGTGCGCGGCACAACGCACGTGATAGACGTTTCCGACATTAACAACCCGCGTAAGGTTGCGGAATACGAGGTGCCCGAAGGCGGCGCGCACAACATGTGGGTTGAGAACGATGTCATGTACATGGGTTACTACAGTGGCGGCGCGCGCGTGGTCGATGTTTCCGGCGAGCTGCGTGGTGATCTCTATCGACAAGGTCGCGAGATGGGCCGGTTGTTCACCGCCGATCCCGAAAGCTTCCGTCCGAACTTGCCCTTAACCTGGGGCGCGCAGCCACACAAAGGCCTGATTTACTTCAATGACATCAACTCCGGGCTGTGGGTGGTGAAGGTTGGCGAGAAAATCGAAAAGGGATCCACTACGAGCCCTGGTCAGTGAATCCAAGAATTGAAAAGCAGTTGTCGGTAGGCGTATTGTTTTCTCATTATGAGCACGACGGTTGAACAACTCGCGGAACAAGCCATGATGTTGCCGCCCGAGTCGCGTGCGAAACTGGCGGATTTGCTGGTGGAGAGTTTAGATTCTGCCGAACTGGGTCGGATTGAGCAGTTGTGGCTCAGCGAGGCCAAACGACGACGCGACGAAGTTCGCGCTAAAGTTAAAACCATTTCCGGCCCGGAGGGCCTTCGCAGAGTTCGCGATACGCTCAAGCGATGAACTGGGAGTTCCACCCAGAAGCCTTGGACGAATACGAGGCCTCCGCGGCTTACTACGCGGCACAAGATCCTGACCTTCAAGTTCGATTCATCGAAGCAATCGAAACTGCGATCGATCAGATTCTGGAATCGCCAACGCGCTGGCGGGTGATCGACGAAGATGTTCGTCGCTCGTCTCTGTTGCGCACGTTTTTCCCTACGGTATTCTCTACACAATCGCACGCGACTTTGTTCTAATAATTGCGGTCTTGCATTTCAGCCGAGAGCCGAATTACTGGAAGGATCGAATCTCATGAATCTAAGATCGGTGACGATCGTTTTGGTTCTGTTGGTTGGATGGGTCATCGTACGCGCCCAAACACCGAAACCCACCATCAATGATCTCTCCTGGTTCGCCGGATGTTGGGAAGCAAACCTTCGCGGTCGTCAGGTAAACGAGCAGTGGATGAAACCCGGCGGCGGGATCATGCTCGGGATGGCCCGCACAGTCTCTCAAGGCAAAGCCGCCGAATTTGAGTTCACCCAGATTCGCGAAGACAAAGATGGCGCGATTTACTACGTCGCGAAACCTTCCGGCCAGGCTGAAGCTTCATTCAAGCTCGTGAAGCTGCAGAACAAGGAAGCTGTCTTTGAAAATCCGCAGCACGACTTTCCGCAGCGAATCATTTATCGCTTGCAGCCTGATGGCTCGTTGTTCGCCCGCGTGGAAGCGACGGTTAATGGTCAGTTGCGCGGAATCGACTATCCCTACAAACGCGCGAAATGCGAGTGAGGCGGCACGAGTTCAGGCTCAGAACCGAAGCTGCGCCAGCTTATTTCAGTTTGTTGCGGACATCATCCGTCAGGTAAGTCCGGAAAACGTAATCTGAATGTGGAAAAGTCACGTGGCAGCTCTGGCAGTTGCTCAGTTTCCCGCGCGACTCCAATTTGGTTCCGGTTCCGTCAAACACTGCATATTCCCAATCACCGCTCTTCGGATTGAATCCCTTTTCACGTTTGATCATTACGGTCAGAAGTTCGGGGGCCTCACTCGATGGTTCGGATAACTTCTCTTTTACAATCACTGAGCCTTGCGGAAACTTCGGCGAGGCCTGTTCCATCATGGCTTTGCGGCCCGATTCGTTGACATAAACCGTAATGTACTTTCGGTGATGAGGGTTGGTCCCGCCAAAAATGTTCGCGCCACTTGGCGAAAGCGAAATCCCGCAGAGTCCGGCAGTCTGGGCATTCATAACTTCGGGTTTGGGATTCACCTTCGTCCAACTTCGATAGCCGGCGATCGCCTTCACCGCGTCTGGAGCGTCCGATCCAGATGCAAGCTCGCGCGAAAGGACCGATCGGAGCGCCGGATAATTGATTGCCAAACCAATTAACAGGATCGTTGCCACCGTAAAAGCCGGCAGCATCCGCCGTTCTTTCTTGATCATTGGCTCATCCTCCGTTCGGCGCTTCAGTTTTATAGAAATCGATTCCCGCTGCTTGCCGGGGAACGTCAACGGTGGCGACGGTCTTCATCGCTTTTAAATCGATTATCTCGACCGTGCCTGGTTCATTTCCGACACCTTCCACCGTGACAAAAGCATAAAGATCGTCGGGCGAGATGATCACGCCGTGCAGCACCTTTCGTTTTGTCGGCAGGCGCGCGAGTTCCTTTCCGCTCTTCAAATCGTAGATTGAAACCGACTGATCCCGTTTGTTCGTCGCCACCAATCGTGCGCCGTCGCGGGTGATCGCAAGGTTGTATACACCGGCGCGCGCCGGGATGCGACGCACAAGTTTCCAGGTGCCCGCATTGATTTCGACGATTTCACTCGACGCATTACAAGCGATGTAGATCGTCAACCCATCGATTGAAGGTTGTGCCCAGGTAGGCTGGCACGAAACGTCGCCAGGTTTGGGCGCTTCCATGCCATGGCCGCCGGTATGCTTCATCGGCTGAGACATTCCAGTTGTATTGGTCTGCACCTTCGGCGCGCCGGACATGCCGAGTTCTTTCCCCTTGGTGACGATGAAATGCCGGCCGACCTTGAAAGTGCGCGTGTCGATCTCAACCAGCATGTCATCCATCATGCACGCCGAATATTGCTTCGTGCCTTGCACATTCAGCCGCGAACCGTGCGGCATCGTGCAGGTTTGAATCCGCGCGACTTCCGTCATCGTCGGCGTTGAGACGACCGAAACAGATGATGGCACCATGTCGCCGTGCAGATTGAAATTCACGACAAACAGGAACTGCCCGTCCGCTGAGACGTCCATCGTCGCGGGAAAGTAACTGAGCGTGGCTTTTCCAACCACGCTGTCGTCTTTCGTCGAATACTTCCAAACTAAACCGAAGGGCCGTCCGTGTCCGATGGAGACGTAATAAAACTTCCGGTCAGGAGACATGACGATGCCGTGCGGCCCGTCGATGTCGATCGGCATGTCGCCGGTGTCCAGTTCGCGCTCAACGCGCGCCCCGTTCGATCCGAAACGCACGCGCGCGATCTTGTCCGCGCCTTCCGAGACGACATAGAAAAGGTAATCCTTGTCAGGCTTTGATTGCGCAGCCGCGAGCGACGCACAGACTAGGATCAGGAGGACGGCGATGCGGCGGTGACCGGTGGGCATGTCACGGTTTCTTCTGTGGTGGAGGCTTGAGTACTGGCGCGGTCTCGGGTTTCTTCGGCTCGTCTTCGGGCGGATCAGCGGGGAAATCAGTTTCATCGATGTCGGTAATCTTCACTTCCGTACCGAACTTGCGATAGCCGCGAAACAAAATGTCGTTGCGCGTCTGCTCAGTCCGTGAACCCAGGCGACTGGTCAGCTCGATCAAAGCGCGCGAGGGCAGCAGGTGCGACACCTCATTGATCGCTACCCATTCGTAATCGATGACGCTGCGCGCGGCGGTGATCGGAAAGTCCGGCGGAATCTCTACTGAAATGGTCTCGAGCCGCAGGACGCGATTGTCGTCGCGATCCACCCAGATGCGGCCGCGGTAGCCGACAATGGTCCCCACGGGACTGGCATCGATACCGGCCTGGAACTGCAAACTCTGCTTCGACAGCTCTCGTTTGACGGAGTACTCGTATACAACCGTGCGGCGACCGCGCAACGTATCCGTGTCCACGGCTTCGAACTCCGCTTGCGTCGCCGGTTCAAACAATTGCACCAGCATCGAGACGTATTCGCCGCTGGAAGTCGTGCCGCCAATTTTGTTGCCGTAGTTCGATCCTTCCCCTTCATCAACATTCGGCGGCATGCCGTTTACGGAAAGAAGTTTGTACTGCTCGCCCAGGTTCTGCCGGTAACTAACGGCAATCGACAGCCGGTCGTACACGTTCCAGTTGCTCGTCGTGCCGATCGCCCGCGACCGCGCGATCTGTTGCTTCACCAAATAGTCCGGCATCTGCTGCGTCGCGCCGAGCGTCGCCTTGCGCGTGCGCTCTAACAATTCAGCGGCTTCAGCAGCGGAAGGCCGCACGGCGAGCGCCGGATTGATGCGGCGGCGATTTGCTTCTTCCAAAGTGTGCCGCAGCAACGTGTCGTTGCCACTCTTCGTCGCAGTCAGGCTCAGCAGACCCGGCGTCAATGGGAATGCGATGCCACGCTTTCTGATCTGATCAATCAGGCGGTCACGCTCTTCCGGATGTCTCGGCAACTGGTAAAGCAGCGCCACGTATTCCTGATTCGTGAGCGGCGGCCCCTGCTGAAGTTCGGTTGGTTCAGCAAAAGGCGAATTGTTCTGCGCCGAGGCTGTAGCTGCGCACACGAGCATCAGCATCATCACAGTGAAGGTCAGCGCGTAGCGCGCGCGCCGCAATGACGATGAGGTATTTCGCAAAACAACAAGTAGCGGCATGGGTAACACGAGTCGCCTAGGGGATCGGAAGTCTCCGAAAGATGTCACTGGTAATAGTATAAGTTAGCCCCGGCTTTGTCGTGTCAACCATCGGTTCGACTAAAACAACGCCTACTAAAACCTCCGTCGCCGGATCAGCAACGGTCAGAATCAGCGTCAAAGTCACAGTTTCCTTTGCCGCGATGGTGAGTTGAGCGATTTCGAGTTTTTTGAAGCCCGCCGATTCCGCAGACACATCATAAACACTCGCTCCGAGCGCTTCTGTCCGAAAACGACCTTCGTCATTTGAAGCGACCTCAATTGATTTCCCGGATTTTCTGTCGGTGATCTTAATCCGCACGCCCGCCACATAAGCCCCGTTAGCATCAACCACCGTGCCCGTAAAGGCGCCGGGTTCCGTGTCGGATTCCTTCCGGGAAATGGTTACCTGTTGCTTACACGAAGGGTGATCTTTTTTCGATGGGCTCTGACCAAACGCTGAGGAAGTTAAGGCGACCAGCGTCGCGAAAACCGCTCCCGCAGTTCGCGCGACGCGCCGGCGGATTGCGCGCAAGCCAACCGGGCAATCTTTGGTGATAACGGTTCCGTCCGATCGGCGATAAATCCTCCCGCAGATCCGACCTTCAGTCTCGGTTATCAGCGCCACCGCCTGCTTTCGCGTCAGCTCAGCGATGTTGTACACGTGCAGATTACACAGACTGCAAAAGCGCGCGCGATTATCGCCCGTCATCTGGTCCCAGTTCATGGGGCAGGGTGAAGCGATGCGAAGGTTTTTCAGCGGATCCGGTTTCATTGCTCGATTGACGGGAACGTCTTAGGCGGAGATTCGACTCCGGCGCATTAAATCAGGTTGCCTGCCGGCGCCCAAGCTTACAGGCAAAAATGGGCGATAGCTGCGCGCAGAATGCCCACGCAGCGAGCTAGTTCATCCACGGGCACAAATTCGCCGGTGCGGTGCGCGACGCGAATGTTTCCCGGACCGAAGACAACAGCTTGAGCGCCGAGCGCAATCATACTGGGCGCTTCCGTGCCGAACGCAACGGTGCCCGGAGCTTTCCCTGATGCTTGCTCGAGGAACTTAACCAGGTCAGAACCGGTGGGCGTTTCGAAGCTGTCATCGGCACGATCAGCCTCGATCTCACAAGCGAACTCCAGATCGACTTTCTCTAACTCTGAAACTGCGGCACGAACCAGATTCAAGACGAAATCGGCTGGTTGACCCGGAATAGTTCGCCACTCGAGCGTGAAACGGCACTCGCCGGGAATTACGTTCTTCGCGCTGCCGCCGTTAATGAGACCAATATTGAGAGTTGTGTAAGGCGGATCAAATCCAGTGTGCGCGTCACTCTTCACGTCTTCGGCAATCGCTTCGATCTTTTCGATCAACTTCGCGGCGCGAAAGATCGCCGACGCACCGATTTGCGGATAAGCGCTGTGAGCTTCGCGGCCATGAACGGTCACATGCGCGAGACAGTATCCCTTTCCCGCGCGCATCGGTTGCAATGAAGTTGGCTCGCCAACGATGGCGTGCCTGGCGGTGAAAGGCTTCGCGTCAGCCAGACGCTTCGCTCCGAGACAACCAATCTCCTCATCTGCGGTGAACACCAACGCGAGCGGTTTGCGAAGCTTCGCGATGTCGATGCTCTCCACCGCGGTCAGCGCCGCGGCGATGAACGCTTTCGTGTCGCACGCGCCGCGCCCAAACAGCTTGCTCTCGCGTTCGGTCAGGGTCAGCGCTTCCTTCCAATTTTGATCGTAAGGAACGGTATCGGTGTGACCGACGAGCGCGAGCTCCGGGGCACAGACTTCAGTCTGTGAACCGGCAATTTGAGAATCACAGAGTGAAGTCTGTGCCACCAGATTTATTTTCTCGATCCCATGTTCATCAACATGTGGAAATCTCTGAATTTTAAATCCGAGGGCCTCGCAACGCTTTTGCAGATACAAAACAATTTCCGCGTTCGAGCGCGCGGATACAGAATCAATGGCGACGAGTTCGGCTAAGGTTTGTTCGACAGTCATTTTATGAAGAAGCGGGGCGAGCCCGCCTTCCCAACCTGAGAGATTAATTCGGCGTCGTTGTCCCTTCAGCTTGAAAGACGTTCAACCACTTTCAATCGGTCAAATAAATCCAGCTCAAGGTCAGGAAGGTGGGCTTGCCCCCGCTTCATCCCACAGTCGCTTCTGCAACTCACCAAAGCGCTCAACAACTTCTTCCTGAATCAAGTGCTGTCCGTCGGAAACGATCGGCTTTCCCCCGACGACGACTTCGCGCACCGCGGCACGCGACGCGGAAAACACAATCGACGAGAGCAGATCGTTCGGTGAAGCTCCCGCTATTGAAGGATCATTGAGATCGACTGTGAAAAAGTCGGCGGGTTTTCCAACGTCCACTGTGCCGCTCGGAGAACTGATGCTGCGTACGCCGTTAACTGTCGCACAGTCGAAGAGATACGCCGCGAGTTGTGATGGCGCATCCGCGGACAAAGGCGTCCGCGCTCCCAGTACGACCCGCTCCATCTTCTGCAGACGCAGGTGATACTCCAACTCGCGCGCCTCTTCAAACGGATCGATTTGCACGTGGCTGTCAGTTCCCAGACAGATCGGCACGCCATGTTTGAGATATTCATCCGCCGGCACAACGCCGTCGCCAAGGTTGCGCTCCGTCGTCGGACACGCGCACACCATCGCCCCCGTCCTGGCGAATGCCGGCATCGCTTTCGGCGTTACGTGAATCGCGTGAACGGCGGTGAAGCGGTCGCTCAATAATCCTTCCGTTTCTAACAGAGCGATCGGCGTCCGGCCGTATTCTTCGACGCACGCTGAAACCTCAGCCGGCTGTTCGGCGACGTGCATATGCACGCTCAGGCTAAGTTTGTTCGCGTGAGCGATCACTTCGCGCAGGTATTCCAGCGGGACAGCGCGTACGCTGTGGGGCGCAACACCAGTCCAGGCGGTCGGTGCGCGTGCCTCTGGCGTGCCTGGGTTGTTCGACGAATTAGCACTCCGGAGCAGTGCGGACCCTAAATCATCGACATGTCGAAGGTAACTCACCGCGTCGGGCTCGATGAATCGCGCCTGCTGCGGATTGGGATCACTGCGAAAGCCTGATCGAACGTAAGCGACTCGCAAAAGCGCGATGCGCAGTCCGACGTCGCCAGCCGCGCGGACAACTTCTTTCGCCAGCAGATTCGGATCGTCGTAAGGCTTTCCGTCCGGCGCGTGATGCAGGTAGTGAAACTCGCCCACGGCGGTGATCCCGCTCAAAGCCATTTCCAGGAACGCCATCCGCGATGCGTCGTAAACGTCTTCCGGCGTGAGCCTCGTCGCCGCCGAGTACATCATTTCGCGCCAAGTCCAGAAGCTGTCGCGATCCCCAGTGCGATATTCGGTGCGCCCGCGCAGCACCCGCTGAAACGCATGCGAATGCGCATTCACCATTCCTGGGAGCATCGCGCGATTCGTCAGCCGAACTCGTTTTTCATCTCGGAGTTCTGCGACGCGCGGCAGACTTACGATCGTCCCGGAAGCATCGCAAACCAGCGCTCGCCCGCTCTCAAACCGGCCGCCCGTGTAGATGAAATCCGGCAGCCACGCGATCGACGCATTGAACTTTTCGGCGTTCGCCATAATCACTTGGCTTAATCGGAGAACTTTGGCGGAGGGGGTGGAGCTGGAAAAACGTTATGCCTGGGTTTGGCCCTCAGGATCCGAATCACCACAGTCACACTGAGTATTGCGGTTCCCAGAGCTAACAAATAGATCAACGCCTGCGTGCCTGTCGAAGGTTCTTCATCCCAACCCCACAACACGCTTCCCATCCCAATCAGAATTCCCGCCGCCGCGAAAACACCCACCTCAGCTCCTATCCATGCACCGATCGCTAAAACGCTCCAGCCCACGGCGCTGCGATTTCTTTCGCGCGCAAGTTGGGTCATCTTTTTGGGCAGCCAATAGAAAAGAAAAAAGAGTTCGAGCATCTACTTAGTGCTGGAATTACGTTTCGCGTTTGGTTTTCGCTTTCGCGCCCGAGCGCCCCCGAACGGCAGGCCCACAGTGCGCCCCATCGCCACGCCACCGCGGCCTGAAGGCGCGCGGTCTTCTGTTTCCGACGACGCCTCAGGACGGTTTCGTGGCGATTTCTTCGGTCGCTTGTTCTTTGTCGCCATCTGAATTTCCTTCTTGTCGGCGAAGCATATCACACCGAGAATTCTTCACGTTGCGTGAGCCACAGCGGTTGACTACTATCACTTCACAGACCATGGATGGTTTATCCGCATCACTCGCCGTGCTGACGGCAATGATTACGCCGGCCGTTTTAATTTCTGCGAGCGGCACGATGATTCTCTCCTCTTCCGTGCGTCTGGGGCGTGTCGTGGACCGCGTTCGATCGCTCTCAGATCGATTGCTGGAGATTTCGCGGGAAGGCTATGAAGAAGAGTTCCTCGAAGAGCGCCGGGCGATGCTTTACGATCAACTCGACAAACTGACCAGCCGATCGCGTCTGCTGCAGCGTGCGCTTACCAGCTTTTATCTCGCTGTCGGTATTTTCGTGGCGACCAGTTTCGCCATCGGCGTTGTCTCGTTCAGTTCGACGAGAAGGTTTGGATGGATTCCAGTTGCGTTTGGTCTGGTCGGCGCTTTCTTTCTTTTCTATGGCAGCATGCTGCTTGTCTTTGAAGCCCGGCTCGCGTTAAGCACCACCCACTCGGAGATGGATTTTATCTGGCGCGTTACCAGACGCGTCGTGCCGCGGGAACTGGTCGAGCAACACAAGACACATTACGTGCATTTCAGGAAAAAGAAATCACCGTGAAACCCGGGGCCGATGTAATGATCGAACATCAACTTCCAAACGAGCCGTCATATCTTAATCTGCTGCGGGCCGGCGAACTGGCGCGCCGTGTGGAAACGCTCGAAGCCTTGCTCGAATGTTGCACTGTCTGTCCGCTGGATTGCGGCAACAACAGAATGCAGGGTCAGTTGGCTCGATGTTACTCCGGCCGTCTGCCAATAGTTTCTTCCTACACTCCGCACTTTGGCGAAGAGCCGCCACTGACAGGGACACGCGGCGCCGGAAATGTCTTTTTCGGCAACTGCAACCTGCGCTGTGTCTACTGCCAGAATTATCAGATCTCGCAAACGCACAAAGAACAAATCAAGAATGAAGTGACGCACGAACGTCTCGCTGAGATGATGCTCGACCTGCAAGCGCGCGGTTGTCACAACATCAACTTCGTTTCGCCGACACATTTCGCACCGCAGATGGCCCGCGCGATTTTGCTCGCGGCGGAAAAAGGTTTGACCCTGCCCATCGTTTACAACACCAACGCGTACGATTCGGTTGAGGTGCTGCGCCTGCTCGAAGGCATCGTCGATGTTTATCTGCCGGACTTGAAATACGCTGAAGACGAAGCGGGATTCCTGTTTTCAAAGGTGCGCAGCTATGCGCCGGTTTCGCGCGCCGCTCTCAAGGAAATGTTTCGCCAAACGGGTGCTGAACTGTTTTTCGACGAAGGTGGTTTGTTGAAACGAGGTCTGGTCATTCGCTTACTCGTTTTGCCCAATGATATTGGCGGATTGCGCGAGTCACTTCAGTGGATTCGCGATGAACTCGGTCCGCGCGTCGCGGTTTCTTTGATGGCCCAGTACTACCCGACCAATGTCGCGGGCACCAACCCGCGCTACACCCTGCTGTCGCGCCGGATTAGCGAGTCTGAGTGGCTGCGCGCCGTGGCGGCGCTCGATGAATTCGGAATGGAAAACGGCTGGATGCAGGAGTACGACGGCTCGGCGTTTTACTACCGGCCTGATTTTTCAGACCGGGAAACACCCTTCCACGACGTCCGCGACTTCGCGACTACTGCGTCGGAATCTGCGGACGCGTCGGCACACTGATGTCGGGTTGTGCCTCCTGATACTGCGCGAGCACTTCGTTGTAAACCTTGATGTCGCCGTCCTGCTTCATCTGCTGCAGCACCTTGGCCAGATAGTCTTCGAAAACTTGATCCTTGCGTTCACTGTGCGCAGTTTCCATCAGGGTGTCGCGCTGCTTGGTAAACTCCGCCATGTCGGCTTCCGTGCGCTTGGTAACGCCGATCACGAGATAGTTCTCGTTGAGAAACACCGGGGCTGACAACACTTCGCCCGCCTTGGCTTTGTCCAGCGGCTGGTCGAGGATGGTGCTCGACCCGAGGTCGGCCAGAGCGGTGCCGATCTTGTAATTAGCTTCGGCCTTCGCTTCCAGCCCGTACTTTTGCGCCGCCGCTTTCAGATCCGCGGGTGTCTTCGCGCCGGCAATGATGTCTTTGGCAGTTTGCTCGAGTTGCGACTTCGCCTTTTCCTGTTTCACCGCCGTGACGACTTTGTCTTTCACTTCGTCGAACGCCGGGATGCGGGGGTCGCGTATCTCGACCAGCATCGGTACCGCAAACCCATCCTTCACCGGCGTGCGCTCGCCCACATCGTTCGGATTGTTCAGCGGCGCGATGCCGTCTTCGAACTGTTGCGAGCTGCCGATGTTCGGCACGTTATCACCCGGTTTTACAAACGGTGTTTCGCGCACCATATCGGCCGGACTCATGTTTGCTTCGGCCGCGAGTTCCTGCGCCACCTTCTGCGGATCTTTGGTTGCTTTCAAACGATCCTGGGCCTTCTGGGCGATGCCTTGCGCGATCTTGTATCCGCGGTTATTGCGCGCCGAAATCAGCAATTCGGGCTTGGCCATCTCGAAAGTTTTCGGGACCGATTCACCGCGCCGCAGAATGTAATAAGCGTTCTTGAATTTGATGGGGTCCGTCACTTGCCCGGGCTCCATGTCGAGCGTCTTCTGGAAGGGATCGTCCGGGTTGGTAATGCTCTTCTTTACGAGTCCCGCGACGCGTCCGCCGTTCTTCGCGGTCGCGGCATCTTCTGAATTCCCTTTGGCGAGCTCGGCAAAGGCTTCTTCGGTCGCAGTGGCCGACTGGCCGCGAGCCTTCGCCACCAGCTCGTTGGCCTTCTTCAGCACCTCAGCATCCAGATCTTCGCGCACGACGCGCAAAACGATCTGCTGCGCTTTAACTCCGGCGATCTTGAATTCCGGTTTAACGTTTTGGAATTCCTCCTGCAGCTCGTTGTCACTCACCTGAACTTTTGCGCCGGCTTTGTTTTGATCGAGAAACACATAGCGAATCTTTTTCTGCGGTACGTCGATGCGATATTCGGTCTTGTGCTTTTCGTAATAGTCCTTCAATTCCTGATCGGCCGGCTGCATCTTCTCCGCCAGCTTCGCGGTTGAGACGGCGACATAAGTTAGATCCAGAGATGAATTCTTTCGTTTGTACTCTTCGCGCACTTCGTCTTCTGAAACTGTGACGCCGGTGGTGACGAGCGCTTCCAGTTTCTCGCGCGCGATGTCGCGGGCGATTCCGCGTTCGAAAGCAGCCACATCGCCGACGCGCTCCTGATATTTCGCCATGTCAAAGTTTCCGGAAGCGTCCACCAGCAGAAACTTGCCCGCCGGATCACGGAACAAGTTTGCGATGCGTTCTTTGACCTCCCATTCAGAGGCGCCGAGTCCGAGTCGCTCAGCTTCCTGCGAAGTGACGCGGCTCGCGATCAAGCTGTCGAGAATCTTTTCATCACTGTAACCCATGCGCGCCAGGCTTATCTGGCTGCCGAAACGTGAGAACTGCTGCTGCAGGTTCTGTTTCTGTAACGTGAAATCGGCGACGGTGATTTCCTCGCCGCCAACCACCGCCAGGACTTCGGTGCTCTTCGTCGGATCGATACGAGCCGCGCCGCCGCCGGGCCGGAAAAACAGAACAAGGCTGATCGCCATCACCGCCACAAAAGCGAGAATCAGGATGTTGCGCGTGCGCTCGAGCCGGCTGAGTTGTTTAAGCATAGATAAGACTTCTCCGTATTGATGAAACG
This sequence comes from Pyrinomonadaceae bacterium, assembly GCA_036277115.1. NCBI lineage: Bacteria > Pseudomonadati > Acidobacteriota > Blastocatellia > Blastocatellales > Pyrinomonadaceae > Pyrinomonadaceae bacterium. The sequence goes on from DASUNM010000023.1 coordinate 909,964, forward strand.
TCGAATTCTAAAGGACAGACAATCGGGCTGCAACTTGCGAGCACCCGATTCCGATTTTGCGTGCGCGGACAAGCGAATGATATTTTATCCGCATCGATGCAAATTGCTGTTTCTACCCTGGCATGGATTGGATTCTGCGTTTTTGTCCTTTTGATGCTGGCAATCGACCTCGGCGTCTTTAATCGCAAGCCTCACGAAGTCAGTTACAAAGATGCGACGATTTGGAGCGCCGTCTGGGTGACGCTCGCGCTCGTCTTCGCGGCTCTGTTGTTTGGGCCGTTGGGCTGGGAGCTGTTCGGAGAGGCGAGAAATCAGAAGGCGCTCGAATTTCTGACGGGTTATCTGATCGAGCTCTCGCTTTCGGTCGATAACCTGTTCGTCTTTGTTCTGATCTTTTCGTACTTCAAAGTCCCTGCGAAGTATCAGCACCGCGTGCTGTTCTGGGGCGTGATGGGCGCGCTGGTGATGCGCGTCATCATGATCCTGGTCGGCAGTGAATTAATCGAGCGCTTTCATTGGGTAATCTACATTTTCGGCGCTTTCCTGGTGTACACGGGCGTGAAAATGTTTCGCTCGGAAGAAACGGACATCGAACCGGAAAATCGCGCGGTGGTGAAGTTAGTCACCCGTTTTGTCCCCATCGTACGGCACTATGAGCGACGAAAGTTTTTCACCGTCGTCAACGGCAAGCGCGTGGGAACGTTGCTCCTGCTGGTGTTGATTGTCGTTGAATTTACTGACCTAGTTTTCGCGCTCGATTCGATTCCGGCAATCTTTGGCGTGACCACCGATCGGTTCATCGTTTACACCTCAAACGTGTTCGCGATTCTCGGGTTGCGCACATTCTATTTCCTCCTGAAAGGCGTCATCGACAGGTTTCATTATTTGAAGTACGGCCTGGCGACCGTGCTCAGTTTTATCGGCGTCAAAATGCTTCTGCCCCTGGGCGCGCAGATTGCGGCAAAGGGACTGGCGGCGATGGGATTTCAAGAATTGGCTCATCGGGTCGGCGAATTCCACGGCATCGGTACCGGGTGGGCTCTGGGCGTTGTCGCGCTGGTTCTGGGGTCATCGTTGGTGGCCTCGATAGTCTGGCCGCGGCCCGAGCCTCTGCCGAAACTGACTGACAGCGGATTTGAAAAACTGGGATTTAACGAAGACGAGGACTCAATATAGCCGGCGGCTCTGTATTTGTGGTGGATATTGGGACAGTAAAAACGACATCGCCCCGAGGGCGTTTCCCACGGGGCGACGGAGCGCGCGCCGGAAAGCTCCGGCAGCATTTTTCGGAAACGGTGCTTAAGTCACCTAAGCTGTAGGAAGTCTCGGTGTTTGACTTCGCGCCCGCTCAGCCCCAAGTGTTGTAGGAACCAACGAGAACAGCCTTCCTTTCGTCTTGGTAAGTTCCCTGAGTCTAGTCCTCGCACTCTTTTCGGTCAAGTAGCAGTTTGACCGCACCCGCGGCATACAGCCTTTCACTAACCCGGCCAAAGCATCGGAGCCAACATTACTACGACGAGTGCCGCAGCTACGGTTAAAGGCGTGCCGACCTTTACGAAATCACCGAACCGATAACGACCCGGTCCATAAACCAGAAGGTTGCCGTGATGTCCGATGGGCGTGAGAAATGAGACGACCGCGGCCATGGCAACGGTCACGACAAAGGCCTCAGGCGGCTGGCCCAGTCCCTCGGCTAAAGCGACGGCGACCGGCGCAAAAAGCGCCGTCGTGGCGGCGTCGGACATGAACTGTGTAATCACCGCGACGACTGCAAAGAGGACCAGCAGAACCGCTCGCTCCGGCCACCCGCCCACCGCCTGCTGAAGCCAACCGGCGAACATTCCTGCCATTCCCGTCTTTTGCATAGCGACGCCCAGCGGAATGGCGCCCGCAATGAAAACGAAGATCCGCGAGTCGATGGATTCATACGCCTGACGGATGCCTATACAACGGGTGAGAACCACGGCGACCGCGCCCGCCAGCGCGGCCATTTCGATCGACATCAAGTCGAAAGCCGCGAGCAAAATGGTTAACAGCATGATTAGTCCCGATACCCAGGCACGTCGCCGCAGTTTCGATTCCCCGTGAAACGGAACCATCATCAGGAATGCGGGATCGGCGGCCACTCTTGCCAGCGCGTCTTCATCGCCTTCAAGCACAAGGACGTCGTTCGATTTGAGACGGACCTTCGAAATCTCCTGATCCAGCCAGCCGTCCTTGCGCCACAGGCCAACCACCACGGCCCCGTATCGCCTTTGGAAATCTATCTGCTTCAGCGTTCGGTTAACCAAGTCTGATTTGGGGGCGACCACGGCTTGAACAAACTCTTCCTCCTCGTCGTCGCCGTTTCCGTTGACGTTGACTTTCGGATCGGTCCGGTCGCCGAACAACTTGATCGGATGCAGGTCGAGATTCGGTTCCTCGCGAATGGCCACTAACTCGTCAGGAGGCGCACGCACAATCAGCACGTCGCCCTCTGTTAACACCTGTTGTTTGTAAGGTGCGCGCAGACGCCGGCCTTTGCGAAGCAATCCGAGAACCTTGAAATGATATTTCTTGTCCGCTTCGAGATCATCGACCGAGCGCTTCAGAAACGGAGACTTCTCAGTAATCACAATCTCGGTCAAATAGTCTTCGAGACGAAAGTGGTTGGCGCGATCCTCCGGGGCGTGACGCGATGGAAGGAGAAACCGTCCCACAAACAAAACGAAGACGGTGCCGACCACAGTCAGCACCAACCCAATCGGCGCAATGGAAAAAATGCCAAGGCCGCTGCGCCCCGATTGCTGCAAAGTGTTGCTCGCGATCAGGAAAGCCGGCGCGCCGATGATTGTGATCGCCGTCCCCAGTGAGGCCGCGAACGACATCGGCATCAGGAGTTTTGACGCAGGAATGCTTCGCTCGCGCGCCAGGTTCAGAGTAATCGGCACCATCATCGCCGTCGTCGTCACGTGATGCGTAAACGCCGAGAGCACGGCTACGGACGGCATAATCACCGCGATCGCGCGCGTGAGGCTCCTTCCCGCCAAACGTCCAATCCAACTACCGATCGTGTCTGATAAACCGGTGGCGTGCATCGCCGCGCTCAACACAAAAATGGCGGCGATGACGATTGCGGGTTCGCTGCTGAAGCCTGAGAGCGCGTCCCTCGGATCGAGTACGCGGGTGACGTACAGCGCGATGACGACCATAACCGCGACCAGATCCGAACGGATCCACTCAGTTATGAAAAGCACGATGGCCGCGGTGAGAATAAGCAGAAAGAAAACCTGCTGCGGGTTCAGTCCAAACAAAATTATTTCTCCTTGATGCGCGGCGGCAGGGGGGCGTCCGCGTCCCGATGTACGGGCGTGAAAATGTTAAAAGGGGTGTCCGAAGGGTAATACGCCGCCAGCATTCACAGCAACCGCCGCCTGGCGGACTTGCAAACGTCCTTTTCCTTTGGCACGGTACGAAGCCTTGGATTAGCCATGAAGATTACGGTCTCGACTCCGAGCAATTTCAACTTCCGGCGCACGGTGATGAGCCACGGTTGGTACGCCCTGCCGCCGTTCGAATTCGATCAAGACAAATGGACGCTCGCACGCGTGATCGATCTCGGGTCAGCGAATCCGGTCACCGTTACCATTTCCGAAGGGAAACGGGGAATGCTGGTTAAGTCCTCGCGGGCGGTCGGCAAGCGAGCCGCAGAAAAGATTGGGCGCGACGTTCGGCACATGTTCCGTCTCGATGACGACATGAGTCTCTTCTACGAAGCCGTTTCCCAGCAGCCCGAATTTACCTGGATTGCGACCCAAGGCGCCGGTCGTTTGCTGCGATCGCCGACTGTCTTCGAAGACCTGGTGAAGATGATTTGCACGACGAACTGTTCATGGGCGCTGACGGAAAAGATGGTGTACAGCCTGGTCAACGAACTTGGCCGCGAATCTAACGACGGCCGTAAATCGTTTCCCACGGCGGAAGTGATGGCTCAGCAATCTGAGAAGTTTTATCGGGATCGAATTCGTTCCGGTTATCGCGCGCCCTACTTACAAGAGCTCGCCACACGCGTCGCTTCAGGCGAATTGAATGTCGAGAGTTGGCTGCACGCGGAACTCCCACACGATCAATTCATGAAAGAGCTGAAGGGCGTGAAAGGCGTCGGCAATTACGCCGCTGAGAATCTGCTGAAGTTGCTGGGACGTTACGACGGATTGGCGCTGGATTCCTGGATCCGCGCGCAGTTCGCAAAACTGCGCAATCAGAACCGCAAAGCCAGCGACAAGAAAATTGCGCGCTTTTATTCGCGCTTCAACTCATGGCGCGGACTGGCGCTGTGGTGCGATATGACTCGCCTTTGGCTGGAACCCTGAGCGCGCAAAAGCCTAATCGCGTGAAGGACTGCCTCGCCTGCGCGTAATCTTCCATCAATCTGGATCGATCATCCAAGTCGTTGGATCTAAAGAAGTTTTTGAAACTTCGCAGACCGCTGCCGCGTTACATCCTTCACAGAGGAACGACCGACGCAGGTTGTTCGAACCAATTTTAGAGTCTCAAAGAAAAACAAGGAGAGTAAAAAATGAAAAAGTATTTATTTCGGTCGTTCGTTGCAGTAATCGTATTGTCGCTCGCTACAGTTACGGCGTTCGCAAAGGTCAAGAAAGTCAGACTGGCGTTTGCCGATGACGTGATGGTGAGCGGAACTTTGGTCAAGGCGGGAACCTACGAGTTCCGCTTTAACGATGAATCCGGCGAGCTTTCCATCCTCAAAGAGGGAAAGGTGCAGGTAAAAACCACTGCACGTCTCGAAGCGCGAAGCGATAAAGCCAAGTACACAGCAATCCGCACGCGTCAGTCAGGCAATGTGAACGAATTTACGGGTCTGGTTTTCGACGGGCAAATGCAGGAAGTTGTCGTGACGTCTGCGACGGCTCGTTAACCGTCAGCCAATTTCAAACAAAACGGGAGGCGCTTCGATGGTTCATCGGAGCGCTTTCTATTTTGCCTGCTCAGGCCCCGTTCGATATCTGAGTCCCGCCCCCATAATCTTTTGCAGCAGCGCTTCGTAATCAACGCCGCAGTGCTGGGCTGAGTCAGCGAAATCTTCGTTCAAGGCAATCTGCGGATTTGGATTTGCTTCGAGCAGGAAAATCTGACCGGCGTCAGTAACACGATAGTCCAGGCGCGCATAACCACTCAGGAACAACGTGCGGTAAATCTTCTTTGAGAGCCGCTCGATCTTCTCGCGCATTTTCTTATCTATCTCCGCGGCCTTTGTTACCACGCCGACTTTCTCCTGGTACGCCGGATCCCATTTCAGTTTGGACGTCGCAATGTTCGGCGCGCCTTCCGGCAGTTTTTCAATCACCAATTCCCAGGGCGTGTAGCACTGCAGCCGTTGATTGCCGAGGACGCCGACATAAATTTCGCGACCGGCAATGTACTGCTCAGCAATCGCATGCGTATTCGTCTGGCGATGAATGAACTCGACGCGCTCGGCGAGCTTCTCGTCGTCGTTCACGATCGACGCGCGCGCGATCCCGACGGATCCTTCTTCGCTGATTGATTTCACCAGCAGCGGGAACTTCAGCCGCTTCGATCGCTTCACCACGCGATTCATGTGAAAGACGGCGAAGGCCGGCACGTGAATGCGATGATAGGCAAGGACCATTTTTGACAGTGCCTTGTCGCGACAGATTGTCAGGCCCCGCGGATTGCAACCGGTATAGGGCTGTTTCATCAGCTCGAGATAGCTGACGACGTGCTGATCGTAGAGCGGATAGCCGTGAAACTCTTCCAACAAATTAAAGGCAATCTGCGGTTTGAATTCGAGGAGTCCGTTACCGATAACACCCAGGTTGTTGTAAACGCCGACCGGCAGAACTTCATGGCCCATTTTCTTGAGCGTCGAGATCACGTCCCACTCAGTTTTGAAGGGCGCAATTTCTTTAGGCGTCAGATCGTCGATGGAATCCGGCGGCACGAGATCTTCGTGACACAGAACCATCACGCGCAGTTTCTTGAACGTGTCGCCGTTTTTAGCGGCGGCTTTGGAACGCCTCGGCTTTGCCGCCGCTTTTTCGTTATTTCCGTTTGCGTTCATTCTGAGTTCCCACTCCCTGGGGAGAGGGAGCACCAATCACAGCGCGATCCGGTAATAGCCCGAATGCACCACGTTCATTGTTTGCACCGTCAGCATGATCAGCAAGTGGCGTTTCAACTTTTCGTCGCCGCCGACAGCGCGCAGCTTCAGTTGCGCGGACCGCTCAATCATTAACTCGAGCACATGATCGATGGCGTAGCCGTGCACACCCGTTCCTTCCGAAACCAATTGCTGAATCTCCGGCGCCACGCGCCGCACGAAACTCGCGGCCGTCTCGCGAGCCCGATGTCGCGGCTCGCTCGAAAAAATTCGCCGCAAATCGTTGTCGAGATAAGCCGGCCATTCAAACGCGTACTTCTTTCGCTTGCGGTCGTAATGCTCACGCAGCGTAATCCGAATCTCCGGCAGCGTTTCGACTTTCTTTCGCAGCCTATTCTTCGGACGCGTGCCCGCGATCTCGCCCACGAGATCATCGACGTACTCAAGCTTGCGCACTGCCGGCCAGCCGCGATAACGACGACGCCAATTCGAGCGCGGCTGCAACCAAACCGCGAACGTCTCAGCAAAATCTTCCGCAGGATGAGCTTGCGCGTACCACGCATCGAGATTCAGGACGTAACGGCGGCTATTCGGCTTAGGTTTGTAGGAGGGCGGATATTTCTGGGTGAACGATCCGAAGGTGCGAATCCATTGCCGCTTGAAATGCAGCCGAAACGCGTTATCGATTGCATGTCCGGCTTCGTGACGCAGGATGCGCATGCATTCGACGTCGGTGCCGCCTTCGACTTCGCGCATGAACTTCCGTTCCAGCTTCATCAGACGCGGATGCGCGAGATAAAACGGGATGGCAAACCCGGGCACGCCATCGGGTGTGAACCATTCGGCCGACAGCCACACGTGCGGCTTGTAACGTATGCCGCGATCGTTCAGCTCGCTGTAGAGACGTTTGATGTGAGGTTCAATGAATGAACCTTTGATCTTAATTGGCAGGTCGCAGATGCGCGTGTCCAACAGCCGTTCATCTGAAACCAGGCTCCATCGGAAACGCGTCGGCACGGAGGGATTGTAGCCGCTGATTAGTTTGCCGCGCCAGAGAAATCGGAATCTCGACCTATCTGCAGCATGGGTTGACTCGACTGATGAATGCTAGCCAAAAGCGAAGCAGGCATACGGGTTGTCGCCAAGACTTCGCATTGCTAGAATCACCGGCCTCTCAACGCTCTTGAACAAGGTCTCACGGAGGTGTTCATGAAAAAGTTGTTACTGGTTAGTTTCACGGTTCTAATTCTTTCGGTCGCTAGCGCGGCGACGGCAGTCGCGCAAGCCGATCAGCCGACCCTTCAATACGACTCTCTCCAGATTACTGCCAGGACCAACAACTCGTACAAAGGAAACTATGACGTGTGGAGTTGGGTGCCGCGGTTTGAGTTCACGGTCAACGGCCCCATCCCGAGCGGGGGCCAGCTCTACGTCGAGGTTCAGCAGCCTGGCGGCAGTGCGCCGTGGCTCAAGTTCGACTGCGACACTAAAGAGACGCAGAAGGGTTACTGGTGGAGGACTGGCGAGTGCGGAGGTCGTGAGGTTGAGGACAAGAGCATCCTGCCCGTCGGTATGGTCAATTTCGCCATCAAGATGCGGAACGAGCTTGCCGGCACAGACACAACGCTTTTCACCGGCAAAATGAAAGTTGCGAAGACGCTAACGAATGAGGTCGGCCCGAAGGCTGCGCAGAAGTTCGTCTACTATGTCGATCACGACTGGAACCTGCCAATCGGCTACATCTACTACACGGCGGACAGCGTTTACGGTTGGGACTACCCGCAGTTCAATGCCGCCTTTTGGGTACGCGGCGAGGCTTACAAGGTTGAGCCGCACCTCTTTTACAAGGGGCAGGAGATCGGCCGCCAGTTCCTCGACGGCATGCAGGTAGGCAAAGCCAGTTGCGGCACCAAAGTGGAGAACAACACCACGCACTACGTCAACGACTCGATGCCGCAGAAGGCGAAGTGGGCGCGCGTCGAGTGCTCCTTCTATACCGTCAAGCAGTGGGACAAGACCGACGGAGGGAAGGGGCAGCCGAACACCAACGAGATGTTCAAGATGGCATCGAACCCTGGCGAGTACGAGATCAAGATACTCTGGAACAACAAACTGGCGCGGTCGATCAAGTTCACCGTCGGGCCTGACGGGAAGCTCGACAACGGCATCGCCACCGCGAACAAGCTCGGCATCGATCGTGTCGTTGTTCCGGTGCAGGTACTTGGCGATCAGGACGGGGTCTGGGACAAGAACGCCTGGAAGACCAACGCCTTCTTTGGAAATCCGCTGACAGGATTTACCTGGCCGTAATTTCAGTTACGAGCGGTTTTTACGAAAACGAAAAGAGCCGCGAGGGGCGATACCCCCGGCGGCTCTATTTCTTTGTCCGAAAAGCCTTGTGGCTCGAACTTACTGTTTGTTGAAAACCAGAGTGGAATCCTGTACGCCGCGCGGCGATTCGCTGTGACGAACGATGGTCAGCACTTTGCCGTCGGCCGACAGCGACATCTTGTCCGTGGTCGTCGCCTTGAAGTCCTGCCCATTGACACTACCAGCGCGCACGGACATTAGCTCGAGCGTCTTGCTCGCGTCTGCCCAGGTCGCTTTCATGGTGCTCGTACCGCCCATTTGCCCACCGCCCTCGCTGGTCACTTCTTTGCCATCTAGATTGAAGGTCTGCGGAGGGGCCGGACCGCGTCCGCCACCCATGCCGCCGCCGCCACCGGCACCGCCAGCCGGGGGCTGACCGCCCTCAACTTTCCATTCGACTGAAATCGTGTTGTCGGTTTGAGTGATCACGCAGGTGATTTTCTCAGCGTTTTGCATCCGCTGACTAAGTCCCTGACTCTTCTCTTTATCAAGAGTCCAAGTGCCGGCAAAGCTGACCGGAAGGCCGCCTGTCGTGCCGAAAGCGGCCAACGCCAGGGCGGTTATGAGCCCCGCCGCAATAATTAACTTTTTCATCAGAATCCTCCGTTTATTTTTTGAATCGGTAGTCCCGGTTGTCTGCCGTTAAGACGCGCCCCGGGCAAAAATGGTTACGAGCATCGTTCGGGGCCAGCTTTGCACAAAGAGTCGGCTTTTCGCGTTCTCCCCTCTCCGCAAGCGGAGAGGGGGTTGGGGGAGAGGTGACGAGCGCCGCAACCCCCACCCCCCCTTACCCCCTCCCCGCTTGCGGGGAGGGGGACAACGCGCCCCCGTAAATTGCCGCAAAGGCAACTTTTCAGCGGGTTTAAGGCATCTTGACTCTGCTCAGAGCGAAACTTAAAATCCGACATTCGTTCCGTGTCCGCGCTTCTCGTGATACAACACCAACGAGCATCTTAACGTTCCCGAGTTTTTGCAGGAGTATTTCGCTATGTCATTTCCCAAGTCGAGCCGGCTGGCCGTTGCCATCCTCGCTTTAGCTTTCGCCGCCGTTCCGCTCGCGGCCCAACCGAAGAATCCTCAGGATCCATCCGAAAAGCCGCGCAAGGTTAAGGAAGAGCTGAAGAAGGCTTACAAAGATTGGCTCGACAAAGACGTCGCCTACATCATCACTGACGAAGAGCGTCGGGCGTTTAAGAAGCTCGAAACCGACGACGAGCGCGAGCACTTCATCGAAGAATTCTGGCGCCGGCGGGATCCCGATCCGGATACAGATGAAAACGAGTACCGCGAAGAGTATTACGAGCGCATCGCGTACGCGAACGAGCACTTCGCATCCGGTATCCCTGGTTGGAAGACTGATCGCGGTCGGATCTACATCATGTACGGCAAGCCGGACGAGAAGGAAACACATCCGTCGGGCGGCATGTACAACCGCGAATCGTATGAAGGCGGCGGCTCCACTTCGACTTATCCGTTTGAGCGTTGGTTCTATCGATACATTGCGGGCGTCGGATCCGGCATCGAGATCGAATTCGTTGACCCGACAGGCAGCGGCGAATACCGCATCGCGCGCAATCCGGACGAGAAGGACGCACTGCTGCATATACCCGGCGCGGGCTTGACCCTCGCCGAATCAATGGGTCTGTCCGACAAAGCCGATCGTGTGGTGAACTCACAGGGCATCGGCATGGCCGGCTATCGACGCGAGCAGGACAGTCCGTTTTCGCGACTGCAACTGTTGGCTGATCTTAACCGGCCGCCGCAGATCAAGTTCAACGATCTTGCCTCGGCGGTGAACACCCCGGTCATTGAGGACAATCCGCTGAACTTTGACGTGCGCGTGGACTTTTTCCGTCAGTCGGATGAGCGCGTGATTACCGCATTTACGATTCAGACCGACAATAACAATCTGGTATTCCAGGACAGCGGTGGCTTGCAGCAGGCGCAGCTGAATATCTTTGCGAAGATTACGCACGTCTCTGGTCGTCGCGCCGGCATCTTTGAGGATCCGGTGATCACTCGCGCGACTCCGCAAGAGTTGGTCGAGGCGAAAGAACGCAAGTCCGCGTACCAGAAGGCAGTGGCGCTGATGCCCGGCCGCTATCGCGTGGATGTAATCATTCGCGACATCGCCTCAGGCGCGACCGGCGTGCGTCACATCGGCTTCGAAGTTCCGAAGTACGATCCGAACAAGCTGTCCACTTCAACCCTGATCCTGGCCGCCAAACTTGAAGGCCTCGGCGAGCAGCCCGCCGTCGGCATGTTCACCATCGGCAACGTGAAGGTGATCCCGAACGTTTCCGGAACCTATCATCGCGGTTCACCCATCGGCGTCTATATGCAGATTTACAACGCCGGGGTCGATCAAACAACGCTACGTCCGTCAGTGGACGTTGAGTACGCGTTGATGAAGGACGGCAAAGAGATTGGTAAGCAGACCGAAGACTGGCGCGGCAACAGCGATTCAGGCCAACGCCTGACACTGGCGCGGCTGGTCGATTCGCGCGGCCTGAACCCCGGCGACTACGCCATTGAAGTTCGCGTTAAGGATCGCGTCAGCGGTCAGAATTTGGTGCAGTCGGCGAAGTTTGCGATTGTGCAGTAGCCAGGGACTCTTGCACCGGCTCTCGATTGAGTAAATCGAGGGCCGGTTTTACTTTATCCCCAAGACGTGGCGTTTAGAGGCGGGCTACCGCCCGCCAACCGTGGAATAGAAAAGGGCGGGCAGCAGCCCGCCTCTAAACTTTTCTTTCAAAGGACCCAACCAATGTTCGGCACTCGAATCATCCTTATCTTCTCGGCGCTGGTCGTGACGGTGAACATTAGCGCCCAACCTGCAACGAAAAGCGGTGACCCGCAGGACAAGCCGCGCAAGGTCAAACAGGAACCACACAAAGCGTTCAAGCAATGGGTGCAGGAGGTCGAAACGATCATCAGACCGGGAGAGTTGAGCGCATGGAACAAACTGCAAACCGACGAGGAGCGCGAGCAATTCATCCTCGAGTTCTGGCGCCTGCGCGACCCCGACCCGGACACGGAAGTGAATGAGTATCGCGAAGCGTACTTTGAACGCTTGGCTTACGTGAATGAGCACTTCGCGGCCGGCATTCCCGGTCATAAAACCGATCGCGGAAAGATATATCTGAAGTACGGCAAGCCGGATGAGATTGAATCGCACCCGAGCGGAGGCATGTACACACGTGCGTCGTACGAAGGCGGCGGCACAACCTCAACCTATCCTTTCGAAAAATGGTGGTATCGCCACATCCCGGGTCATAACGACGTGGAAATCGAGTTCGTCGATCCGTCGGGCACCGGTGAGTACCGCATCGCTCGCAATCCTTTTGAGAAAGAGGCGCTCCTGCGCACACCCGGAGCCGGCGCAACCTTCGACGGCGTGAGCCAGGCCGACCGGCTGACGGCGGCGGGTGGTTTCGGAAATCCATTTTCATCGCGCGCCAAGGATTCACCATTCGAGTGGATGGACCTGATCCGTTTGCGAGATGAAGCACCAAAGGTCAATTTCGATCGCGATATCGGCACCGGAACGAGTTCGCCGATCACCGACGACAACGTTCTCACTTCAGATCTTCAGATCAGCTTCTTCAGACAGTCGGACGATCGCGTCATCGTCGCGTTTACCGTGCAGGCTGATAATCGGGATTTGGTCTTCCGCGAAGTGGGCGGACTTCAGACGGCGCGGCTGAACATTGCCGGTCGCATCATGAACGTGTCGGGCCGGCGCGTCGGTTACTTCGAAGATGCCGTCACCACCACCGCCACGTCAGCTGAGTTGATTGACGCAAAAGAAAGGAAGTCGGCCTATCAGAAAGCGCTGCCGATGCTGCCAGGCCGCTATCGCATCGACTTGCTGGTCCGTGATGTGGAATCGGGCGCGGCAGGCATTCAGCACATCGGATTCCAGGTCCCGAAGTTTGGGAAGGATCTTGCCGCATCGTCGCTGGTTTTGGCGTCAGTCCTGGCTAACGTCTCTGATGTTCCGGCCTCGCGACAGTTCGTGATTGGCGACAAGAAAGTCATTCCGAATCTGACCGCGACTTACCGGCGGGGTTCACCCATCGGCGTCTACATGCAGATTTACAACGCCGGGGTCGATCAAACAACGCTGCGTCCCTCGGTGGATGTTGAGTACGCGCTGTTGAAGGACGGCAAAGAGATCCGCAGGCAAACCGAAGACTGGCGCGGCAACAGCGATTCAGGCCAGCGCCTGACCCTGGCGCGGATGGTCGATTCGCGCGGCTTGAATCCCGGCGACTACGCCATTGAAGTTCGCGTTCGGGATAGCGTCAGCGGTCAGAACCTGGTGCAGACGGCGAAGTTTACGATTCTGCAGTAAGACATTTCACCCGGTCGCTACCGCTCCCGGTACTGACTACATCGGTCCGGCGCTCCTGATAATCAATCGGAACGTCGCGATGGAGTCAGTACCGGGAGCGGTAGCGACCGGGTGCTTTTGCCAGTGCTAGAATCAAATCTCACCATGCAGTCTGTGCAACTTATAGGATTAACTCAGGCCGAGCTTTCGGATTTTGTGACGGAACTCGGTGAGCCGGCCTATCGCGGCCGCCAACTGTTTTCCGCGCTTCAGCGGCGGCGCGTGCGCTCGTACGATCAGATCACCGATCTGCCGAAGGAGTTTCGCGCGAAACTTCAGGAGCGCGCGGACATCTCAACTCTGAAGGTCGAATCGCGTTACATCTCGACCGACGGCACGCGGCGCTACCTGATGAAGACGCACGACGGCCGGCCCGTCGAGACTGTGTTCATTCCGGAAGAGCGGCGCGACACGATTTGTTTCTCTTCGCAATCGGGCTGTCCCCTGCAGTGCACTTTCTGCCTCACGGCGCAGCTCGGCCTGTTGCGGAACCTGACCGCCGGCGAAATCGTCGAACAGATCATCGTGGCGCTCAATGACGCTTACGGTGACGGCATCAGGCCGCCGCGGGGTACGAACCTCGTCGGCATGGGCGCGGGCGAGCCGTTTCTGAATTTCGAGTCTTTGATGAAAGCGCTGCGCGTGATGAGCGATCCTGACGGTCTGTACATCGTCCCGAATCGCGTCACCATTTCGACGGCGGGCATCGCGCCGCGGATTCGCGAACTCGCGGGCGTTTCCGACCGGCCGCATCTCGCTGTTTCCCTGGCGGCGCCAAACGACGAACTGCGAAACGAACTGATGCCCATCAACAAGAAGTGGCCCTTGGACGAACTACTCGATGCCTGCAAGGAATTCGAGAAGTCACTGAAGCCCGGCGAGCGGTTCACCTTTGAGTACGTAATGCTGAAAGGCGTTAACGATTCCGACGAACAGGCGCGACAGCTGGCGAACCTTATTAACCGGCACGCGCTGCGCGCCAAAGTAAATTTGATTCCCCACAATCCGGCTGAGCCATTGCCTTATCAGCCGTCCTCCGCGGACCGCGTGGAATCGTTCCGTGCGATTTTGGAATCCAAACGCGTGTACGCGTTCGTGCGCAAGCCGCGGGGCCGCGACATTCTGGCCGCTTGCGGTCAATTGGCCGCGCGAGGCGAAACCTATCAGGCGCCGGTTTTGATTCGCTAGCAACCGCGATAAAATCTCAGCCATCATAAGCAGAACTACAAACATGAAAAGACCAATTAAGAAACTTATATTGACGACACTTCTAATCTGCGCCGTGGTAGTGTGGACGCCGCTCTCCGCGGCCACGCCGGCGCCCGAACCCAACATCAGCGTCGTAGGCTATTTTTCCACTGACAAAGCCCAGCGCGGCCGGCCCACACGCGTTTCAATCGTGATCGACATTCCCGGCGGCTATCACATCAACTCGAGCCGGCCGTTAGAAACTTATCTGATCGCGACGTCAGTCAAAGTCGAGGCTGAGAATGGCCTGCGCCCCGGACCGGTCAGCTTTCCCCGCCCACTGCTTAAGAAATTCAAGTTCTCGCAGAAGCAGTTGTCGGTTTACGAAGGCCAGATCCGATTGAAATTCAATGTGACGGTACCGGCGAACTATGCTGACGACTCGGGAAAAGTGAAAGCACGCGTCAGAATGCAAAGCTGCAACGATGAAGTCTGCTTCGCGCCAAAAAACTACGATGTGAATTTGAAGATCGGTGTTGTTGGTGCGAATGATGCGGTGAAACGAATCAACGGCTGGGCGTTTAAATAAAGCTTGCGCCAAACTCCCTTTCGGAGTAGCTTGCCCGCAGGCCCAACTCATCGGGCACCCTGAATCTAACCGGCGAAACAGATCCCCTGATGTTTCCGTCATATAACGAACCGTCCTACGCAGGTTTTTGGATACGCGTACTCGCCTATCTAATCGACACCCTTTTGATATCGATCGTTTTCTGCCCTCTCGGTTTCGGGTTGGGTCTGCTCGGTGCGGCGGGTGAAATCGATGAAAACGATCCCGCGTGGGTGGGTATCAATCTGTTGCTGAACGTCGTGTCGGTTGTTGTTGGTTGGCTCTACTTTGCCCTGACGGAAAGTTCATCCTGGCAAGCAACGGTCGGAAAAAGACTGCTCAAGCTAAAGGTGACCGACATGGAGGGTCAGCGAATTAGCTTTGGCAAGGCCACCGGGCGGTACTTCGGGCAGATTCTGTCCGGAATGATTTGTGCTATCGGCTATATCATGGTGGCGTTTACGGAAAAGAAGCAGGGCCTTCACGATATGATGGCCGGCACATTGGTCGTCTGGGATACGCCACCACTTTATGACCCTCCACCGCCACCTGATTTCGCTTATCGCGGCGGCCAAAATCCCGGGCCTTATAATTCGTCACTGTGATCTGCCAATAACGGACATCAGCCGTCCCACCCGGCCGTAAGTCACCTTCTCGCGCCGGTAAGAAAAGAAAAGGTCAGTGCGCTCCATCGTGCAGAGCGGCGCGACGTGAATCTTGCCGGGCTCGAGACCGGCAGCAACCAGTTGCTCGCGATTGGCTGTTTGCAGATCGATACGCGCATGGCCGTCGCGCGTGGGAGCGAACAGTTTCTGGGATTGCGGAAAGCGATCGGTGAACTGCTCGATCACTTCCACACCGACTTCGTAACAGCACAGATTCGCCGCCGGACCAATCGCGGCGCGCAGGTCCCCGGGCTTAGCGCCGTACTGCTCTCGCATCTGTTCGATTGCGCGGCGCACAACCGACGCGGCCGTGCCGCGCCAACCGGCATGGACCGCAGCGAACGCACCCGACATCGGATCACCAATTAGAACCGGCACGCAGTCGGCAGTTTTCACGCCCACAAGAACGTGCGGCACGTTACTGACCAGAACGTCGCAGTATTGAGCTTCGCCGAGCACGCCCGGCGCCGGCTGCGCTTCGGCTTCAGTGCGCACGACGCGCACGTCGGCGCCGTGTACCTGCCAGCATCCCGTCAAAGTCCATTCGCCGGTAAACAGTTTCAGAAAGCGCCGCCGGTTCTCGTAAATATTCTCTGCCGCGTCTTCGTTAAAGCCGGCAAGGTTCAGCGAATTTTCCGGCATCGGACTGACGCCGCCCAGCCGGGTCGAGAACGCATTCGCGAAACCGTCCTGCTCCAGCGGCCCGCAAACCAATGCCTGCACGCCATCGCGTTCGCGCCAGTAGAATCCGGCGTCTTGGAGCGCGGCGTCATTGCGCTTAACATCTGTCTCGCCCGTGATCGTCTCTATCGGAATCGACATCATTGAAGTTAGCCGCGTGCGCGAAACCATCGCGCGCACGCCGCGCTTTGCCGAACGCGTCTTTACCGACGCCGAGCGCGCCTACTGCGAATCGCGCGGCGCCGTGGCCGCGCAACATTATGCCGCGCGCTTTGCGGCAAAAGAAGCCGCGCTCAAAGCTTTGCAAACCGGGTGGAGCGGCGGCATCAGTTGGCAGGACGTTGAAATTTCAGCGAAGGAGTCGGGCGCGCCGTTGATTACTTTCCATGGCCGCGCGCGCGAACTCTACGAAGCGTCCGGCGCTACGACCGCGCACATCTCAATTGCGCACACCACCGAACACGCCATTGCGGAAGTGATTTTAGAGAAGAAAGACTAACCTGGGAGCGCGGGCATCCTGCCCGCAGTTCGTAAACGCCGAAGATTCCTTCGGCTTAATCATCATCACCGCCGCCCACGTCTCAATCCCATCCCAGAGATTCTGCAAACGAATGTTCTCGTTCTCAGCGTGCTGATTGTTGTCGTAGTTTGCAATCGGCACCGTGATGGTTATCGTCCGCAGATGATCGGTGATGATCGACAAAGGCAGACTGCCGCCCAAGGTCGGCAGCCGAACGATCGGATCTGTCGAAGTTGATTGCACCGCCTCGATGACCGCAATTGAGATCGGCAAATCCATCCGCGTCCGTTCGGCGTTGTAGCCACCTGTGCGCGTAACAACTTTCGCAATCAGTCCGTGCTGTTTCCGTTCCGCTTCCGTAGGATCGTGATCGATTACATGGAAGCCTTCCCTCCGAATGTGATCGATCAAACGTTGCGCTTGCCGCTTATGATCGTTTCCTTTGACCAGCCGCAGATCGAGCACTGCCGTAGCCGTCGTGGGAATAACGTTCCGCGCCAGCGAGCCCACGTCGCCGCTGCTGATACCGTTGATATTCAGTGAAGGTTCGTTGATCAATTCCAGCAGGCTCTTCCCTTTGCCTTCCGTTTTCGCGAGCCCAAGCTGCGCACGCAACTGATCGTCGTAAGCCGGCGCCTCGGCAATCGCGCGTCGCTCCGCTTCTCCCAGCGATTCGACGCCGTCGTACCAGCCGTCGATTTTCACGCGGCCGTTTTCATCTTTCATCGTGGCGAGCAGACGCGCCAGCGTCATGCCCGGGTTCGGCGCCCAGTTGCCGTAATGCCCGCTGTGCAAAGGCCGCGTCGCGCCGTACACCGTCACATCAACGTTCACATCTCCGCGCACGCCAAAGACAACTTGCTTGCGACCCGACTGATGCACGGGACCGTCACAAATGATCCACGCGTCGGCCTGAAGTAGGTCTCTATGCAGGTCGAGCATTTCGCCGAGATGCGGCGAGCCGGCTTCCTCTTCGCCTTCGAAAAAGAATTTGACGTTCACTGCAGGCTTGAGCCCGCCCGCTTTTAAAGCATCGAACGCGGTGAGAATCGCCATCACGCCGGCTTTGTCATCAGAAGCCGAGCGCGCATACAAACGCCACTCCGGATTGATCTCGCCGCGCGCCGGCAGCGTCGCGATCTTTCCGTCCTTTTCCAAAGCTGCGGTGCGCCAGGTTGGATGCCACGGCGGCGAAGCGGTCCACGCTTTCGGATCAACCGGCTGCCCGTCGTAGTGCGCGTACACGACAATCGTCTGCGTCGCGCCCGGAATCTTCCATTCGCCGTAAACAGCCGGCGGCGACTCTTTCGATTTCGTCTCGAGCAGGCGCGGATTCAGTCCGCGTCGCTGCATCATCTCGACAATGAATTGCGCACTGCGTCGAATGTTTACCCGATCAGAGGCGACGTTGGGGATGGAAAGGAGTCGAGTGAACTCGGCGAGGATCTGTCGTTCGTGCGCGCGGCGATAGTCGCGAACTGAAGATTGTCCGGCGGAGAGGGTCGCCGTGAAGATGACGAGCATCGCCGCAAAGTATGACCTTTTCGCAAAAGGAATCATCCGCTTAACCAACCTGATACCGCTCGCGCAAAACGCCCATGTGGTGGCGCACGTGACCCACCATTATGTAGACCAACGCGCGCACCGACACCGGCGCGCCATTTGCGATACCCATCCGCGTCCATGCCGTCTCATCCAGGGTTCGCAACATGGCGATATTTGAAAGCCGCACCAGACGGAACTCGCTCAGCAAATCCTCGAGCTCAACGTGTTCGTACGGCGCGTTCGGCATGTATTCGTCCTGGTCAAAGCCCGGCAGGTCCTGCGTCTCGCCTCGAGCAATACACAGCACGCGATAACCAAAAACGCGCTCGCCGTCGATCAGGTGACCAACGATTTGGCGAATAGTCCATTTGCCTTCGGCGTAAGCGAACGTTTCGCGCTCAGGCGCCACGCGATCGAGCAACACATCAAGCGCGTCGATCTGCGAACGCATCGCCGGCAAGATTTCGTCTTCAGTCGCATGCGACACGTAAGTCTGATAAGGGGGCGCGTATTCAGTTTCGGTTGGACGGCTCATGATGAAACCTCTTCGGTCCGGGTTGGTTGATGATCGGAACGCGCATCATATTGCGAGTTTATAAGTCATGCAACGGTAATAAAGGCGCCCCGCGAGCTGTCAGCTTGCCCGGTGCCTTGTCTTTACAACGACGCAGTCCCGACGATTCGGGATTGCGATACTTATGCTCCGCCCCTCTCTTGCCCTGCTCATCCTGTGCTTTTGCTGCGCCCTGGCGCATGGCCAGTCTTTTGCCCACCGCGAACACGCTGCGAATCAAGTCACTGATGAGGCCACTGCCGATCAGGTCGTCGCGGCGCAGGCGATTCTTCTGCTGAAGCGGCTGAATGACGATGTAATTGTTTACCGATCGCTGGGAGAGTTTGAGGAAGGTCGCCAGTTGGCCCGCGTCCCGTTGGCTACTTTCAAAAGAAATTTGATTGAAGTTGGCGCCGGGGCTGAGGAGCTCGCGTCGCGATTGCCCCCGGGGCGTTTGAAATCAGAGATTCGCAACGCGCTCGCCTCGTACCGCGACGGTGCATACTGGTGGGAAAAAGCTGATCAGCCGCGCGTGGTTCACGTTTCTGAGTTGCAATCGACCGATAACACCGTCACGCCGAGCGTTCTTTTCTTCCGCGCGAACCTGCCCTACACGGTCGCCATCCACTGGCGACAAGCAAACAAACACCTTCAACGCGCTGTCCAATATCTCCGTTAGAGTACGGTACGCATGCCACCGGCATGCTGCACGCCAGAGGCGTGCGTACCTGAATTACGATTCGTGGATTTGCTTGATGGCCTGCGCACTCGACGCCAGCGCGCCCTGCATCCATGAAGGCAACATCGAAAGGTGCTCGCCCGCGAAGTGAATTCGCCCTTCCGGCTGAGCGAACAGCAGCAAACCGCCGACGCCCGCGAAGGCCCACGCGCCGCGTGCCCATTCGTCTTCGTTCCAACATTTCGACGTGCCGGTCTCGAAGTTCTCGCGCACCCCGGGCAATAGCGAATCGAGTTGCTTGATAGTCGAGTCAACTCGCTCACTCTCTTTCATCGCCGCAATCGGTTCGGCGGTGCCCGGCCGCGCGTAAGTCATCACGATGCCGCGGTGTCCCGGTTGGTTCCACGTCGGCTGCCACACTTCGACGCCGTCTTTAGTCAGACCGAATCCGCTCAAGCCAAGTTCTTCCCACGAACGCTTCTTCGTTTGCAGGTAAACGCGCGAGACGTTGACGTAGTCCAGCTCGTTGATTGCTTTGACCTTTTTCTCAGAAAAGTTCTCGGGGAACTTAATGTTCCGCAACACCGAAAACGGCACGGTGGACAGGATGCGGTCAGCGGTCAGCGTTTCCGCCTTGCCGTTTTGGGTGAAGACGGCGCGCGCGCTTGTCTCGTCTTGCTCGATTCGGACAACCGGCGAGTTGTAATGAATCTTGTTCGCCAACCGCTCAGCAAAGGCCTTTGGTAAGAGATCGTTGCCCCCTTTAATCTTTGAGAACCGTGCTGGAGAACCGCCGAGTTCACTCCCAAAGGTTTTTCCCAGCTCTTTAACCAAGCGGTCGATCTTCACGCGTTTCATGCCACGATCTTCGGCGATCAGAGCCGATAGTTGAGACGGATACATCGGCACGAGTGGGAGTCCGAAGAGCTTCACGTACTTCAAAACCAAATCGTGATCGTGCGGAATGCGCGCCGCGCCGGCTTCCGCGTACAAACCGTCAGCAAAAGGCTCGCGCAAAGTTTGAATGCGGCCACCCGGTCGCGCGCGCGCTTCAAGAATCGTGACCTGATGGCCCAGCTGCGTCAGTTCGTAACCCGCCGCGAGGCCCGCGATTCCGCCGCCGATAATGATGACTTTCTTCGAAGCGGCGCCGACCGTGATAAACGGCACCCGTGCCAGCGAAACACCGGCGAGTGTAAGCGCGCTGCGCTTGATAAATGTACGGCGATTTATCGGCATCGTGATCAGCCAATCGTGGATTTCTTTTGCTTCGGTGAAGGGCGGTCCTTATCTTCTTTGGAGTAGCGAATCACGCTCAGGTGGCCATCCGGTTCGAGAAACGCACGCTTGACCTCCGCATAGTCCTCGACGCCTTGCAGGCGAAGTTGCTCGGCCAAATCACTTTCCCTGAGCAATTCTGAGCGTAGGTTGCGACGTTGAACCCGGCCGTTCTTGATCAGCAACAAAGGCGGAGAATTGAGCAGGCTGTGCACCCAGCGATAACGAAATGCGAGCCAGTCGAGACCATAGTTCCACGCGAAGATCGTCGCCACCAGAATGGCGCCCTCGGTCAGCGAGCGATATTCGCTGGCCATGGCATTCTGCGCGGCGTCCGCCACCAGGACGATAACCAGCAGGTCAGGAGTGCTGAGGGCGCCCGGATCACGTCGAAGCAACCGCATCAGCGCGAGGATAAACAGGTACATCACTGACCCGCGCAGAATGATCTCTAATGGATGAACCGTGGGAACGAACAGACCGTGCCAGTCGATGACAGTGAGGAAGAGCATGAGACTCCTTCGGGAGAAATTTTATCCACGCGGGCGTCGTGGTGTTGGTCGCGGCGTTGGCGAGGGCGTCGGCTCGGCGGTCGCGCGCGGCGGTCGCGGCATCTCCTCTGTCTTAAACCGCGGCAACAGTTCATCCCGCATCGCAAGTTGATAAACCGCCCACGCGATCGTCGCGGCGTTTTTCTTCACATCGTCTTCGATGATTCGTTCGTAAGTGTCGAGATTCGTGTGCCAGGTATGCGAGTTGTACTCGATCGGATCAATGCCCATGCCGATACCCGGTAACCCCGCCTGATTGAACGAAGTGTTGTCAGATCCGCCGAGACCGCGGCTGCGCGTCGCGATCGCACCGACCACACCGACCTCTTTGAACGGTTTCAAAATTTCCCGCACGATGCCGGCGCCATCGGGTGGACCGAACACACTTGCGCCGCGAATACGACCCGTACCACTGTCGATGTTGAAGTAACCACCGAACTTTTCGTAACCGGGCTTCGGACTCTCGAAGGATCCGAAGGTGTCTTTCACGTAAGCCTGCGATCCGAGCAGCCCCTGCTCCTCACCACTCCACAACGCCACGCGAACCGTGCGGCGTGGTCGTACGCCCAACGTTTTCAGAATGCGTGCCGCTTCCATCATGATGGCGCAGCCGATCGCGTTGTCGGTGGCGCCGGTCGCCGCGTGCCATGAATCCAAATGGCCGCCGAGCATGATTACTTCGTCCGCCTTATCGGTGCCGGGAATTTCAGCAATGGTGTTGTAGGAAGTTTTGCCTTCGGGATACACGCGGTTGACGATGTTGAATTCCAGAGTTACCGGCCTGCCATCGGCGAGCAGACGCGTGATGCGACCATAGTCTTCGTTTCGCATCACCACGGTCGGAATGGCTTTATTCACATCAAACGTCCGGTTATTGAAAGCGCGGATCTGTCCATGCTCGCGGCCGGCATCGTTCACCCGAACCAGCGCGCCGTTGGCTTTCAAGAACGTATCGAGCTGCTCGTCGATCTGTCTGTTCGTCAGCGGCGTCGGCGTTCCGGGAACAGGGGTCGGAGTTGGTGACGGCGATGGTCCGGCAAATTGCTGCGGCCGGGCGTTCGGACCGTAGCGCTGCTCCGCCAGCTCGTCCGTCAATCGTTTCGCCGGCGGATTGATATTGACCGGCAGGATCGCAGCCTTTCCGATCATCACAACGCGTCCGCGCACTTTCGCTTTCTGCGTTTCGAAGAACGCGGTCAACTGCCCCTGCGTCGGCCGGTCCGGGAGAATCACTTGATAGGCATTCGCACGTACGATGCCGCGCGTGCCTGGCGTCCACGCCAGCGCTTCCGCGACGAGTGCGTCTTTCACGGGCGCGACAATGTGCGCCGACAATCTTTCGTTCAGCCATCCCGGATGCTTGAAGTCCCATGCGTGAAGATGCCCGTTCGAAAGTCCCCACGCCGTCATCTGCTTCACCGCCCACTCAGCCGAACTCTTGTGATTGGGCGAGCCCGTGAGCCGCGGACCGTACACGTCGGAAAGCATGTGCATCGTCTTCATGATCTGCGAGTTCGTCATCGCTTCTTTGCGAATCCGTTCGAGCAGGTCTTTGTCTGATTGCGATTGAGCAAAGGTCGGCAGGCAAAGCAGAGTTGAAATCAGGGCGATAGCAACAGCACGGCGATGCAGCATCAACTTGTCTCCGAAGTGTTCAGGTGTGGTAAAGCAGCGAGATTATACAGGTATGAAGTCAGTACCGGGAGCGACCGGGGTTCCCACGCGGGCAGCCCGCGTGGGGGGGTGGTTGCGACCTGGTGGCGTTCCACGCCGCCGCCGGCTCTGTGAGTAACCACCCGATCGCTACCGCTCCCGGTACTGACTTCAAGTAGCCGGTTGCGCCTCACCTGCAACGGTTCTACAATTCGTGCGTTGACAACTGAATAACGTTTCGGGGGAGCCGAAGTCGGAATGACTGAGGCTGAGAGTCCGAAAGGAATTGCGGATTTCGGATTGCGGATTGCGAATTGAACGAGCTTTAAAGCCAATTCGAAATTCGCATTTCGCAGTTCGAAATTCCGGTGGGAGACCCCTTGAACCTGATACGGCTAGCACCGTCGAAGGGAGAAACAGCCATCATGCGGAGGAGTCCTCAAGGGGCAGTCCGCTTAGTGCGAGATGACCGTTCCATCCTTTTCGAGGGTGGAGCGGTTTTTTAGTTTTGCTTTGTGAAACTCTGTGACTCTCCGTGCCTCTGTGGTTAACTTCCTGTCATTCACCACAAAGGCACAGAGGATCACAAAGTTTCACAGAGGTTTAATGGAGAAAGATCATGAGCGCCGCAATCAAACCAACCAAAATCGACAGCACACTTCCAAACTCACGTCGCATCTACATCGACGGCGAACAACCGGGCGTGCGTGTGCCCTTTCGCGAGATCGATCAAAACCCCACCCGTAATTTCAAGAATGAGTTGGAAGAGAATCCGCCGGTGCGTGTCTACGACACGAGCGGCCCGTACGGCGATCCATCTCAGAAAACGGACGTGCGCGAAGGACTGCCGCAGTTGCGACGCGAATGGATCGTTTCGCGTGGCGACGTGGAAGAGTATGCAGGCCGCTCAATCCAACCGATCGACGATGGCTATCTGACGTTCGACGCGGCGCAGAACGCGCGGCAAAAAGATAAGGGCCGGCTGGAAGACTTTCCGGCGCTACGCCGCACGCCTCTGCGCGCAAAAAAAGGCTCATGCGTGACGCAAATGCATTACGCGCGCCGCGGCATCATCACGCCCGAGATGGAATTCATTGCTATCCGCGAAAACCTCGGGCAGGTACGCGCGCGTCTCGCGCGCAACGGCGGCTCGCCGGAGGCGAGCGTACCCAGGGATTCACTCAACCATCAACACCGCGGCGTCTCCTTCGGCGCCTCAATCCCCGAATACGTCACGCCCGAATTCGTCCGCGATGAAGTCGCGCGCGGACGCGCCATCATTCCCGCCAACATCAATCATCCGGAATCCGAACCGATGATCATCGGCCGCAACTTCCTGGTGAAGATAAACGCGAACATCGGCAACTCCGCGGTGCTCTCTTCCATCGATGACGAAGTCGAGAAGATGCGCTGGTCAATCAAGTGCGGCTCAGACACCGTGATGGATCTTTCCACCGGCAAGAACATTCACGCGACGCGCGAGTGGATTCTGCGCAACTCGCCGGTGCCCATCGGCACCGTGCCGATTTATCAGGCGTTGGAGAAAGTCGGCGGTAAAGCGGAAGAGCTAACGTGGGAAATCTTCCGCGACACTTTGATTGAACAAGCCGAGCAGGGCGTGGATTACTTCACCATTCATGCCGGCGTGCGTCTGCCTTTTATTCCGATGACTGCTCGTCGGACGACCGGGATCGTAAGTAGAGGTGGCTCGATCATGGCCAAGTGGTGTCTCGCGCATCATGAAGAGAGTTTTCTTTACACGCGCTTCCGCGAGATCTGCGAAATCATGGCGGCCTACGACGTTTCGTTCTCGCTCGGCGACGGTTTGCGTCCCGGCTCGATTGCTGACGCGAATGACGAAGCGCAGTTTGCGGAACTTGAGACCCAGGGCGAGCTGACAAAGATCGCCTGGGAATACGACTGCCAGGTAATGAACGAAGGTCCCGGCCACGTTCCCATGCACCTCATCAAAGAGAACATGGAGAAACAGCTCGAGTGGTGTCAGGAAGCGCCGTTCTACACGCTCGGCCCGCTCACCACCGACATCGCGCCCGGCTATGATCACATTACGTCGGCCATCGGCGCCGCGATGATCGGCTGGTACGGCACCGCGATGCTCTGTTACGTCACGCCGAAGGAGCACCTAGGCCTGCCGAACAAGAAAGACGTGAAGGACGGCGTTATCGCCTACAAGATCGCGGCGCATGCCGCCGACTTAGCGAAAGGCCATCCCGGCGCCCAATATAGGGATAACGCGCTATCCAAGGCTCGCTTTGAATTCCGCTGGGAGGATCAATTCAATTTGTCGCTCGATCCAGAAGTCGCGCGCGAATATCACGACGAAACCCTGCCGCAGGAAGGCGCGAAGTTGGCGCATTTCTGTTCCATGTGCGGCCCTCATTTCTGCTCAATGAAGATCACGCAGGACGTGAGGGAGTACGCAGCGCAGAAAGAGATTGATGAACAAGCGGCGTTGGATGTGGGGATGAAAGAGAAGGCGGAGGAATTTTTGACGAGTGGTGGGGAGATTTATCAGTAAAGGACTCATGTCATAACTCTCGCGCTGGATTCGGAATTCAGCACTGACGCTGCGGAGTCCGCGCAGCGGACGATCGAGAATAGCCCAGCGATTCATCGCTGGGATCAGAATCACAATCAAGTCGTAGTCCGTGAAATGGACGGCCGAATTTTTGGAGTGCGGCGGCTTGACGCCGCTTTCATTTCGTAAATCCAAAGCGCTGATAAGTCAGCGCACTCCAAATCTGTCGCCCGCTACAGCGGGCTTGGTTTATTAATAACCGCTAACCCAGCGCTGAAGCGCTGGGCTACTTTCAAACGTCCGCTAGGCGGACGAAATCTGCACCCTTCCTCGCGGTCGGGCTACTGCCCCGTTGGCCTTGAGCTCCGGTGCTGATTTTGCGCCGCTCTCCAAAAACCTCCCCACACACAACCATCTAACTCCCCGGCTGAAGCATCAGAAAGCGTGGAAATCCACGTCAGTCTGAACCTCGCTAAAGGCGGTAAACGATGAAGCTAGCTCTCCTACTTATTCTGCTGATCTCCGTTGAGGCGCTCCCACAACAGGTACCCACAACCGAAAAGGAATTGAAGCGGCAGCGAGAGTATGCTCAAGCTGTTTCGATGGTGGAGCAAACGGCCGCTGAAGCGCCGCTCTGGGACGACAAGAAATCCGCGGTCCTCGCCCTCGCAGATGCGGCGGACCTCCTCTGGAAACAGACGCCGAATGCGGCGAGGAAATGGCTCACGAAGGCTTGGGAGTTGATCGATTCAGTACCGGAAGAGTCGCTGGATCCGAACCTCAAAGAGTTCTTCAACCGGTCAAATAAGACTGACCTGCAATCAAGCGTCCTGCGCGTGGCTCACACTCACGATCCCGCGCTGGCGGACACTTTCGTCAAGAGCCTGGACGATAAAGAACTAACTGAGAAGAAAGAGCGGGGGGCCTTTGATGATCGAACTGCGCGCAGCGAACAGTTTCTGAGGCTGGCCCAACAGGCGGTCAATAGCAACCCGGACCTCGCGTTTGCTCTCGCGCAAAGAAGCCTCGCGGATGGCCTGTCCTTTACTCTGCAGGATGTACTCACCGGCCTGCGGCG
This sequence comes from Pyrinomonadaceae bacterium, assembly GCA_036277115.1. NCBI lineage: Bacteria > Pseudomonadati > Acidobacteriota > Blastocatellia > Blastocatellales > Pyrinomonadaceae > Pyrinomonadaceae bacterium. The sequence goes on from DASUNM010000023.1 coordinate 936,388, forward strand.
AAAAAACGTTGAGCTCTCCAATCGCCTTTTTGATTTGGCCCTCGCGCGCTTCGGCGCCGGCATCCCCGACCCGAGTGAGGCAGAAGTGCTGGCGGGTTACCTGTTTCAGCCCGGCATGACCTATTCGACGAACAGCGCGGGTCAGGTGATCGTGTCGATGAATCCAATGCAGCAAAACGAGGCGGTGGTGGCTCAAAGCGAGCCGCAACGCGCCCGAGCATTTTTGGTGGCCGCGTATCAGGCGTTTCTAACGCGGCAAGTTGTGGTGGAAACTCCTGAAGCCAAAACTCGCGCGCAGAAAATTTGGGTTTTTGGCACGCGGAGCCTTAGTCGCTACCAGACCCACGCGCCGGAATTCGCCGGCCCGGCTCGAGATTTTCTGGAACGGTTGCAAGCTCAAATTTATCCGGAAGGTCGCGGCAATCCCTTCTCGTCGAATCGGCAATCTGGGTCCGGAAGCAACACCGCGACAAAGCCCCGGACTGACAAAGAGATTCTCGACGATCGCATTACCGCTCTGGAAGCCCGAGCCGAGAAAGAAACCGACCCGGCGGCGAAGAAGCTGGCATACATTAATGCAGCTCTTGCCGTCGAAGCCACGGATTATGAGCGCGGGAAGCGAATTGCCGAAAAGATCGCCGACGATGATCTGAGCGCTGAAGTTGTTTCGTATGTTTTCTATCGGGCCGCTCTGACTTTGGTAACGAAGAAAGAGATCGACAAAGCATTAGAACTGGCGACGAAGCTCGGCAACCTGCAACGTCGATCGATGGTGAAGCTTGCCATTGCCCAAAGCCTGCTTGCGGGTGCGGTTGATGAGAAGCCGGCAGCAGATGAGTTGACGGTGGATCAGCAAAGGGCGATTGATCTACTCAGCGACGTTGAACGTGACATCAAGAAGGAAGGTCCATCAGCCAATACGGCTAAGATCCTACTTGGACGCGCAACCCTCCTCGGAAAACTGGACAAGGCTCAGGCTTTGCTCAGTCTTAACGACGCCGTGTCAGTAATTAATAGACTCGAGACCTTCGACATGAACGACCCGTCGGCTCCTCGGCTTGGTCTGCGTCTGTCGGCGAGATCAGAAGCCCTGCTCGACTCTCCGCGGGTCGGATTCAGCTTTCGCCGGGCCTTAGAACCGTTAATCGCTACTGAATTTGAGAACCTCGCCGAACTCGCCGGCAGGTTCAGCCGCAAGGAAGTAAGGGGTATCGGCCGGTTGGCGGTTGCGAAGTTATATCTTCAAACTGCAAGTGATAGTCGCAGTGCTGCCCGCTAAAGAAGTCTCAATCAATGAGGGACGTAGGCGCGGCATGTAGTAGCCCCGGGCGTAAGCCGGGGACATTCCCACAAACGTCTGTGACTTGCGCCTCCCCTTACGGTCGGGGTACTGCCCCGGCATCGGGCGCGAAACTACTTCGTACGCGTGGCCCGTAGATCGGCGCCATTAATCCGCATGATGGCGTGAGTTACTTGTCCCTTGCGATTGCGCATGAAAATTACCTGGGCATCTCTGCCTTTCAGGAAGAACTCCGCTTCGGATTCCGGGAACAGCTCGGCCGGAGGCCGCCCCTGACTGGTGCGCGTCTCAGTTCTTTCCGTGGGCACCGCCATTAGACGCTCTCCCTCTTTCACCACGTCAAAGTCGAAGATCGCACTCTCATAATGGCCCAGGTAATCGTCGTAAACCTTCGGGTCGATTTTCACGGCGGTGCGTTCAGCCGGAATCGCCTCTAAATATTCGGCGAGCAGCTGCCAGCGTCCTTGCCGCTTTATGTAGGTCCGCATGTAACGGGCGTAAGCAACACCTTCGCGGTTGTTGTCTTCGCGTCTCCGCCGTTCAACGCGACGGCCAATCACCACCGCGCTGTCCTCATTGATGGTGACGCGCGTGTCTTCGGCCGTCAGCGTAAGCGTTGGATCAACGGCAGTCGATTTGAGATAGCCAATCAGAGTCTTCTTGTTCCCGATGTCCCGGCCCGACGTGAAAATGAACTCGTCGGCGATGAGCCGTTCGCTTTTCGCGACGTCCCTTTGCAGGAACGCGTCACGTTGCTCTCGCTCAGTTTTGAGAACCTCATCCGCCGCCGTCTTCTGCGCTTCCGTCTGATTACCGACCGTCTGGCAGAGAGTGACGATTGGTGCGGCAGCTATTACCAGAGCGACCAACAAGATGAATTTCAGAATCAGCATGGGATTAGTTCCTTTGTTCTATGTAATCGGATCTCGCCGGGAATTTCTGTGGTAAGCCAACATCATCACGAGGGCGTAACCGGCCCCGATCAGTAATGCCAGGTAGCCCATGTTCCGGTGCGGAGGCAGCGCGCCGTAGATATGTATGAGCATTGACAGCACGCCGGTAAGCACTACGAGCCGGCGCACGGCAGGCCACTGTCGTAACATCGCGATCGCTGAAATGATGAACAACACACTGACCACGAGGGCCGCTAAACTTAAAAGGAACGGTTGCACTTTGCCACCGAGTATTCCACCCATGACAAACTCCTGCCCCGCGCCGAATCCCAGCGCCAACGCTACGAGAATGTTGAGCACGACCAGAACCAGTCGCGCTCGGTTCTGCTGAAAGGTGGCCACGTCGCGCGTGGCGCCGGCGACTCTCGCCGTCAGATCCATCTTGCTATTCATGTTGAGCCAGCCCCATTTCTGAAGCACTTGCCAACGATGGACAATCTCGGCTTCCCACTCGCGGCGCCAGTCCGGACGCGATTCGGCCGGCACCAGCAGGCTCAGGGCGTGAACAAAGCGCAGGTAAATGGTTGGACTGTCGAAATTGAGTCTCATACGGTTGAGCGCTTCGGCTTTTTCGCCAGCGTGCCCTCCAATCGGCGATACCGGCCAATCGCGTCGGCCAATGCTTCTTTGCCAGTCCCGGTCAACCGGTAATATTTTCGCGCCGGCCGCTGATCTTTGTGCGCAGTCGCTTCGTCTTCCCACTTGGATTCGACGAGGCCGCCCGTTTCCAGTCGCCGCAAAGCCGGGTACACGGTGCCGCTGGGCAGGCCGGTCACGTCCATGATGTCGAATCCGTATCCGTAGCCCTGCGCCAGCGCCTGAAGGATCGCCGTTCCCGAAAGCGAAAGATTAAGTGTAGCCATCTGCGTCACGGTGTATAGCATACTACATAGCCTCCAGGCAAGCGGATTCAGATCGGGAACCCTCTGTGGTTAAGAAGTTCGCAACCGTCGAGCTCTGCCCAAGGAAGTCTTAGGTGTCGTCGGCGCGCGCTCATCACCGCCAGTCCGCGGAGCGGACGCCAGCATAAAGCCTGGGGCGCAAGCCCCAGGATCGAGTCAAGCAAAAGTGAGCAAGCTCGCGAAGCGGGCGGCAGCCGAATCATTTGGACGAATGTTAAGCGTTACGGCTATCACCCGCTTCGCGGGTTAATTGATATTTTTGGTGCTTTACCTGGGGCTCACGCCCCAGGCTCTATGCTGACGTCCGCTCCGCAGACTAAAAGAGGTGATGCGTCAAGTGTGTTAATGGCCCTCGCAAAGCCTCGCCTTGGGCTTTACTATGACCGTCCCGATGAATCGGGACTCGACTCTTAGTTCGCCGGGACTCTTCGACTATTAGGTCGCCGAATTTTTTGGGCAAAGCCCAACCGCCCGAAACTCAGTGTGGTACCCTCCCGGCCGATGAAGGTCGCCTCGCGAATTCTCTGTACTACGGTCTTTATTCTCACCTTCTTTTCTGCGGTCGCAGCCAAACCAATTCGTCACTATGTCTTCTTCGGAATGGATCGCGAAAGCATTCCGCAGGCGAAAGGGTTCCTCGAAACGCCGGCCTTCGAAGGCGCGCAGGTTTCTTATTCATGGCGGCAGCTGGAACAGGGAAAAGGGAATTATGATTTCAGTCTGATTCGCGAAGACCTGGCGTTCATGAACGCCCACGGAAAGCGACTCTGGATACTGATTACCGATGTCGCCTTTAGTGACCTCTGTCTTTCACCGGTCGCCATTCGCCGGGCATAAAGTTCGCGTAGGTCAGCGCGATCGATTTCGGAAACGCGCGCTTCAACACTTTCATGACGGGAAAACGCATCACGATTGCCGAGCAGATCGCATTTGCCCGCGACTACCTGCGCGCAGATTTCATCTTCTGGTGCACGGAAGAGCCTTACTTTTCTAATGATTTAGTCGCTTTCATGAGGGCGAGGTGATTCGGGGCAGTAGCGCACTCCAGAATCAAACGACCTGCGCTGTGATTGACGGCAATCTTCTTTCTGATTAACTTCCACAATCACCAAATGTCCTGAAGGAGAAGGTCATGAAGAAAGTTTTGTGTTCTGTAATTCTTGCTGTCGGTTTTGGCTTAACCGTATACGCCCAGACTGCGCCCGATGCGGCGGAGCTGACAAAGCTCCTGAATGATTTTCTTGCCGGTGCGTCGCGTAACGACGTAGCGATGCACGACCGGTTCTGGGCTGAAGACGTTATTTACACCGGCTCGGCGGGGCGGCGGCGCGGCAAGGCCGACATCATGAAGGATGTGCGTTCGGCTCCGGCGCCGAAGCCGGGCGATGCCAAGACTACCTACACCGCTGAAGATGTTCGCATTCAGCAATACGGGAACACGGCGATCGTCGCCTTTCGCCTGGTGGGCACGACGGAAAAAGACGGGAAGACCGAAGTAGCGAATTTTCTGAACTCAGGCACGTTTCTAAAACGTAATGGCAAATGGCAGGTCGTCAATTGGCAGGCGACGAAGGCAGCCGAGAATGCGAATCGTTAGGCTTGAACTTCGGCTCTTCAGTCCAAGTCAGGCGCAAGTTTCGAGCGTACCAACCGAAGGGATCGCTCTTAAATGCAATCCTGCCTGCCACAACGTTGGCTTCACAAATCGTGACCGACGAACTCCCTGAACCGTCTTGAAAATCCTGATAATCCTGTCAAACTATGCGCCCGTAAATGATTCTCAAGATTCACATCCCCGCCTTTCCGCTTAATCAGTTCGTCGGAAATTTTGTTTATTACGAAGGATTGAATCCCGAGCACGCGATCGATCGTTTCCTGCCGGACGGCAACACGGAAATCATTTTCGATTTTCACGATACACCGCAATATATCTACGACAACGAAACGCTCAAAGAGATCCAGGCGTGCCATCACGTCTGGGCGTCAGGCGTGCGCACCGGATACATCTCGATTCCTTCCGGCCGCCAGGCCGCCATGTTCATCATCGCGTTCAAGAAAGGCATGGCCTATCCGTTCTTTCCCGTGCCGATGAACGAGATGGCCGATCGCGTGGTGGATGCGGATCTTTTATGGGGAAGAGATCTGGGTCATCTGCGCGAGCACTTGCACGAGATCCGAGACATTGACCTGAAGTTTGCCGCAGCCGGAAGATTTCTACTGAAACACTTTCAGAGAAAGTTCAGTCTTAATCCGGCAGTCGAGTATGCGCTCGCGGAGATCATTCGGTCGCCCGATCAACTTAATCTCGGTCGTGTGAGCCAGCGGATCGGATATTCGCAGAAGCATTTCATTTCAATGTTCAAGCAGCAGGTCGGAGTCACGCCGAAGGCCTACGTAAAGATCATGCGTTTCCAAAAAGCAATTGCCGAGATCGAAGCCAACGGCGAAGTTGATTGGACCGGAATCTCGGTGGATTGTGGCTTTTACGATCAGGCCCATTTCATTCACAACTTCAAATTCTTCTCAGGCTTCACACCCGAAGAATACCTCCAACTGAAAAGCGACACGTTGAATTACGTGCCGGTGGCGTAACTATCCGCAGGGTGACGTTTCATTCACACCTAGCTTTAGCGAGGTGGCTGGAGTTTTGTCGGGCCGATTTAGCCGTTCTAGAATGCGCTATGCCCACCGGCTGAAGCCGGGTGTGAATGAGAAGCCTTTAGCTCCACTCCGAAGGTAAATTTTTTCCAATACGGCGCGCCAAATCCCGCGTAGATTCGGCACGCTATGGAAAACCCCTATATCAACCACCTGGCTGTTTTTGTGTGCGCGCTGCTGAGTTTGGTAATCGGCGCGCTCTGGTATTCACCCCTGCTCTTCTTCAAAGCCTGGCAGCGACAAACAGGCCTTACCGACGAGCAAATCGCCAAAGCAAAGCCAATCAAAACTTACTCGCTGACCCTCGTGCTGGCGTGGATCATTTCCTACAACCTGGCATTCTTCCTGGGCGGCAGCGGAACCACCTGGCGCTTCGGCTTGATTGCGGGGCTGCTGGCCGGCGTGGGCTGGGCGGCGACAATGTTCACCATCATCTCGCTGTTTGAGCAGCGTTCATTGAAGTACATCCTGATCAACTGCGGTTACATCACGGTCTATTTTGGGCTGATTGGATTTTTGCTGGGCATCTGGAGGTGACAAGTGGCGACGAAAACATCCGGCGAGATCGAAAAAGAATTCATCGATAATTTGAAGACATCCACCGGCAAGTCAGTGCCGGAATGGATGAAGCAATTAAGCGCTTCAGGAATCACGAAGCGCAACGACCTAATCAAGTGGCTGAAAGAAAGACAGGGCTTCGGTCATATGAATGCGTCATTGCTGGCGGGGATCCATTTGAACAACGGCAAGCCCGTTTACGGCAACACCGAAGACCTCTTGGATAATCAGTTCGCCAAGGCCGCGGACATGCGGCCGCTCTACGAATCCTTCATCGCATTCGTGCAGAAGCATTTCGGAAACTCGTCGGTGCTGCCGAAGAAGACTTACGTTTCGATTTTGGAAAAGCGCGAATTCGCCGCCATCAATATCAAGCCAAAAGAGCTGCGCATCGGATTCGATCTGGGTGACCGGCCGTTCGATGAGACAGTGAGCAAATCAAAACTGTCGGGGCCGATGCCCCGCATCTCTCACATGCTGGTGCTGACGGACAAAGCGCAACTCAACAGTGAATTGATCGAGCTGTTGAAGAGTTCGTATCAAAGATCTCACTAGGCAGCCGGCTAATCAGACGCGAATGGCTTTGCCTCAAAAGTCAGAGAGTTCCAAGTGTGTTATTCACAACGGGGCTTCAGCCCGGTGATCTTTGGCAAGACGAGATCCGTGAACCGTTTCAACGGCAATAACATACTTGACTCATCGATCAACGATTGTTCATGAATGAGTCAGCCCGAAGGGCTGAAAGATAGTAGCCGGGGGTTGAGCGCGTCAGCGCGATACCCCCGGATCGAAGTGTATGTAATCTCTGACCCTGAAAGGGTCACAGAACTCGTCTTGCACCCCTTCAGGGTGCGAATTCTAGTCGACGTGTCCGGGGGGTTACGCTTCGCTGCGACCCCCGGCTACTCTCTTGCAACCCTGCGGGTTGCGAAACCAATTGATGCGTCAAGTATATTGAAACGTTTAAACGGTTTCCGCTGCTCCTAAGCTTTCAGATCACCCGGCTGAAACGGGGTGTGAATGAGAGCCTCCCCGAAAAGCGGCGTTTGTTTATTTGGCGACTAACCCAGCCCTAAAGCTCTGGGCTACTATCAAGCGTCCACCAAGCGGACGCCGGTAGGAATGCGCAAACGCAAAGTCGCGGTGAAGGTAAATGACCTGATGCAGCAGGGCTACGTCTACTATCTCACCGAACCCGCCGGCAAAAACTTTCATCCTGACTTCAAACCAGAACTGACGCCGAAAGAGATGCTCGAGCTCGGTGTGTTCGGCGGAAGGTACTTAACTGATTGCCGCAAAGAATTCCCGGCGGCGTGGTTCAAACGCGCAAAGCTCTGCCACGAAAAGCACGATGCGAAACTCAATTTCTTCGAAGTGAATGCGTCGCAACCGCTTGCCGTCTGGAAGAAGAATGGCTGGATCTATCATGAGGATCCGCGTGGCTGGTTCCAGTGGTATTGCCGTTACTACCTCGGCCGCCGCTGTCCTGACGACGAGCGGCAAATCAAACGTTGGCGCGCGATGCGTCGCCACATCTCGCAAATCAAAACGAACTGCCCGGCCTGCGCGCTCGATTGCCGGCGACGGCAGCGACAGGCGCTGCTGCACTGGGCTTACGACGCGCGAAAAATCTGATGCTCAATATTGAAACCGTCAGACTGCTGCTGACCGTCATTAGCGGACTCTGCTGGACGATTGTTTACATCGACGGCATTCGCGTCGGCTTCCGTGACAAGTCCTACGCGATTCCGTTCTATGCGCTGGCGCTGAATTTTGCGTGGGAGTTGCTCTACACCTATCACGGCTTTCGCATAAACGGTGTCGATGCGCAGAATATTTTTAGTGCCGCCTGGCTGACATTTGATATCGGGATTCTGTACACGTACTTCAGGTTTGGGCGGAAGTATTTTCCGGACATCGGTGCCTTGGCAACAAGTGGATTGCGATCCGAAAGGGGCGTCGAGAGCACCCCACGCGAGATGCTAGCGCGGGGACCCCGCACGCCGCCGCACTCCAAAAGCGGGTTCATTGGATGGAGTGTGCTCGGGCTGGTGACCGCGTTCGCCGTTCAGTATGCGGTCATTAGGGAGTTCGGAGTCGCGAAGGGCGCCGCGTATTCAGCATTTCCACAGAACCTCATCATGTCGATTCTGTTTATCGCGATGCTGGCGAGACGCGGCAACCGTGAAGGGCAAAGTATTCTAATCGCGGTCAGCAAATGGATCGGAACACTGGCGCCCACAATTCTATTCGGCGTAGTTGGCCAAGGTGGCTTCCCAAATGGCAGTTTTCTCATTCTTACGGTAGGACTGTTCTGTTCCGTCTTCGATGTGATTTACATTTGGCTCCTGGTGAAAACGAAAACCGGCATTCACACTAATGAAGTCATGAACAATTTAAGGTTGGGATCTCGCTAATGAAAGTGAGGCTCTGCCCGACAAAGTACTTCAGGGGACGAGAAACAATGAAACTTCGAAGAATCACGATAGTTGTAGTTGCCATCGCCGCTGTCCTGGCCCCGTCACTAACGCAGCTCGCACAGACTTCAGGCGGAGCAGCTCCGGTATCTGTCGCACCGGCCAGGCGTGTTCATCACTACGTTTACTTTGGAATGGATCGCAATGAGCTTAAAAATGCGAAATCGTTCCTCGAGACGAAACAGTTTGAAGGCGCGCAGGTTGCCTACTCGTGGCGGCAGCTCGAACAGGGAAAAGACAATTACGATTTCAGGATAATTCATGAGGACCTCACATTTCTAAACTCACACGGCAAGAAACTTTGGATTCAGTTTTCGGATGTGACGTTCAGTCCGGAACGCATCAACGTGCCGCAGTACCTGCTGAAAGATCCGAAATACAACGGTGGCGCTGACAAGCAATACAAAAGCCATGACGACAAGGACGAAAATCCCGAGCACGAAGGATGGATGGGCCGGCGTTGGGATCCGGCGGTGCAGGAAAGACTGCACAAATTGTTTGTAGCCCTGGGCAAAGAGTTCGATGGCCGCATTGCCGGAATCAATCTGGCTGAGAGTTCGGTCGGGGTTGGCCGGACCGGCAAACTGTGGCCCAAAGGCTTCACCTATGGGATTTATCGCGACGCCGTCATTGCCAACATGAAAGCGTTGAAGCGCGCCTTTCCGAAATCGATTGCGATGGTCTATGCCAACTTCATGCCGGGCGGACGGCCCTATCTCGAAGCAGTTTACAAAGCCGCGCGTGAATCTAACGTCGCGGTCGGTGGACCAGATCTGATGCCGTTCCGGCCGTTTCAACGCTCGAACAGTTATCCCCTGATCCGCGAATCAGCGGGAAAAGTTCCAACCGGCCTCGCGGTGCAGGATGGAAACTACTCGGACGTGAACAAAGAGACGGGCAAGCGCGCCGACATTGCGGAGTTACTGAAATACGGCAGCGAAGAACTCAAGCTGGACTACATCTTCTGGTGCACGGAAGAGCCCTACTACTCGCAGGAGCTGATCCCGTTCATGCGTGCGGCGAAGCGCGGCTAGTAATTTGTAATCATCTCGAAATTGACTTGCCTCTCTCACGAGGATATCGTCCGCAGGCGTTTTGCAAGTTATTGATCTGGGTCTCCAAATCAAATCAAAGGGGCTAAAAATGATGAAGCGACTAGTAGTGTCGTTTGGGCTCTTGATTCTCGTTACGCTTGCGGTGATTTCTTTTGTGTTTGCCTCTCCAGGATCGCGGGAGTCTGGCAAAGATACGACCCGGGAAGAAACTCGCGTGGTTAGCGAGCTTCAGCGGGAAACAGGTGCGGCTCGGTCGTCGTTTTGCTGCGCCGGTTGCAGCCGCAGCAGCCAGGGAGCGCGGTTCAGCTGTACGGGATGTAGCCCGACTAATAGCTGCCCCGCAGGCAAAATTGCGGTCGGCTGTGAAAACTACACGTTTGACCCGTCGTCCGGAACCTTAACCTGTTTCTGACAGCCAGGCGTAAAGCGGGGCTCGTTGATTATTTCAAAGAGGGACCGCGACTACGGCCTAGAAACAGATCGTTCAATTCGCCGAACGGTGCGGCATGGGCGAAGCTCGCAAAGGAACCGCTCTTCTGGATTTCCTGGGCGGCGGCGATGAATCCGGCCCAAGCCGCACGCGCCAGCGCGCCGCCAATCGATATGCGGCGCACGCCGAGATCGGCAAGCTCCGCCACGGTCACGTGGCAGTTGTTGGTCGAGACCAGAACATTGACGGGTTTGGGCGCGACCGCATCCACGATCGCTGAGATCTCTTCCGCATCGGTAACGCCCGGGGCGTAGAGACAATCGGCGCCGGCATCCGCGAAGGCGACGAGTCGCTCGATTGAAGTGTTGAATGGATCGGGAGTACCGACGAGATATGCTTCACAGCGAGCCGTTAGCACGACGCGAGGATCGCCTGATCCGGTCGCTACCGCTCTCGGTACTGACACGCCGTCGATCGCGGCGCGCGCAGCTTTGATTCGCTCCACCGCCAAATCAAAATCGTAAAGCGGCTCTTCGCTCTGTCCTGAATTGTCTTCAATCGACAAACCGGCGACGCCCGTCTGGACGCACAACCGAACGCTCTCCGCAACGCCTTCAGGATCGTCGGCGTAGCCGTTTTGAAAATCTGCGTTAACCGGCAACGACGTCGCTTCAACCAGCTCGCGGAAGTGTTCGAGCATCACGTCGCGCGTGACGAACTCCGGCCCATCTGGCAGAGCTTTTGAGAAAGCGAAACCCGCGGACGTCGTCGCCAGCGCTTTGAATCCGAGGTGTTCCAGATAGAAGGCTGAACCAGCGTCCCAGGGATTCGGCAGCACAAAGCAGCCCGATTGGTGCAATGCCCGAAATGTTTCAATTTTGGATGATTGTTTCAACATGATATGCGGGCGAGGTCAGTACCGGGAGCGAACCGGGGTCCCGCGCGGGCAGCCCGCGTGGGGTGGTGGTAGCGACCGGGTCTCAACATTCTCTCTCATAACGTGTGTTCGCGCCGGAATGCCCGTCCCAATAGCACGTCGGCGATGGCCGAAGAAATTTTCAGTCCCGGATGGTCTTCGAGCCAGAAAAATTCGCCTACCGGATTGATTTCCAGAAACACATAACGGCCGTCAGGAGTGAGCACAAAATCAATCGCACCGTAGTTGAGGCCGAAATAATCCATCAATCGGAGCAATTGCTGCTCGAGGCTGCGCGGCAATTCAAACCTTTGCCACTCCTTCATGAGCGCAACGCCATCTTTTCGCCAGTCGTGTTGCGCCGCCCTGGAAACCTGCGAGTCAATGGACGCGGTAAACACCCGATCGCCTACCACGGTAGTACGCAACTCCAGCGACTTCGGCAGTTGCTCCTGAAAAGTCATTGGACAAAGATTAAGCCCATCCAAGTCCGCCAAATCTTCGCGGCTGACTGGATTGGTGAAGACGACCTTCTCGACCCCATTCTCATAAACGGCAAATGACGAAAGCATTTTCGTGACAATCCCAGCTTCGCACCCTTGCGCAAATGCCCGCACAGCGTCTGCGTCGTTCGTGATCAGCGTTCGCGGAGTATCCAGGCCCAGTTCTCGGGCCACCTGAAGCTGAATCTGCTTATGCTCGGCGCGGCGAATTACCGGTTCGGGATCCATGCGAAACGCTTTCAGGCTTTCCAGCATTCCTTTCACGGTCCGGCTTGATTCATCCATTGAGGCCATTCGTAGTTGCGGGTCGATGCTACGCGGAATTCGGGCCCCAATTTCCAATCTGCGATGCCAGATCGCAGTGACTTCCTGTAAATCCACTTCACCTTGAGCAGAAATCAGCCGCAGCCTTTCGGAGCCTTTGAGATACTCGGCGATCAGGCGCACTTCGGTCGGAAATCTGTCGGTGTCAAAACGGAATGCGCGGCCGCCCTGGCTTTCTATTGCCGTCATGACCGAATCGACGCTTTGATTGTCCAGGCTCCGCGTGATGATGAGGACCGTCATGTCTGAACTCCTTTATCAAGGAGCGCTTCAGCGATCGCTTCCGAGATCGGGTAATCAAGGTCGCGCTCCAGCATTCCCCACTCTCCTCCCGAATTGACTTCGAGAAAGACGTGCTCACCTCCGGGGGTCCGAATCAAGTCAATCGCGCCGTAGACTAATCCCAACTTCGACATCAACGCGCTGAGTTTCGTGAACACATCGGCCGGCACTTCATCGCGCCGCCAATGTACATCCTCAGGTGAAGAAAGCCGCCAGTCTACCTGGCCGTCTTTTGATCCGCTCGCGTCGATGGCGCCCACAAACATACTGCCGTTCACAAACGCGATGCGTAGCTCGCAGGCCTTCGGAATCTGCTCCTGAAAAACCATGGGGCTGTGGCGCAGCATGTTTCCATCGGCCACGTCCCGGCTGGTTACTTCGCTGGTGTGGACGAATGCGGGCGCAGCATCCATGCTGATTGAGATCGGCGTGAGAAGTTTGGCGACCATCTTTTTGTTTACTTCTCGAAAAAAGCTCCTCATTTGGACGGGATCATTTGTCATGAGCGTCCTCGGCACCGTCAGCCCAACCTCCTGCGCCGTTCGCAGTTGCCACAATTTGTTTTCAGCTTGCCGATCGTTCCGCGGCTCATTTACCCACCGCGCGAAAGAGAGGCCGTTGAGAAATGATTCAAGGGCGGCCATCGATTCGCGCATGCACATGCCCTGGAAATCAGGGTCGAGATCCTCGGGAAGGCTTGGCCACCAGATCTTTCGCGCCCAAACTGCCCGGATCGCGCTTGCGTCGACGCTCTTTGCGCCGTCCTTAATCACATGGGTGACGGCGCGGCCGGTGAATTTGGCAATTAGTTTTGTTTTTTCAGGAAAACGATCGGTGTCAAAGCGAAAAGTTTTCACACCCCGGCGCACAAGAGCAGCGGCGACTCGATCAACTGTGAAGTAGTCCCCGCTGTGCGTCAGCATTAGCACCGTATCGGCTGTTGACCGGCTTCCCATCTTGGTCTTCGGGAGGGCGCAGCCGCGCCTTCGTTTTAAAGAGATAAGGACACCGGGGCAGGTGTCCTTATCCATCTTGCACGAGGTGAGCTCTTCCTATTTTCCCTTGAGTGTCCTTTTCTTCTTGAGTTTAAAGGTCCCTTCCTTGGCCGCGACGTTGGCCTTCGGCACCGCCGTCTTGGAAATGTATTCAGCGTTGTAAACATACTCGTCGCGATCAGACGGGTATTTGAGTGTCACTAGCTTGGCATCTCGAAGCTTTTCCGGGATGTCCTCTTTGGTCAGGTAGTGAGGAAGATAGACCAGCTCATCCTTGTCCGATGGAGCCTTCATGGTCACTGGACCAGCGGCGGCCTTTTTGTAGCTGAGGCTTCTGCTTCCGCCAACTTTTGCGCTGGCCGACTCAGGATCCTGTCCCTCAAGATATCTCGCAAAAAACGGTTTCGCATTTCCCGTCTCTTCTTGTTTCTTTTGTTTGCTCATACAGCAGTCTCCTTTTGGTGAGTTGTGAAGTCCGACTCTTCCGTAAGCATTACGCTACGTGAGTCCTTCAGGAGGCAAAGGGTCATGCTTTTTAGGGATGACCCTTCGCGATTTGGCTCTGATTCCGGCCGTCGATTTGAGGGTCGAATGAGAGTCTCAAAGGAAAAGAAAACATCAGTTACTTTTCGGCGCGGACTCTATCACAAAGCGGGCTGCCAGGACTAGGCAGTTTAGCGCGCGGTAGTGGGCATTTGAAGAAAGTGGCACGGGCGTCGGTGACGTGAACAAGCGCAGGATGCGTGTGACAGCACAAAGACGCGCAAAGTAGGGACATTACAACGGTGTCAGGCGTGATATAAGAAGGTCATGCCCACAGAAAATGTCGCCTTCATCGGATCGATTCCCGAGAACTATGACCGCTATCTTGGGCCCGTCTTGTTCGAACCTTACGCGAAAGATTTGGTTGAGCGCCTCAACGTCTCCGAAGGTGGCTCGCTGCTTGAGGTCGCGTGCGGAACCGGGATCGTGACGCGGCGGTTGCGGGATCGTCTGCCGCCAAGCGTGAAGATCGTCGCAACTGACCTGAATGAAGCGATGATTAATTTTGCCGCGCAGAAGTTCCGCGCAGACGAGAACATCGAATGGAAGCCGGCCGACGCTCTCGATCTACCGTTCGACGATGGGTCGTTCGACGCGGTCATTTGTCAGTTCGGTTTGATGTTCTTCCCTGATAAGCAACGGGGAGTGAGCGAGGCGTTTCGCGTGCTGAAGCCGAACGGCCAGTACACCTTCAGCGTTTGGGATGCGATTGAGCGCACCGATCTGGCGAAAGCCACCGAGACTGTCATCAAGCAGTTCTTTCCCGAGAATCCGCCGGACTTCTACGACATCCCGTTCTCGTTCCACGAGCAGGACAAGCTTCAGTCGGTGCTGATGACCGCCGGCTTCCGCGAGATCAAAATCGACGTCGTGCCGTTTCCGTGCGTGAGCGCGTCGGCGCGCGATGCCGCCCATGGATTGATTCACGGCAATCCCGTAATCAATGCCATCAATGAACGCGATCCGGCGAAGGCGCCGGAGATCGAGGCAGCATTGGCCGAGAAGATTGCCGCGCACTTCGGCGATACTCCGGTCAACGCACAAATGCAGGCGATTGTTTGCAGCGCCCTTCGCTGATTTGAAGAAATGTTCGAACTCGAAACCCACAGGCTCACGCTCCGACATCTTTCGCCGGAGACTGATCCAGAATTTATCCTGCGACTTCTGAACGAGCCGTCGTTCCTGCAATACATCGGCGACAAAAACGTGCGCACACTCGACGACGCACGCGCCTATATTCGCAATGGCCCGATGAAGAGTTATGAAGAAAACGGTTTCGGATTGTACCGGGTCGGCCTGAAAGAAGACGGTCGCGCGATTGGAATCTGCGGCCTCATCAAGCGTGACACCTTGCCTGAGCCCGACGTTGGATTTGCTTTCCTGCCTGAGTACTGGAACCAGGGTTACGCGCATGAAGCGGCGGCCGAGGTGATGCGCTACGCGCGCGAGGAGCTGCGGCTTGATCGCATTCTTGCGATTACTTCGCCCGACAATGAAGCTTCGGGAAAGCTGCTCGGAAAGATTGGATTACACTTGCAACGGACGATTCGATTGTCCGACGACGCGGACGAAGTTAAGCTGTTTTCGACAGACAACAAACCGTCAGAGCCATGAAAGAACTGCCAATCGCTTGTGAGCTGACGCCCGCGGAATTGGAAGCCCGGCGGACGGGTTTGTTGCCGGGACTGCTGGCGCAAGCCACGGAAGGCGTTCCGTTGAGCAACGGATTTCGATGGCGATTTGCGCCGTCAACCGAAGTCCTGATGGCGGCGGTGAACACCATCGATGCCGAGCGGCAGTGCTGCCGCTTCCTGAAATTCGTATTGACGACCGAGCCTGACGGCGGGGACGTGTGGCTCGAAGTTACCGGGCCCGACGGCACGCGGGAATTTCTTTCGACTCTTCTCAGCTAATGAATCTAAACGATCTCAACGATCTGTTTCGGCACATGGAGTGGGCGGACGCGAGCGTTTGGCGCGCCGTGCTTTCGTCAGACGCTGCGCGTGCGGACACCAAGCTGCACGAGTTGTTCTATCACGTGCACATGGTACAGCGCGCGTTCCTGCGCGTGTGGCAGGGCGAGACCCGGTTCACACCGTTTGCGACTTTTGACGAAATCGCACCGCTGCTCGAATGGGGACGCAGTTACTATCATGAGCTCTATGCTCGGGTGGAAAAGTGGACCGCGGCCGATCTATTGAGCACGCTCAACGCGCCCTGGGCTTCGCGGCTTACCAAACCGCTCGGCCGCGAGGCCGCGGACACGACGCTTGGGCAAACCGCGCAGCAAGTCGCGATGCATAGTCTCTATCATCGCGGCCAGGTAAACGCGCGCCTGCGCGAACTTGGCGGCGAACCGCCCCTGGTCGATTACATTGCGTGGCTTTGGCTGGGCCGACCGGAAGCGGATTGGAACTTCTAGATCTATGAGTCCGAAAGCAAAACCGAAAGACGGCAAAGAGCAAATTGAGCGCGTGCGGCGCATCTGTCTTTCGCTTCCCGAAACATGGGAGAAAATATCGCACGGTGAGCCGACGTGGTTTGTCGGCAAGAAAGTCTTCGCGATGTTCTCGAACAATCATCACGGTGACGGCCATGTCGCGGTCACGGTGCCGGCAGCGATCGGGATTCAGGAAATGCTCATCAAGAAGTCGCCGAAGAAGTTTTATAGCCCGCCGTACGTAGGCGTGCGGGGTTGGATTGGTATCGAAGTCGATCGGGTCAGCGACAAAGAACTCGAATTGCACCTTCGTGAGGCCTGGCAACTGATCGCTCCCGCGAAATTTCATCAGTTGCTGACTCCCGAAGTTAAATTCCCGAAAACCTCGAACCGCAAAACCACGTAGTAAGCTGCAGGAGTCGACGATGTACTGTCACGCTTGTGGAATCGCGCTGTCGCAGCCGACGAAATACTGCAATCGTTGCGGCGTCCAATTGATCAACCAGGATCCGACTGGCGAGGTCAAACGGACCGAAAAGCGGCTGGATGAGTATCTCGATGGCTTGTTTTGGATCACGGTCTTTGGCGTGGGCCTGATCTTCGGCGGCATGGTAGTGATGAAGAAAGTCGGCCTCAGCGACTTTTTCATTTTCGCTTATCTTCTGATCAGCTCCACCGCCTTCCTCATTAACTTCCTGATCAATTTGTCCGCGGCCCGGCGTATCGGCAGAAAGTCGCACGATCTTCCCGGCGCTGACGAACGGCAGACCGGCCAACTAGGCGCCGCCACGCCTGGGATACTTCCGCCGGCGACCAGCGTGACCGACCACACCACACGTTCTTTCGAACCTATCTACGCAAAGCGAAAAACAGAATAGGCTTAAGTCGCCAAGCGCATGGTCTTGTACTTTGCGGGCCTTTGCGTCTTGGCGTTTGCCGCTGTCGGTGATTGAATGGATTGTGTTGAATGACCGCAGCTCGCTCGATCAGGCGTTGCGGTAGATGGCGCCGATGCGCGAAACGAATTCTATGAAAAAACCGATTCGTATTCTGCTGCAAACTACTATTCCCTTCGCGGAAGACGACTGGCATATCGGCCGGTTTTCATTGTTACGCGACGAGTTGGTTTCCCTGGAAGATGAATTTGGAAAACCACTCTTTGAAGTAACCACTCGGAATCGCGAAGCAGACTCAGCCGGAAACGATCCGGTACTCAGCATGCTTGATCAATCTGAATTTGCCGAGCTGTGGTTGTTTGCGATTGATACCGGTGACGGGTTGAGTGAGGCCGACTGCCAGGGCATCACGCGGTTTCGTCAGCGGGGCGGGGGCGTCCTGGCGACGCGCGATCACGAGGATCTGGGGCTTTCGCTTTGCACTCTGGGCGGCATTGGCCGGGCGCATTTCTTTCATTCTAAAAATCCTGAGCCCGATACCTCCAGACACGTTGCTGATGATTCGCATACAACTTCGATCTCGTGGCCCAACTATCATTCCGGCGCGAACGGCGACTACCAACGCATTACGGTGAGTTCTCCCCATTACGTTTTGCGCAACAAGGCGTCCGCCGCTGGCTTCATTGAATTCTTGCCGGCCCACCCGCACGAAGGGGCGGTCGGCGTGCCGGAAGGCGAGGATCAGGGCCGCGTTATTGCGACCGGCGAAAGCAGGACAACCGGACGGGCATTTAATCTCGTGGTTGCCTTCGAGAGTTCGCGCGACGACCACGGCAACGACCTCGGCCGCGGCATCGCGGACTCAAGCTTTCATCACTTCGTGGATTACAACTGGGACCCGGACAAGGGTTGTCCGAGCTTTGTGCTTGAGCCGCCGGGCGACGGTTACAAACGTAACCCGCAAGCGCTCACCGATGTCAAAACGTACGTGCACAATTTGGCTATCTGGCTCGCGGGTTACTAGCCTGGGCGTCAGCCAACCGCGCGATCGGATTGAAGAGCTTGTAATTGATTCACCCTCGGTGTCTAATCTGCCGCGGTAAGATCGAGGCAATGAGCAAGAGACCTTTTCTTCCCTTTTTCGCGTCACTGCTTCTGGTGTGGCCCACGCACGGTCAAGAGCCTCAAGCGCAAAAGTCTGAGACCAAACCAAACAAAGCGGCGGCGTCTTCCACTCAAACCCCGCCCACCAAAGATGAACAGGACGACGTGGTGAGAATTACCACCGGCCTGGTTCAGCTCGATGCGGTGGTGACCAAAGACGGCAAGCAGGTCACGGATTTGACCGCAGACGATTTCGAAATCAGCGAAGACGGTCGGCCGCAAACGATTACTCACTTTTCTTACGTTTCAAACATTCGAGCGACCGCCGAAACCAAACCTAATAGCCCGCCGGCTGCGTCTCAGGAAAAAATGACGACCGCGCCGGTTTTGCCGGCACTCATTAAGCCACACGAAACGCGTCGCACGATTGCGATCGTGGTGGACGATTTGGGTATCTCGCTTGACAGCATGCTGTCCGTCAAACAGCAGCTACGGAAATTTGTTGACGAGCAACTGCAACCCAACGATCTGGTAGCCATCATTCGAACTGGAGGAGAAGTCGGTTCGCTGCAGCAATTCACCACTGACCGGCGTCTGCTGCACCGGGCAATCGAGAGTCTGCGTTGGAATCTTTGCAGCCGCGTCGGCAATTCTGCCCTGGCGCCGTCGCCCGGTCTCACGGTCCCCACGAAGACACTTGGCACGGGTCAGAATGCGGTGGGGTTGTGTGCGAACGTGCATGGCGGTCCGTTGAAGGGCACCGTGCGCGCCCTGCGATTTATCCTGCAAGGCATGCGCGAGTTGCCCGGTCGCAAATCAATGGTGCTGCTGTCTGACGATTTGCCGCTGGATGTTCCCGATCTGGACTCGCTTGAGCGTGGACCGATTAGGCCGCCGAATCCGATCGGCGATGCCCCGGACTCCGACAAGATCAGAGGCATTGACGAGACTCAGTTCGGCAACGAGGGCGTGCTCCGCCGGATGGCTGAGATTGCGAATCGCTCGTCGGTTGTCATCTACACAGTCGATACGCGAGGAATGAAGGCGACCGGGATCACCGCCGCGGACAACCTCACTCCCAGCGGACCAGGGACGAGGCCGACCGGGCCCTCTTACCTATCCACTAGGACGCTTACCATGCTGAACGATCGCTCGGGCCAGATGCAGGACGCTCGTGGCGGCATGTCGCTGCTGGCCCGGCAAACCGGGGGTTTTCTGACTAGCAACTCAAACGATTTTGGGCTGCCCCGCGTGCTGTTGGATCAGGAAGGTTATTATCTAATCGGCTATCGACCGAGCGCGGAAACCTTCAACCGGGCCTTTCATAATATTAAGGCGCGGGTAAAACGGCCGGGCCTGACTTTGCGGACACGCGAAGGCTTTTATGGCCTCAACGATAAAGAGGTAATGCCGAACCGGCCGGCCAGCCGCGACCAATTGAACGCGGCCCTCATGTCCCCCTTTGGCAAGGTAGACATTGAGTTGCGCATGACCGCTCTCTTCGCCAACACCAAATCGGCCGGTTCAGCGGTTCGTTGCCTGCTTCACTTCAACCCTGACGCGCTCACTTTCAGCGACCAACCCGATGGCGCTCGCAAAGCGAAGTTCAATCTGAGCGGGATACTCTTCGGAGACAACGGCGGCGTCGTTGACCAGGTTATCGAGACCAGGACCCTGCGGTTGAGCGGCAAAGATTACGATCGAGCGCAACGGGAAGGGCTCGTTTATCAGTTGGATATGCAGGTTAAGAAGCCTGGTTCTTACCAATTCCGCGCTGCGGTGCAAGATGCGACGTCGTCAAAGACCGGGACCGTCGGCCAAATTGTCGAGGTCCCCGATCTTCGCGCCAGACGCGTGGCGATTTCGGGAATCACGATCTCAACCGGCGGCCTACCCGTCGCAGCTCAAGGGTCTGACCAAAACCGCGCCGGCGATGATCAAGAGACGGTTGACATCGGCCAGCTCGCGATCCGGCGCTTCCGCCAGAGCTCAAATCTTTTTTATGCCTATGTCGTCTATATGGCCCAGATTGACAAGACGAGCCGCTCTCCCTCATTGACCGCAGAGGCCAGAATTTTCCACGACGGCAAGCTCATTTACGCGGGCGCTTCTAAGGCGATCGATACTGCGGGTCAGGCGGACCTTGACCGCATTAGCGCGGGCGGAGGCCTGCAACTTAATTCGCTGAAACCCGGCGAATATGTTCTTCAAATTATCGTCACGGACAGGCTCGCTAACGAAAAGCTGGGTACCGCGACCCAATGGATCGATTTTGAAATCGTCCCATAGAAGTGAAAACCTCGACATGGCTGGTGCCAACGCTCCTAATCCACACTTTGCGGCTGATGTCACAAACAGCTTCGCGCAACAAGCGATCATGAATCTGATTAGCGCACGGCTGGCTCGGGTCGAACCCGGCGTCGTGGAAATTGAGTTGCCGTTTCGCGCGGATCTAACTCAGCAAGACGGATATCTTCACGCGGGAGTGATCACGACGGTGGCGGACTCCGCGGCCGGTTACGCGGCGTACACTCTAATGCCCGCCGGGTCGCGCGTGTTGAGTATTGAATTCAAAGTGAATCTGTTGCGGCCGGCGCGTGGTGAATTGTTTGTCGCCCGCGCGGAAGTCATCAAGGCCGGGCGAACACTGACTGTCGTACGCGCGGATGTTTTTGCTACGGGCGCGAATTCTGAAAAAGAATTGATCGCCACGATGCAGGGCACGATGATGTGTCTGCGATAGCTTCGGAAGCATTCGGGAGGTTGTCCCTTTGTGTTTCTCTGTGGATCTTTGTGTCTCTGTGGTGAGCCTCCCGCGAAGATTCCACCATTGAGACACAGAGATCCACGGAGACCCGGAAAGATTGTTGCCGTTAGGCACGAAAATGTTTATAACTCCAGCTCAATCTCAGAACCGAAAGCCCAGATCGAGCGTAATGAATCTTGTCGCTCCTCCGGAGCTGGAGATTCTTCCAGACGGTGAACTATAAATATTGCGCTCCTAACAGACCGCGGCCAATGCTAACCCGTTTCCAATCGAAGAGGACTCGAAAATGCGAAAACGTTTATTGGTTTCAATCTTAACGGTCGCCGTTCTATTCACATTCTCCGCCTGTCGCCATTTCGGCAAAGGCGTTCAAGGCTCCGGAGTTCGCAAGGCTGAGAAGCGAGACTTGCCGGCTTTCAAGTCGATCGAAACCAACGGCGCTTTTGAAATCCGGGTCACCTGTCAGAAGGAAGCCAGTTTTGAGATCGAAGGTGACGATAATCTTCTGCCGTTAGTCAAAACTGACGTGCGCAACGGGGTTCTCCGCATTTATAACGACGGCTCGTATTCGGCGACGCAAGCGATCGCCGTGCGCATAACGCTTTCGGATCTTGAAGCAATCAGTTCGACGGGAGCGGCCGACATTGAAGTCGCGAACGTGAAGAACAACCAACTCAGTATCAGTTGGCAGGGCGCCGGAAGAATTGAAGCCACGGGCGATACCAAATTCATCCAGATAAGCTCAACCGGCGCCGGCGAGATCGACAGCGGGAAACTACGCGCCGAGCGTGCAAAGGTGTCGGTCACCGGAGCCGCGCACGTCGATGTCTATGCGAGCCAGCAACTCGACGTCACAGTTTCGGGCGTCGGACAAGTTACCTATGGCGGAAATCCACCGGTCGTGAATAAGAGCGTGACGGGACTCGGCAGCGTGAATAAGAAAGAATCCGGAAGCAGCTGATCGCCCAGCGCGTCGCACCATTCGGAACCTATCCGCAACTAACGCTAGTTGCCTCTTTGAGGGGTTAGTGCTCTAATTCGTTCAGTGGTGCCTGAACCAGCCTCTCCTGCTATTCCTGCTGTCCTGCTTAGTGCTCTTCCCTGGAGGTAACGAACATGCGTTGGAAAGCTTTTCTTACGTTAGTCGTCGCGGCGTTAGTGTTGCCGGTACGCGCGCAACAACCGCCGAAACAGGATCCACCCGCGCCCTGGCGTGTCACCACCCCCGTTGATCCGTCTCAGCAGGACAAACGTCAATCAGAGGACGACGATGAGGTCGTGCGCATCACCACGAATCTGGTGCAGATCGACGCGGTCGTAACAAAAGACAACAAGCTGGTAACTGGTCTCACGGAGGACGATTTTGAAGTCCTTGAGGATGGAAAGCCCCAGTTCATCAAGAGCTTCTCGTTTGTCTCAATGGTGAAACCCGCGGATCAGTCCACGACGGGCACGGTAGCTTCGGCTAAAGCGAAAAACGCGGTGATGGCGCCCCCACCGACATTCAAACCCAACGAACCGCACCGCACGATTGCATTCGTTTACGATGATATCGGCAGCTCCGCCGGCACGATCGGACAAGTAAGAAAACAGATCCGGAAATTCATTGAAGAGGAAATGCAGCCCAACGATCTGGTGGCCATTATTCGCACCGGAGGCGAAGTCGGCGCGTTGCAACAGTTCACGAACGATAAGCGGATTCTGCTGCGCGCGGTTGAAAATTTTCGTTACAGCACGGCGAGTCGCCTGGGTGTTTCAATGTTTCCTTCAGGTATGGATTCGCTGGCGGGTGGCAGTCGCGGCGGGGCATATGCCGGACAATCATTGGAACAGAGCCTGCGGGTGTTACGGTTTATTCTGCTCGGCATGCGAGAAATCCCGGGGCGCAAGTCAATGATTCTGCTCTCTGAGCATTTTCCGCGCGACACAATGTTCGGTCTCCCGCCAGACCGCAGCTCATTTCTCACGCGGGACACCATATCGTCAATTGGTGACGGTCGTTCAATGTTCAGCAACTACCGCGGCGTACAAAGGCTCGCGGAACTGGCGATTCGGTCGTCAGTGGTGATTTACGGCGTGGACATTCGCGGTTTAGTGCCTTTCATGATGGCGCCCATCGATACTTTTTCCAATCCCAATCCCAGACCCGCGGGTGATCAGCCATTTCAGGCGTTGCGAGCCCAAAGTCATTGGCTTCAGGACAGTCGCGCCGGTCAGGACTATCTGGCGAGAGAGACAGGCGGCTTCGTCATCAAGAACTCCAACAACTATTTCAGGCGCATCACTGAAGACCAGACTGGTTACTATCTAATCGGTTATCGTCCGACTGAGACGACGTTCAATCGCAGCTTTCACAAAATTACGGTCAGAGTGAAACGCCCGGGCCTAACGGTACGTACGCGATCCGGATTTTACGGCATGACGGACGAGGATACGCGCCCGATGCAATTAACGGGTCACGATCGCCTGAACATGGCACTGATGTCGCCGTTGGGCGCTTCGGATGTTGAAGTGCATTTGACCGCGCTGTTCGCCGCGGCGCCAAAGGTGGGCTCGTTGCTGCGTTCCTTGATTCATTTCTCCGCACAAGATTTGGAGTTCATTAAGGAACCTGGGGGACAGCAAACGGCCACCTTGAACCTGGCGGCAATCGTCTTTGGTGATAACGGCAACGTCATCGAACAACTCACCGAAACGCGCTCGATTCGTGTCGATGAAAAAGACTTGGATCGGCTAAGGGCTGACGGACTGGTTTACCAATTTGACGTCCCGCTGAAGAAGCCGGGAGCTTATCAATTCCGCGTCGCCGTACGCGATGCAAATTCATCTCAGATCGGAACGGCGCGGCAATTTGTCGAGGTACCGGATCTGAAGAAGAACGTGCTGACGTTGTCAGGCATCACCGTCTCACTTGAGGCGCAAGCAAACAGCAGCAACTCGCTGGTCACTGATTTGAGAAATGCCGCCATTCGCCGTTTCCCACCAGAATCCAACCTCTGGTTCGGCTACATTATTTACAATGCGCGAACTGACAAGGCTGGGGCATCGCTCACCGCCCAATCCAGAGTTTTTCAGGATGGAAAGCTTGTTCATGAGGGTGAGCCGCAGCCGATTGACTTCACCGGCCAGAGCGATTTGAAACGAATCTCAACCGGCGGCGGCCTAAAGCTTGGCAAGCTGCCTGCCGGCGAGTACCAACTTCAGCTTGTGGTCCGGGAGCAATCTTCCGGAAAAGAGAAGCCCCGCGTCGCATGGCAAATGATTGATTTTGAAATCGTGAAATAGGATCGGAACCCGGGCAGTCGGTATAATGCGCGCGTGTCGCTGCTTACCGAAACCGAAATCCGCGTCCTTGGCTCGCTGATCGAAAAGCAGATCACGACGCCCGAATACTATCCGCTGACGCTTCACGCACTCACCGCTGCGTGCAATCAGAAGAACAATCGTAATCCGGTGATGTCGCTCACCGAACCAGAAGTCGAACGCGCCCTCGACAGTTTGCGCGACCGGAACCTCGCTTACGTCTTTCATGGCAGCACGAGCCGCGTACCGAAGTTCAAGCATGTCGCACCTGAGATTCTGCAACTCAATCCGGCGGAACTCGCGGTGATGTGCGTGCTGATGTTGAGTGGGGCACAGACCGTCGGCGAAATTCGCACGCGCGGCTCTCGCCTTCACGAGTTCTCTGGACTGGAAGAAGTTGACGAGACGTTGCGCGGGCTCAGTGCGCGCGAATCCGAACCGCTCGTGGTGAAATTGCCAAGACAGCCGGGACAGAAAGATGCTCGCTATGTTCATCTGCTCTCAGGCGAGCCGGACCTGGCACACCTGGAAGCCGCCACCGCGGAACAGCCGGCACGACGCGCTGACTCGGCCCGCGCTCCTCAACTCGAAGAGCAGGTGCAAATGCTAAAGCAGCAGGTTGAGGAGCTGGCGAGGCAATTCGCTGAATTCAGAAAGCAGTTTGAATAACGTTCGACGTCACTGCCCTGTCAGGTGAATCAATGAATGCTGCCCGAGCGTTGCTGCCGCTCCTCTTAAACCGGTTTGCTCTTTTCGCCCGCCTTTGCTCAGGACAAGGCCATTCCTGTGTGCAGCGAAAATGCATTCGCCGCCGTGCGCCCACCGCCCAAGCTCACCTACCAGTGTTCGGAAAGTTTGATCGACAGTGACAGCCGGATTCTGCGTCTGCCGCGACGACGCGCGGCGCTCGCGCGTGTGGCCCAAACGCTATTTTCGTTTACCGATCCGGACTGGTGGGAGACAAGCGTGGCCGAGTTGAACGCTTGTGAACTTCACGCCGGCGCCGGCGAGTTAAGCGAGGAAGAGAAAGCGCGCTGGCGCACTGGAGATCTTTCCACGTGGCTTTTTGGCGATGAACAAACGCGCCTCGTACTGATTGCCGATCCGTGTTACCAGCCAGGCTTTAACGGCGCAAATGCATTTGTGCTTCATCGAAGCGATGGCCGCGTGTTCGCGACTCAGGTGCTGGACGGTTATTACTCGCGCGCTGACAATTCGGTGGGCATTAACTTCGCGAAGCTGAATGGCCAGCGAGTTATCGAAGTGACAACCGGCAACAGTATGCCGCCATCGCTGGTCAGTTATTTCTTTGCCATCGACCGTTCCGGACGTGCAATCCCGAAGAGAATCTTTCGTATCGATGGCCGCCTGACGAACGAAGTCCACTCGGCTATGCTCTTGGCTGAGCCTGGAGATCTCAACCTGCCTGCCAATGCGAGTGAACTGGGTATCATCCGCAATCGAAGACTCGTGCGGGGTTTCAGCGCTTACGAAGAACACGAACGCGGCCCGATCAATGCTGACGGCCGCAAGCTTCGCCGGATCGTCTATCGCTGGAACGGCCGCTTCTATTCGAGAACCAACTGATGTGCTGGGCGCTATGCCCGATTGACGATCGCCAGGTCAAGCGTTAACATCCGCCGCAATTTGGGAGGCTCGCTTATGTTTACTCGCCGGTTCTGTCTCGTTTTTTTCATTTCGCTCGTCTTCGCCTCAGCGGCACACGCTCAGTACAAACTGGAAACCTGCGAAGACTTGAATATCACTAAGAACCAGTACGGCGGCAGCGTCGTTGAAACGGCGGCATGCGTAAATCCGACGAAAACGTTCAGTCCGAAAGGAACGCTGCGCAACGTCCATATCCTCTACTCGTTTCCAAAGGTGCCGACGGGCGCCGGCGTGACGTTTCTGGTGACAAAAGACAACGCGGACGGCGAGCATGTGCAGTACATCGACTATTCAGTCTCGCCGAATCACACCACCGCTTACGCGCAACTGACAATTAATACACCGGGAAAATATTTCGTGCGCCTCGTGAACTTTTACAACAAAGCGCAGGTGTGGGCCACGACGGATTTTAACGTCGGCGCGGACACAGTGGGGCCGCGCGCCGCAGGCAACACCGCTGCGGGTCAGGGTCAGGTTTGGATCTGCAAGACCGTCGATGACGACTGGAACTGCGTCGGTGGATCGAACCAGTGGCAAGCTAATGTCGGCTTTGACGTGCTGTTTAAGAACCCCACCCCGGTCGGCGTAGATTTCATTGGCATCATTTTTCACCGGCAAGGCCCGGACGGCAAAGACGTTGAGTTCATCAATGAGTACCAACAGAATATCGGCGAGAAGAATCGTTTCTACGCTACCACCAATAACATGCTGAAGTTGCCTGCCGGAACCTTCAGCGTTTACATCATTGCCTGGGGCAAACGCGAAGTGCTCACGCATAACGGCAACCTGACGGAATACTTTGCGAAGATGACGCTGACGGTGAAGTGATTCTGGTTACTCAGAATGTCTGTCCGCGCGAAAGCGAAACAGTTTGACGGGCGCGCCGGACGGAATGCCGGCTTTCTGTAAAGCGATCTCTAATTGTTTTGCCGCCGTTTTGATACCTTCGAGAGCGGGGAGTAAGAGTCCGCGACGCCCCGATTCATCTTCCACGATCACGCCGTAGACTTTTGGATCCAGATCACCAGGCGTGCACGGCTCAGGCGCTGAAAGCACATCGACCGAATATTTCAGGTTCGGGAGTTCGGCGGCGCGCACGGGGGGAAAGCGCGGATCCCGGGTGGCAGCGCTGACCGCATTCGCGATGATCTCTTCGGCGAGTGAGTCTTTGACCGGATCGATTGTGCCGATGCAGCCGCGCAATTCGCCGTCGTGAGTCTTGATCGAAACGAAGCAGCCGGCCCGAGCGCCGAGCAGGTCAGTACCACCTGCGGCAGCGGTTGGGCCAGTGACACGCATGACTTCTCCAGTCGTGATAAAGGACTCGATTGTGCGGCGAGCGAGCGCGGGAATGAAGTCAGGACCGCCTGCAACCGGGGTCCCCGCGCGGGCATCCCGCGTGGGGTGGTCGTTAGCGGGCGGTTGATCGTCCGCAAGGTCTTGAGCGATAGCTTCGGACGTGGACGCGGAAGCAACCAGCTGCGCCACAAGATATCCGACGCCGAACGGTCCTTCGTAACTGAGGACTTCGCACGCCGGCCGGGTATCTTCAATTACACCTAAGGCCACCAGCATCGATCGATAACCACACTCACCAGCGAGCCGGCGCAGATCCCGATCGATAGTCGCGATTCGATGGGGTTGGCAGGATTGGATCGCTTCGACCACTGCTTCATCAAAAC